>CAJURU010000004.1 GCA_910588845.1 uncultured Lachnospiraceae bacterium
GCATGATTCAACAGGAAAGTAGACTGAAAGTAGCCGATAATACAGGAGCAAAAGAATTGCTGTGTATCCGTGTTATGGGCGGTTCTACCAGGAGATATGGAAATATCGGAGATATCATTACTGCTACGGTTAAAGATGCAACACCAGGCGGCGTTGTTAAAAAAGGCGATGTGGTAAAGGCTGTAGTAGTTCGCACCAAGAAAGGTGCTCGTCGTAAAGACGGTTCATATATTAAATTTGACGAAAATGCGGCTGTTATCATCAAAGAGGACAAAACTCCCAGAGGAACCCGTATCTTTGGACCAGTTGCTAGAGAGCTTCGTGAAAAACAGTTTATGAAGATTGTTTCCTTAGCTCCAGAAGTATTATAGGAGGTGGGAAGATGGCAACATTGAAGATTAAAAAAGGCGATACTGTGAAAGTTATTGCCGGAAAAGACAAAGACAAAGAAGGCAAGGTAATTTCTATCAACAGGAAGAAGAATACCGTTTTGGTAGAGGGCGTGAACATGATTACCAAGCATGTGAAACCCAGCATGGCAAACCAGCAGGGTGGAATTGTGCATCAGGAGGGCCCCATCCACATTTCTAACGTAATGTATGTCCACAAAGGAAAACCAACCAGGATAGGCTTCAAGATGGACGGAGACAAGAAAGTACGTTTTGCCAAATCCACTGGCGATATCATTGATTAATTCAGGAGAGGAGGTCCATTCAGTTGAGTTGTAGATTAAAAGAAACTTATCGGAACGAAATCGTAGACGCTCTGATGAAAAAGTTCGGATATAAAAACGTTATGCAGGTACCCAAGCTTGAGAAAGTTGTTATTAACATGGGTGTCGGCGAAGCGAAAGAAAACGCAAAGATTTTGGATGCCGCTGTCAGCGATATGGAGACCATCACAGGGCAGAAGGCTGTCATCACGAAAGCGAAGAAATCTGTGGCTAACTTTAAGATTAGGGAAGGAATGCCTATCGGATGTAAGGTAACATTAAGAGGCGAGAAGATGTATGAATTCGTTGACCGCCTGATTAACCTTGCATTGCCACGTGTACGTGACTTCCGCGGCGTGAACCCCAACGCATTTGACGGCAGAGGAAATTACGCTTTGGGAATCAAAGAGCAGCTTATTTTCCCGGAAATCGAATATGACAAGATTGACAAAATCCGCGGCATGGACATTATTTTTGTTACCACGGCAAAGACAGACGAGGAAGCACGCGAGTTGTTGGCGCAGTTCAATATGCCATTTACGAAATAATAGGAGGGAATTTTAATGGCAAAGAAATCAATGAAAATTAAACAGCAGCGCAAACAGAAATTCTCTACCAGAGAATACAGCCGCTGTAGGATTTGTGGACGTCCACATGCATATTTAAGAAAATACGGAATCTGTAGAATCTGCTTCCGTGAGCTGGCATATAAAGGACAGATCCCTGGTGTGAAAAAGGCAAGTTGGTAAGGAGGAAAATACATCATGACAATGAGTGATCCAATCGCAGATATGCTTACAAGAATCCGTAATGCAAACACTGCTAAACATGATACAGTAGATGTTCCGGCTTCCAAGATGAAAGTTGCAATTGCCGAAATCCTTGTGAATGAAGGATACATTGTAAAATATGACATCGTGGAAGGCGAAAGTTTCAATACAATTCGCATTACTTTAAAATATGGTAAAGACAAAAATGAGAAAATCATTACCGGACTCAAGAGAATTTCCAAGCCAGGACTTCGCGTGTATGCCGGCAAAAATGAGATTCCAAGAGTTTTGGGCGGTCTGGGGATTGCAATACTTTCCACGAACCAGGGCGTTGTAACTGATAAAGAAGCAAGAAAATTAGCAGTAGGCGGCGAAGTATTAGCTTACGTGTGGTAAGGAGGTACGGGCATGTCACGAATCGGAAGAATGCCAATCGCAGTACCGGCGGGCGTTACTGTCGATATTGCAGAAAATAATCATGTGACTGTAAAAGGTCCTAAGGGAACATTGGAGAGAACTCTTCCCGCAGAAATGGATATTAAGCTGGAGGACTCCCAGATAATTGTAACAAGGCCGAATGACTTAAAGAAAATGAAATCCCTGCATGGCCTGACAAGAACACTCATCAATAATATGGTTGTGGGTGTGACAGATGGTTATGTAAAAGAGCTGGAAGTAAACGGTGTCGGTTACAGGGCTTCCAAGTCCGGCAAAGAGCTGACATTGAATCTGGGATTCTCCCATCCGGTAGTTATGACGGACCCGGAAGGATTGGAATCTAAGGTAGAAGGCAATAAGATTACCGTTTCCGGTATCGACAAAGAAAAAGTTGGCCAGTACGCGGCGGAAATCAGAGATAAGAGAAGACCTGAGCCATACAAAGGTAAAGGTATCAAATATGCTGATGAAGTTATCAGGCGTAAAGTTGGTAAGACTGGTAAGAAATAATATAGGAGGAACAAAAAATGGTTAATAAAAAATCAAGATCCGAAGTTCGTTTGAAAAAACACAGAAGAATACGCAATCGTTTCTCCGGTACTGCCGAAAGACCACGTTTAGCTGTGTTCAGAAGCAATAATCATATGTATGCGCAGATTATTGATGACAACGCGCAGCATACGCTTGTTTCCGCGTCTACGCTTCAGAAGGATGTAAAAGCAGAGCTGGAAAAAACCAATAATGTAGAAGCAGCAGCACATTTAGGTACTGTGATTGCAAAGAGAGCGTTAGAGAAAGGTATTACCACAGTTGTCTTCGACAGAGGCGGTTATATCTACCAGGGTAAGGTAAAAGCTTTAGCTGATGCAGCCAGAGAAGCTGGATTAGACTTTTAATAGGAGGAGACAGATACATGAAACGTACAATCATTGATGCTAGTCAATTAGAATTAACAGAAAAAGTGGTATCAATTAAGCGTGTAACAAAAGTTGTCAAGGGCGGTCGTAATATGCGCTTCACAGCTTTGGTTGTTGTCGGCGACGGCAATGGTCATGTAGGTGCAGGTTTAGGCAAGGCAACGGAAATTCCTGAGGCAATCCGTAAGGGAAAAGAAGACGCCATGAAGAAGCTGATTTCTGTAAAATTAGATGATAACAACAGTATTACGCATGATATTTCCGGAAAGCATACCGGGGCATCTGTGCTGCTGAAAAGAGCTCCCGAAGGTACTGGTGTAATTGCGGGCGGCCCGGCACGTAACGTGTGCGAGCTTGCCGGAATCAAAAATATCCGTACCAAATCTTTGGGCTCCAACAATAAGCAGAATGTAGTTCTTGCTACAATCAATGCTTTGAGCCAGCTGAAATCTCCGGAAGAGGTAGCAAAACTCCGCGGGAAATCTGTGGAAGAGATACTCGGTTAAGGAGGATATGGAAAATGGCAGAGAAATTAAAAATTACACTTGTGAAATCTACAATCGGCGCAGTTCCTAAGAACCGCAAGACAGTAGAGGCGCTTGGTTTAAGGAAGTTAAATCATTCCGTAGAACAGCCGGATAATGAGGCTGTCAGGGGCATGATCCGTCATGTCAGGCATTTAGTGAAAGTAGAAGAAATTTAACACAAAAGTAAGGAGGTGTCAGAATGGACTTATCAAATTTAAGACCGGCAGAGGGTTCCAAACACAGCGATAATTTCAGAAGGGGACGCGGGCACGGCTCAGGAAATGGTAAGACGGCAGGTAAGGGACATAAGGGACAGAAAGCTCGTTCCGGTTCACCAAGGCCAGGTTTCGAGGGCGGCCAGATGCCATTATACAGAAGAATTCCTAAGCGTGGTTTTACGAACAGAAATTCCAAAGAAATCATTGCTATTAATATTGACAGATTGGAAGTTTTTGACAATGATTCCGTTGTAACTGTGGAAGATCTATTGGAGCGCAGAATTATCAGGAAGACCGGAGATGGCGTAAAGATTCTCGGAAACGGTGAATTCACCAAGAAACTTACAGTACAGGTAAATGCCTTCAGTGCAAGCGCTAAGGAAAAGATTGAGGCTCTGGGCGGAAAAGCAGAGGTGATCTAAGGATGCTGGAGACACTTCGTAAAGCATTTAAAATTAAAGATATAAGAAGTCGTATATTTTATACCTTTTTGATGCTGATTGTCATCAGGCTGGGCTCACAGCTGCCCCTGCCTGGTGTCAAAGGGGACTTAATTACAGAATGGTTTGCAAGTCAGGGAGCCGATGGGCTCAATTTCTTCAATGCCATCACGGGTGGTTCCTTTGAGCAGATGTCCGTGTTCGCACTGAACATTACACCGTATATCACATCCTCCATTATCATGCAGCTTTTGACGATCGCTATTCCCAAATTGGAAGAGATGCAGAAAGATGGCGAAGACGGAAGGAAAAAGATTGCTGAAATTACACGTTATGTGACAGTTGCACTTGCGCTGATTCAATCGATCGCTATGTCAATCGGATTTGGCCGCAGCGGTTATCTGGAAAAATTTGACGCAATGCAGGTTATCATGATGGTTGCAACTTTGACGGCAGGTTCCGCAGTATTGATGTGGATTGGTGAGAGAATCACCGAGAAGGGTGTCGGTAACGGTATCTCTATTGTGTTGACAATCAATATTATTTCCAGAATACCGGAAGATTTAATGACCCTCTATAACCAGTTCATCAAGAATGCCCCCAATGTGGGGAATGCCATCATTGCGGCGCTCGTGATTCTGGCAGTGATTCTGGTGACGGTTGTGTTCGTTATTTTCCTTCAGGATGGAGAACGCAAGATTCCGGTACAGTACAGCAAAAAGATTCAGGGACGCAAGCAGGTGGGCGGACAGTCCAGCCATATTCCGCTGAAAGTCAACACCGCAGGCGTAATCCCCATTATCTTTGCGCAGTCCATTTTGCAGTTCCCGGTGGTAATTGCAGCCATCATGGGCAAAGGCAATGGCAACGGCGTTGGAAGCAAGATTCTTCATGGGCTTTCTCAGTCTTACTGGTGTGACCCGGAACAGCCCATTTATAGTATAGGTCTGGTAGTGTATATTATTTTAATTGTTGCATTTGCATACTTCTATACCTCCATCACCTTCAATCCGCTGGAGATTGCAAATAATATGAAGCGGCAGGGCGGTTTCATTCCGGGAATCAGACCCGGCAAGCCCACCAGTGACTATCTGGCAAAGATTTTGAATTATATCGTATTCATTGGAGCGGTAGGACTTACGATTGTAGCGGTTATCCCGATTTTCTTTAACGGCGTGTTCAGCGCAAACGTTTCCTTCGGCGGTACGTCCATCATCATTATCGTGGGTGTTATCATCGAGACGCTCAAGCAGATTGAATCCCAGATGCTGGTACGCTACTATAAAGGATTTTTGAATGACTAGAAACTGAGTATGTGTGCCTGGGAGGCGCCGGAGGGCGTCTCTTATGGCGCACTAACTATATTAGGAGGAAGGCAAATGCGGAACATTTCTATAATGCCTTCCGACGATATGGCAGGTGTTGCAAAGCGACGCGTGCCGTTACCTTAGTTAGGAGGAAGTTTGTATGAAAATAATCATGTTGGGTGCGCCTGGAGCTGGAAAAGGAACACAGGCAAAGCAGATTGCAGATAAATATTCGATTCCCCATATTTCTACCGGGGACATTTTCCGTGCGAATCTCAAAGCTGGCACAGAACTGGGGAAGAAAGCCAAGGAATATATGGACCAGGGGCTCTTGGTGCCTGATGAACTGACCTGTGATCTTGTTATGGACCGTATCGCGCAGGACGATTGCAAAAATGGATTTGTATTGGACGGTTTTCCGAGAACCATTCCACAGGCGGAGGCCTTGGATGCAGCTCTCACTAAGATTAATCAAAAGATGGACTATGCAATTGATGTGGATGTCCCGGACGACAACATTATCAATCGTATGTCCGGCAGGCGCGCTTGTTTAAATTGCGGCGCAACGTACCACATCGTTTCTATTCCGACCAAGCAGGAAGGTATCTGCGACCGCTGCGGCAACCAGATAGTGCTCAGGGACGACGACCAGCCGGAGACCGTGAAAAAGCGTCTCAATGTATATCATGAGCAGACACAGCCTTTGATTGACTATTACCAGAAACAAGGCATATTAAAGAGCGTAGATGGAACGCAGCCAATGGAGAGCGTATTCGGCGCCATTGTAGAAATATTGGGGGCGTAAATCATGTCAGTATCCATAAAATCAGCCAGGGAAATTGAATTGATGAGGGCAGCGGGGAAGATCCTGGCAAAAGTCCATGAAAATCTGGGAAAGGAGCTGAGGCCGGGAATGTCCACCCTGGACATAGACCACCTGGGCGACGACATCATCCGAAGTTATGGATGTATCCCCTCCTTTAAGAATTACAATGGATACCCGGCATCCGTGTGTGTTTCTGTGAACGATGAAGTCGTCCACGGGATTCCCACTAAGAAGCGGCTAATCCGAGAGGGCGACATTGTGAGCCTTGATATTGGAGTGATTTACAAGGGCTATCATTCGGACGCGGCACGCACTCATGGAATCGGCGAGATTTCCAAGGAGGCTGCATTATTAATAGAAAGAACGCGGCAAAGTTTTTTTGAGGGCATAAAGTATGCGTTAGAGGGGAACCACCTGCATCAGATTTCCAATGCGATCAGCGCGTATGCGGAAAGCTTTGGATATGGAGTAGTGCGGGATCTGGTAGGACATGGGATTGGCACCCATTTGCATGAAGATCCGCAAATTCCCAATTTTGCACAGAGGAGCAGGGGTGTGCGGCTGCGGGCAGGCATGACATTGGCAATTGAACCCATGATCAATGCAGGGCGTTTTGATGTGGAATGGCAGGATGACGACTGGACTGTGGTGACACAGGACGGCTCCTTGTCTGCTCATTACGAAAATACGATTCTGATCACATCCGGCGAGCCGGAGATTCTGAGCCTCACAGCGGGCGAGGCCGAAAGCATCTAGCAATTGGCAAGCAGTAGGCGAAGCCAGAGCGTGATGCGAGGTCGTTCTGTGAGATTAGCGAAATCAAGCGGAGCGCAGATTGAGGTTAGCGAACAGAACTTCCTTAATAAAAACGGAGGCAATTGGATGGATATTAAATTAGCGGTTTCCAGATCAGGACATGACAAAGACTGTCTTTATGTAATTATAAAGGAAGAAGCCAATCTGGTTTATTTGGCGGACGGGAAGTTAAAGCCCATAGATAAGCCGAAAAAAAAGAACAGGAAACATATTCAAATTATTAAGAATCTTCCGAAAGAGATTACAGAAGTCTTTTCGCAGCAGAATTTTCGGAATGAAGAAATAAAAAGAGCGATTAAGCTTTATCAAAAACAAACTGGTTTCAGGAGGAAGTAAGATGTCAAAAGCAGATGTTATAGAAGTAGAAGGAAAAGTGGTTGAGAAGCTGCCAAACGCCATGTTCCAGGTGGAGTTGGAGAATGGGCACCAGATTCTGGCGCATATCAGCGGAAAGCTGAGGATGAACTTCATCCGCATCCTGCCGGGGGATAAGGTGACGATTGAGATGTCCCCCTATGATCTGACAAAAGGCAGGATTATCTGGAGGGATAAGTAGTTCACAAAAAGGCTTGGGGCATGATGTCGAAATAGCAGAAACCATCGGATAGGATATGATCAATGTATTCTTTCCGGTGGTTATTTTTATAATGGAGTGTTTCATTTGAAGATTTCAATAGAACAGAGAGAGAAAGTTCATGCAGGCCGGCTTGCACAATTTTAATAATGAAAATAAGAAGGAGAATATAGATTAAGAAACAGATTAATACAGTACTGGCAATTGGAATTTTATTAGGCGCCATAACGATGGGATGTAATAGCGATTCATCTGCTGTTGATTCTTTGCAAAGCAGCAATGAAGGACTTGTAGAATCAGAAAACCTGGAGCAGAGTTATACAGTAAACGAAGATGGGACGTTTACATGTAAAGGGATTGTTTATAATTACAAATTAACGCTGACAGGCAAAGAAGAGGGGGCTGATAAAACATCGAAGTATGCCGTGCTGACGAATAATAAGAATCTTTCATTTGATGATGTTTTTCGCAGCCTTATAAGCGCAAAATTAGAAGTGGGGGAACCTGAGTTTGTACTGCTTGGATATTATGTAGATTAGAAATTATATTGCAAAATAGAAAGGTGCAGAGCCGGAAATATGTCACTTTTCTGCATCGTTTATGCAAATATATTTAAGAGTAAATGTCCAGTGGCAGTAAGTTGCAAAAAACGAAGAAATGCAAGAGGGTAATCTATTGAGAAATAGGTAGCGGTATGATACAATTTCATTTATATTATTAAGCCCATATAAAACCGGAATAGGAGATAATTTACTATGAAACCGATATTAACAATAGATGAACTTATTGAGGCTGCTAAACTTTTTTGTGGTAAGGAAAGCAGAGAAAACCATGTCGAACTAATAGGAGTTACCGACGGAAAAGCTGTTGGTACCTATGTAGAGCATAAATTCCAGCGATTTCTTCGGTCACGCTACATTGTTGACATAGGAAGTAGTGCGAAAGGAATAGATTTGCCCGGAGCTGATATTCAGACTGATATTAAAGTTACGTCTATTACTCAACCACAGTCAAGTTGTCCATTTAAAAACGCTCGCCAAAAGATTTTTGGTTTAGGTTATAATCTGTTGGTCTTTGTTTATGATAAGCGAGATACAAACAATACATGCACCTTACACTTTACTTATTGCACATTCATAGACAAAGAAAGAACGGCTGATTTTACTATTACGAAACGTTTGCGTGAAATGGTTTATGATGGTGCAAACAGAGAAGATATTATCGGATTCTTACAGGATAAAAATGTTCCAGGAGATGATATTGTATATAATGATCTTGCTGAAGAAATACTTACTAATCTTCCAGAACAAGGTTATTTAACTATCAGTAATGCGTTACAGTGGCGGTTGCAGTATGCGAGGGTCATTGCGTTAGATAATAGCGTTCAAGGGGTTATTAATTATGAGTGGTAAGCGTGAATACGGTGATTATCAAACACCTATTGATTTTGCCGAAAGGGTTTGTCGTTATCTGAAAGATTACTATTATCTTAAACCGTCCGCAATTGTTGAACCGACTTGTGGATTAGGCAGTTTCCTAAGAGCCAGTCTTTTATTTAACGCCGAAGAATATTATGGGATAGAAATAAACCCGGAATATTGTGAAGTTTGCAGGAAGACTATAAATGATGCTCGAGTAAAAATAATCAATTCTGATTTTTTCTCTTTTTCATCAAAAGCATTGATAAAAAATAAACGTCAAATACTTGTTATCGGAAATCCCCCATGGGTGACAAACACTACACTGTCAGTTCTAGACTCTGATAATTTGCCTAAAAAAGCAAACTTTAAAGGTCTAAAAGGCATTGACGCTATTACTGGTGCAAGTAATTTTGATATTTGTGAATATATGATTTTACAGTTGATTAGCGAATACAGAGGGACTAACATGGTAATTTCTATGTTGTGCAAAACTTCAGTTGCAAGAAACGTATTTAAAGAACTAAAAAGAAATTGCATTCCATTTTCTTTCTGTGATATATTGGAATTTGATGCAACAAAAGTATTTGGCATTAACGCTAGCACCTGTGTGTTAGTTATCCAACTTTCCGATAAATCATGTACATCAAATACTTGTAATGTATATGATTTTGAATGCCATGAAATAATCAAATCACGGTTTGGCTACTCAAACGGACAGTTTTATAGTAATTTAGATTTTGATACAGAGAATTTTGATGGCCATTGCTGCTTTGAATGGCGGCAAGGCGTTAAACACGATTGTTCAAAAGTCATGGAATTAACTATGCGAAATGGGGCGCTCCAAAATGGAAAAAAAGAATATATCCAGATTGAACCAGATATTGTTTTTCCATTGATTAAAAGCAGTATGTTTAAAGCACCTGTCATTCACAGCTTTTCAAAGTTTGTTCTTGTAACGCAAAAAAAAGCGAGGGAGCAAACAAAACATCTTGAATATGAGGTGCCTAAAACGTGGGAGTATCTGAATAACAATATTGATCTGTTTGAACGTAGAAAAAGTTCTATTTATTATGGTGCACCGCCATTTTCTATGTTTGGAGTAGGCGATTATTCATATTCACGTTTCAAAGTAGGTGTTAGCGGTTTTTATAAACAGCCTTTATTTTCGGTGCTTTATTCAGATGATGAGAAACCTGTAATGACAGATGACACAAGTTATTTTATTTGTTTTGACAGCTTTGATACGGCATATGTTGCGATGCTGTTATTAAATTCTAAAAAAGTGCAAGGATTTTTAACAAGCATTGCATTCCTTGATGCAAAACGTCCCTATACCAAAAAAGTTCTACAACGTATAGATTTTGAAAAAATAGTCGCTTGTTTGTCCATAGACGAGCTTATACAAACAGAACAAAATTTGAATTTAACTGATTACGTCACGGATTCAATGTATGATAAATTTAAATCATTGCTAGAAGAGGGACAAATGAGATTTGTATAATTATTGGTTCAACGCCTTTTATAAGTATATAATTATAATCGAATGAAGGGTGTCATTGTTTTGGGAAAAATTAAAAAAAGCCTTGATTTTTCAGGGGGCGGATGGTATACTGTTAGCTGAATGCTTTTGGAGCATAGTATTTTTGCGCGCAAAATTGCGTAAAAGTCAGTTTAGAATGTCCCTTTGGACAGAGCAGAAAGGAGGAAGTGCTGTGAAGGTAAGATCATCAGTAAAACCTATTTGCGAAAAGTGCAAGATTATCAAGAGAAAAGGAAGCATCCGGGTAATCTGCGAGAATCCGAAACACAAACAGAGACAGGGCTAGAGCGCTTAGCGAATGCAAGCTTAAGGCGCAGCATGAGATTAGTGCGAAGCCCGTTCTGTGAGATTAGTGAAAGCAAGCTGAAAAGCGCAGTTTGAGTTTAGCGAACAGAACTACCTTATTAAAAAGATGTTTGTGAAGATTTGTTTTGATTTATGTGCGGCTGTAGCAAGATACTCAGAGAGAAGTCTTGCTATTCATAATAACCAGCCTGCACGGCTGGATTTCTGTTTTAATACCGAGGGAACAGGAGTAAGACAGTGCCAAGGGCCAGCAGACAGTATACACACATTTCAGGACGAGCAACCGTAGCTGTATATGGTCGGCTGATGTCAGGCAGATTTTGTTGCGGATTTTGCCAAGCATTATATATTATCCAATTGATAAAAAAGAAAATTTTATGGAGGTGCACAACACACATGGCTCGTATTGCAGGTGTAGATTTACCAAGAGAGAAACGTGTTGAGATCGGGTTGACTTATATTTACGGTATTGGAAGAACTAGCTCAAACCGCATTCTTGTCGAAGCGAAAGTAAACCCCGATACTCGTGTCAGGGACTTAACTGACGAGGAAGTAAAGAGAATCAGCGAAGTGATTGAACATACGCAGACTGTAGAAGGTGATCTGAGAAGAGAAATCGCTTTGAATATTAAGAGATTGCAGGAAATCGGATGTTATCGTGGAATCCGTCACAGGAAAGGGCTTCCGGTCCGCGGTCAGAAAACTAAGACGAATGCAAGAACCAGAAAAGGTCCTAAGAGAACTGTCGCTAATAAGAAAAAGTAGAGCACTTAGCGAAAGCAAGCTGAAAAGCGCAGCTTGAGGTTAGCGAACAGAACTACCTTAATAAAGATTTAGCGAGCCGAAAGGCGAAGGAAGCGTGTTAGTTGATTATAATAACAGTAAAATGTAACTATCATATTAAAGTCTGAAGAAAGTAGGTTAGTTTAGAAATGGCGAAAAACACTGCAAAAAAAGTGACAAAAAAGCGCGTAAAGAAAAACGTTGAACGCGGACAGGCGCACATTCAGTCATCTTTTAACAATACAATTGTAACGATTACAGATGCTGAAGGAAATGCTTTATCATGGGCAAGTGCAGGCGGTCTTGGTTTTAGAGGTTCAAGGAAATCTACTCCGTATGCTGCACAGATGGCAGCAGAGACTGCGACGAAAGCAGCTCTTATCCATGGTTTGAAAACAGTAGACGTTATGGTAAAAGGACCTGGTTCAGGACGTGAAGCAGCAATTCGTGCGCTTCAGGCATGCGGACTTGAAGTAACCAGCATCAAAGACGTTACTCCGGTACCTCACAACGGATGTCGTCCACCAAAACGCAGAAGAGTCTAATTAGGAGGTATAGGTTAAGATGGCAGTAAATAGAGTTCCAGTTCTCAAGAGATGCAGGTCTCTTGGTTTAGATCCCATTTATCTGGGAATAGATAAGAAGTCCAACAGGCAGTTAAAGAGAGCCAACAGGAAAGTGTCTGAATATGGTCTTCAGTTGAGAGAGAAACAGAAAGCAAAATTTATCTATGGCGTATTGGAGAAACCTTTCCACAACTACTATCTGAAAGCAGACAGAATGAAAGGTATGACCGGTGAGAACCTCATGGTTCTTCTGGAGAGAAGATTAGATAATGTCGTATACCGTCTGGGTCTGGCTAGAACCAGGAAAGAGGCAAGGCAGATTGTCGGCCATAAGCATGTGCTGGTAAACGGCAAGCAGGTGACAATTCCGTCTTATCTGATAAAGGCAGGAGATACGATTGAAATCAAAGAGAAATGCAAAGGTTCTCAGAGGTACAAAGATATCCTTGAGGTGACTGGCGGAAGATTGGTGCCGGAATGGCTGGATGTTGACCAGGAAAACCTGAAAGGTGCCGTAAAAGAATTGCCTAATAGGGAGGTAATTGACGTTCCGGTCGATGAAATGCTTATCGTCGAGTTATATTCTAAATAATAATTGACAAGCAACGGTATCCGAAAAGGAGGGACTTTGTAGTGTTCGATTTTGAAAAACCGAAAATTGAAATTGCGCAGATTTCAGAAGACAAAAAATACGGCC
This sequence comes from uncultured Lachnospiraceae bacterium, assembly GCA_910588845.1. Classification (GTDB taxonomy): domain Bacteria; phylum Bacillota; class Clostridia; order Lachnospirales; family Lachnospiraceae; genus Petralouisia. Next base: position 12,859 of record CAJURU010000004.1, read on the forward strand.
GATTTGTCGTAGAGCCACTTGAAAGAGGCTACGGTACTACACTTGGGAATTCATTGAGGAGAATCATGCTCTCTTCACTTCCGGGTGCAGCAGTAAGTCAGGTAAAAATCGAAGGTGTCCTGCATGAATTTAGCTCTATTCCAGGCATTAAGGAAGATGTGACTGAGATTATCATGAACATCAAGAATCTGGCTTTGAAGAATACCAGCCAAACAAACGAGTCTAAAGTTGCTTATATTGAATTTGAAGGTGAAGGCGTAGTTACGGCGGCAGACATACAGGTCGACCCGGATATCGAGATTATGAATCCCGACTTGGTGATTGCCCATTTAAACGGCGGGGCAGATTCCAGGCTTTATATGGAACTGACAATTACCAAAGGCAGGGGCTACGTCAGCGCTGACAAGAACAAGGGGGAAGATGTGCCAATTGGCGTAATTGCAGTTGACTGTATTTATACGCCTATTGAGCGTGTGAACCTTTCAATCGAAAATACCCGTGTGGGGCAGATTACAGACTATGACAAGCTTACGCTGGACGTATATACGAACGGCACTTTAGAGCCGGACGAGGCAGTCAGCCTGGCGGCGAAAGTTCTGAGCGAGCACTTGAATCTGTTTATTGATTTGTCTGAGAATGCGAAGACAGCGGAAGTCATGATTGAAAAAGAGGATAATGCCAAAGAGAAGGTTCTTGAGATGAACATTGACGAGTTGGAATTGTCCGTACGTTCTTACAATTGTCTGAAGCGTGCCGGAATCAACACCGTAGAAGAGCTGACGAACAGAACGCCGGAAGATATGATGAAGGTTCGGAATCTTGGCCGCAAATCATTAGAAGAAGTGTTGGCAAAATTAAAAGAATTAGGATTACAATTAAACCCCGGAGAAGAATGAAATTCTTTGGAGGGGTGCTACCAAACGAACTGCTAACGTTCGTTTGGGTTCCACTTTGTTCTGGCGAGTAGTAATCCAAGACAGGACAACATGGCAGGGTTTGTAAGACCAAAAGGCGAAGCCCTGTATATCCTGATAACAGGATATTTCCATAGTGAGTGACAACGAGCAAATAACAATATCCGGCAAGTAAGGCCAAAAGGCGTTGCCGGGTATATCACAAATGGAGGATTTAGAAATGGGAAAATATAGAAAATTGGGCAGGACATCTGACCAGAGAAAAGCATTAATCAGAAACCAGGTAACCGCACTCCTTTACAACGGCAAGATTGTAACCACAGAAGCTAAGGCCAAAGAAATCCGCAAAGTAGCTGAAGGTTTGATTGCATTGGGTGTGAAAGAAAAAGACAACTTTGAAGAGGTGACTGTGACCGCTAAGGTTCCCCGCAAGGATAAGGACGGTAAAAGAGTCAAAGAAGTTGTGGACGGCAAGAGAGTTACCGTTTATGATGAAGTTGAGAAGAAGATTAAGAAAGATCTTCCTTCCCGTTTGCATGCAAGACGTCAGATGCTCAAGGTATTGTATCCTGTAACATCTGTTCCAGCAGAGAACAAGGGAAAGAAGAAGAACACCAAGAAAGTTGATCTTGTAGCTAAAATTTTTGACGAAATTGCTCCAAAATATACAGGCCGAAACGGTGGTTACACCAGAATCGTCAAGATTGGACAGCGTAAAGGTGATGGCGCTTTAGAGGTTCTTCTTGAATTAGTTTAAGAATCGGAATACGCAATATAATTTAGGGTCACAGGAAAGAATATTTGAAATGTATTTTTTTCCTGTGACCTAATTTATGGAAGGAGAAATATATATGAGTACAGCATCCATTTGCATCTTAATCACAATTGTGGTTTACCTTATCGGCATGTTGGCAATTGGATTTTACTTTGCCAGGAAAAATGAATCTGCCTCAGACTTCTATCTTGGGGGACGAAGACTTGGCCCGTTGGTAACCGCGATGAGCGCGGAAGCGTCGGATATGTCCGGCTATCTGCTGATGGGGCTGCCTGGTCTGGCGTATGCCTCAGGATTAGCAGACGTTGGCTGGACAATTGTAGGTTTGGCGGCAGGTACATATCTGAACTGGCTGTTCACGGCAAGACGCCTGCGCCGTTATACGCAGATTACCAATTCCTTTACGCTGCCTCAGTTCTTTTCCAATCGTTTTCACGATAAGAAGAATATCTTGACCGTGATTGCAGCGTTAATTATTATGATATTCTTTGTGCCGTATACGGCTTCTGGTTTCGCTGCCTGCGGGAAACTGTTCTCCTCACTGTTTGGCGCAGATTATATGACGGCTATGCTTATTTCTGCGATTATCATTGTGGGTTATACGGCGGCAGGCGGTTTCCTTGCGGCATCCACAACGGACTTCATTCAGAGCATCATTATGTCAATTGCGATTGTGTTTGTGCTGGCGTTTGCCACTATTTCTGCCGGCGGAATTGGCGCGGTTATGGAAAATGCGCAAGCGTTACCCGGATATCTGTCTGCAACCAGCACCTATGTGGCGGAGAGCGGTACGTCGCAGCCTTATGGCCTGCTTAAAATTATTTCCACTTGTGCCTGGGGATTTGGGTATTTCGGAATGCCCCATATTCTGCTCAGGTTTATGGCGATAGAGGACGAGAACAAACTGAAACTGTCTCGCCGCGTGGCGTCTGTGTGGGTTGTGATTGCTATGGCAATGGCGGTATTTATCGGTATTGTAGGAAATGCCCTCAGCAAACAGGGGATCATTGCATTACTTGCCGGCAGTGACACAGAGACCGTAATTGTCCGTATTGCCGATTTGCTGTCAAAATATGGGATTTTCCCGGCATTGATGGCGGGGTTAATTCTGGCTGGTATTCTGGCAAGCACCATGTCGACCGCAGATTCGCAGCTTTTAGCGGCTTCTTCCAGTGTGTCGCAGAATATCCTGCAAGATACGCTGCACGTGAAATTGTCTTCTAAGACAAGTATGCTGATTGCCAGAGCGACAGTTATCGTGATCGCCATTCTTGGTGTAATTATTGCGCGCGACCCTAACAGTTCTGTTTTTGGAATTGTATCGTTTGCCTGGGCGGGATTTGGCGCAGCGTTTGGTCCAGTTATCATCTGCGCACTGTTCTGGAAGCGTACAACATTGCCCGGAGCGATTGCCGGCATGATTGCAGGCGGAGCTACCGTATTTATATGGAAGTATCTGATTGCTCCGCTTGGCGGCGCGTTTGCCATTTATGAGCTGCTCCCGGCATTTCTGGTGGGAACGGCGGCGATTGTCATTGTCAGCCTGATCACGAAAGAGCCGGACAAAGAAATTTTGGCGGAATTTGAGGCGGCAAAAGGCAGTAATGCAATCAAGTAAAATTTATATAACGTCTTTTAAAATGTTATACAAAATCATGGTATCGTTTTTTACAATACATACTCCCTGAAATCTTATATGATGGGTATGACAAATGAAAACAATCCAATCAGTCAAAGGTGTCTGTGAGAAATACGCAGGCGCCTTTTTGCTATTTTCGTGGAAAAGAGGTAAGCGTATGGGCAGTCGAATTAAAAAACATCCGATTTTAGGGGCGCCGGAAAAAGGGAAAAAGGTTACCTTCATATGTGATGGCAGAACGTTAGAAGGATATGAGGGAGAGCCAATTGCCGTGGCATTGCGGGCAGCAGGTATTATGAAACATCGTTATACGAAAAAAGAACATACGCCGCGAGGAATTTTTTGCGCCATTGGCAGATGTACCGATTGTGTAATGGTGGTGGATGGAAAACCAAATATTCGTACTTGTGTCACGCCTCTGCGGGACGGCATGAAAGTGCAGACACAGTACGGTGTTTTGCCAGAACCTTTTGCGAAGCAGTGGCAGGGAGGGAAGGAACATGAAAAGATATGATTTAATTGTAGTAGGCGCGGGGCCCTCCGGTCTGTCAGCCGCAATCGAAGCGGCAAAAAGAGGGCTTAAGGTAACCGTATTTGATGAAAATGAAAAACCGGGCGGGCAGCTTTTCAAGCAGATACACAAATTTTTTGGCTCCAAAGAGCACAAGGCGAAAATCAGAGGTTTTGTAATTGGAGAGGAGCTGCTGCGGGAGGCGTCGGAACTGGGTGTTAAGGTAACGTTAAATGCAACGGTCATAGGTTTGTATCAGGATAAAGAGATCGTGGTGAAGATTGGAGAAGCTATTCACCACTACAAGGGCGACGCTATCCTCGTTGCCACCGGGGCTGCGGAAAATGTGGTGACGTTCGAGGGCTGGACGCTCCCGGGCGTAATTGGAGCAGGCGCGGCGCAGACGATGATGAATCTTCATGGCGTCAAACCGGGGAATAAGGTGTTGATGCTTGGATCTGGAAATGTCGGTCTGGTCGTCAGTTTCCAGCTTTTACAGAGTGGGTGTGAGGTTGCAGCTTTGGTGGATGCGGCGCCCCGGGTAGGCGGTTATGGCGTTCATGCGTCGAAGGTGGCAAGATGCGGCGTGCCATTTTATCTGTCGCACACGATTGTGAAAGCGGAGGGAAAAGACTGTGTGACAGGAGTAACTATTGCTGAAGTAGATAAAAATTTTCAGTTCATCCCGGGCACAGAAAAACATTTTGATGTCGATACCATATGCCTTGCCGTCGGGTTGTCACCCATGTCCCAGTTATTAAAAATGTCAGGATGTGAGATGGAAGATAATCCGGCAAGGGGCGGGCAAGTGCCCATCTGCGATGAGTTTGGCAGGACGTCCATGGAGGGGATCTATGTGGCGGGGGATGTGTCCGGCATTGAGGAGGCAAGTTCTGCAATGATTGAGGGGCGGATTGCCGGGATTGCGGCGGCGCATTATCTGGGATATATCAGCGGGGAAGAATTGACAGAAAAATACCAGGAGAATCAAGCGGCATTGCAGGGGCTGCGGCAGGGAATGTTTGCGCCGGAGAACCGCGGCAAGCAGATAGAGAGGACGGAAGAAGGAATCCCTATTTCCATGAGCCTGCTGAAAAAAGGATATATAGACGAGAAGGAAATTGAGCGTTTTCCAGGCGTAAGCCATAAGGCAGGCATACATCCAGTAATGGAGTGTTCGCAGAACATTCCCTGTAATCCCTGCCAGGATGCATGTCCCAAGAAGTGTATTAAAATCGGTTCCAAGATTACATCCCTCCCAGTGGTCGATGAAAGCGCACAATGTATTGGATGCGGCATGTGCGTGGCATCCTGTTCCGGGCAGGCAATCTTCTTGGTGCGGGAGGACTATGAACCAGGATTTAGCACGGTGACGCTTCCCTATGAATTTCTGCCGCTGCCGGAGATTGGCGACAAGGGATACGGGCTTGATCGAAGCGGGCAGTCTGTATGCGAGGCACAAGTGCTGGATGTGAAATCATCGAAAGCCTTTGACTGTACGAATCTGCTGACAATCAAGGTTCCGGCAGATATGGCTATGCGGGCAAGATTTTATGCGGCGGGAAAATAGAGGATATGCAGGACGCTTTGAAGTGCAAACGCAGAGAGGAGGATTCCATGGAGACGATTAATGACAGGGCAATTTTATTAGGCGAATTTGTGCCAGAGCCGGATGACGGCAGAATCATCTGTCGATGTGAGGAAGTCACAAAAGGAGATATCCGCCGTGCCGTTCATGACGGAATGTATACCATCACCGAAATCCGCAGATATTTAAGAACAGGCATGGGGCTCTGCCAGGGACAGACATGCGCTAAATTAGTGAAAAGCATTGTCGCGAAAGAGCTGGGCGTATCGCCGGCAAAACTTACGCCGGCAACTTCCAGGGCGCCGATGCGCCCGCTGGAAATGAAAATATTGGCGAACGAAACAGTATCTGGTGAAGATAACGGCAAAGGAGGCGGGGAACAATGGACCATACAGCAGAAGTAATTATTGTGGGCAGCGGCGTCATTGGATGCGCAGCAGCCTACTATCTGGCAAAAAAGGGTGTTTCCGTTCTTGTGCTGGATAAAGATGAGAGTATCGGAAACGGCGGCTCCAGCCGCAATGGAGGCGGTGTTCGCCAGTCGGGCAGAGACCCCAGGGAACTTCCCCTGGCAATGTACGGCGTGGAGCATATGTGGCCGACGTTATCGGAGGAATTGGAGCTGGATATTGAATACCATAAGGAAGGCAACCTGCGGTTAGGCAAGACAGAACGCCACCTGCAAATTCTTCAAGGGCTGACAGATCGTGCTGTTTCCTGCGGCTTGGACGTGCGTATGATTGACGGGCAGGAAGTGCGCGCAATTAACCCGTATTTAAGCGATGAGGTTATCGGAGCCAGTTGGTGCGCGACAGATGGGCATGCAAACCCGCTGTTGGTGACGCTTGGCTATTACCGCAAAGCAAGGGCTCAGGGCGTTCGTTTTATCACTGGGGAGGAAGTTACAGGTATACGTAAAATTAGAGGAAAAGCGCGGACGGTTGTCACAAGAAAAAATGTCTATGAGGGCGAGACAATTATTGTCGCCGCAGGTTATGAGAGCCGGGCAATTGTCCAGAGCGTTGGCATAGACGTGCCCATGCGTAAGGAATTGATAGAGGCGCTTGTCACAGAGGCAGAGCCGAAGATGTTTCCCCAGATGTTGGGGACGGCGGACGCTGATTTCTATGGACATCAGACCGCCCATGGTTCTTTTGTCTTTGGCGGTGCATCCGGCATGGAGGACGTCAATAAAGACAATGGAAACAGTATGGTTTCCAGTATTACCGCCCCGTGTATCTGCCGTGGAATTATGAAATATATTCCCCGGTTGGCGGACGCTAAGATTGTGAGAACCTGGGCGGGCTATGAAGATATCTGTACCGATGGGATTCCGGTCATTAGTAAAGTCGAGGAGGCGCCGGGATTGATACTTGCCTGTGCATTTACCGGTCATGGATTTGGCATCTCCCCGGTTGTGGGGAAACTGTTATCCCAAATGGCAGCCGGCGAGGAGACCATGTTAGACCTGCGGGAATTCCGCTATGACCGCTTTAAGGCGATCGGATAAAAGGTAGAAAATTGTAAATTGTTGTGTTATACTGTAGAAGACAAAGGTGTCAATAGCAGGGCTATTGGCGCCTTTTTTTAGGAGGCGTGGTTATGGATACGAGAATAGAATTTTTATATTTAAGTGAGCCGGATATGGTGAAAGCCGGCGTTAAGGATATGAAACAATGCGTAGAGGTCATGGAGGATTTGCTGGTAACGTTACAGAAAGGGGACTATGTGATGGGGGGGAGGAACCACAATTCCCACGGCTGCATGGTGACGTTCCCGGATAAGCCGGAATTTCCCGGTATGCCCCAAAATGCAGACGAGCGCAGATTTATGGCGATGCCGGCATACCTTGGCGGGCGTTACCAGCTGGCAGGTATGAAATGGTATGGTTCAAATATGGACAATAAACAGAAAGGCTTGCCACGCTCTATCCTCATGATGATGCTGAACGATAAGGATACAGGCGCCCCATTGGCCCTGATGTCGGCAAATCTGGTAAGTTCCTATAGAACAGGGGGAATCCCGGGCGTAGGCGCAAAATATCTGGCAAGAAAGGATGCAAAAACTGTGGCGGTTGTAGGACCGGGCGTTATGGGTAAGACCTCCCTGAGCGCTTTTGTCAGTGTTTGTCCTGGGCTTGATACGTTAAAGATTAAGGGTCGGGGACAGAAATCATTAAGTTCCTTTATCGCGTTTGTGCAAAAGGAGTGCCCGCAAATTAAAAATATTTCCGTATGCGAGACAGTGGAAGAGGCTGTCAGGGACAGCGATATTGTCAGCATGACCACGGTGGTTAGGGATGATATTTCGACATTTCCATACATAGATGAGTCCTGGATTAAAAAGGGTGCCTTGATAAGCCTCCCTTCCGCGGCCCGGTTTGAAGACGATTTTCTGGCAAAACGCTGTAAGCTGGTAGTTGATAATTCTAAATTGTATGAGGCGTGGGAAGAGGAATACCCTTACCCCAGTTACGAACAGGTACAGATTATCGGCACGAAATTCACGGATTTGAAACATGAGGGTAAGATTAGCGCGGAAGATATGATTGACATTGCAGATATTATTACCGGAAAACATCCGGGACGCGAAAATGAGGATGAAATTATCGTATATTCGATTGGCGGGATGCCGGTGGAAGACATTGCCTGGGGCGGCACGGTTTACAACAATGCAGTGAGACAAGGAATCGGTATCAAATTGCCGTTGTGGGAAGAGCCGGAAATGGCATAATACCAAGCTGTTATGAAGAGCTGGAAATGGCATAATATCAAGAACAGGAGAATGCAGATGCACAGAGAGATTACCCCCATGCAGCCTTATCTGGCTGCGCAGGCCAAAGAATTGCAGAAGCTTACGCTGCAAAATGCAGAGATTTCCCATTGTTATCAATTTAAAGTTGGCAAAGGGCAGGCCGGAGAATTTTGCGCAGTGCCGGACGGAAGTACAGATTTGGTGTTCAGTATCGGGCAGCGCGATGTGAAAGTATTTATCGGCGGCACAGTGCTGTGGGCAAAGCAGTGGCAGTTTGAGGAGGGGCGGACGCATTTTGGCATACGTTTCCGGGCCGGCAAGAACGTGCTGCCGCAGGGAATTACCATCCAGGACGTCGTCAATGCAGATTTAGAGCTGGATCAGGCAGAATATGGGGAGACTGCGGAAAAAATTGCTTATGCAAAGGATATTCGGCAGCGTGCGGAAATTTTTATAGAATATTGCAGGAAAAAACAGCAGGTATGGCAGGAGTTTGACAGCGCCCGGGCAATCGAGCAATTTGTCAGGAAGAAAATTTATGAGAACCGGGGAAATATCACGATCCATGAAATTGGTGAGGAGAGCGGGTATTCAGAATGTTATGTCCGCCGCAGTTTTCAGGGGTTTCATGGAATTTCACCAAAAGTATTTGCCAGGTTTGTCCGTTTTCAGTATATGTTAGAACTTATCGGGAGGGAGGGGAAGCAAGTGGATTTAGAGCAGCTTGGGCTTGCATGCGGTTACTATGACCAATCCCATATGACGAGGGAATTTAAAGCGTTTGCCGGCATGGCTCCCGAATCATACCGAAATTATATCTGTAATAAGCCGGGAAGAGCGTGACAGTGAGCCGCATAAACGTACTGTAAGCAAGGAAGCAGGTTTGAAACATAGGGCGAAAGCGGGATTGTCCGCTTTGCAGATAAATATAAGAAAGACGGAGGATGAGAATATGAGTTTATCAAAGATTGAAATCGTAACAGGAATGTCAAAGTTTACAGGATTGAAGGCTGCGCTGAGTAAGGCGGGCGTCCGCGGAATGACAGTTATGCAGGTGCTGGGCTGCGGCGTGGAAAAGGGAACTAAGGAGTATGAGGTAGATGAGAACTATGAGATGGAACTGCTGCCCAAACAGCAAATAAGTATTGTGGTGGAGACCGAGAGGGTAGATGAGATCATCGAACTCATTAAGCAGGAATTGTATACCGGGCATATCGGGGACGGCAAAATTTTTGTTTATGAGATTTCTAATGTAGTTCGTGTGAGAACCGGCGACGAGGGTGTGGACGCACTCTGATACCGCAGCCCAAGATGAGGAGACGAGGGGGAAAATGCAGTGTATGAAGAGAAAAATAAAATACATCGAATGAGAAGAAAGGAGAAACAGCGATGGGTGATAAGGACAAAAAGCTGGGGCTTGCAAGCGTTGTGTCAATTTCAGTAGGCTTGATCGTTGCCACAAGCTGTCTGGTGTCTCTGGGACAGGGAGCAGGGGAAGTCGGCGTCGTATTTATAGGGGCGATGATAATAGCCTGTCTGCTGAACATGACGACGGTAGCGTCGCTTTCGGAGTTAAATGCGTTGATGCCAAATACGACAGGGGGGCTTGCCCAATATACCCTGGCGGGCATGGGACCTTTCCCGACATTGATTTCTATGGTAGGCGGATATCTGATCTGTAATATGTTGTCTACAGGCGTGGAGGCATCCATTTTCTCCTATGCCATGGAAGATACGTTCCCTTTGCCAATTCCGAGTATTGGTTATACATTGATTGTGACGGTGGCCATAACAATTGCTAATTTGTATGGCGTGGATATGTTTGCGAAGATTCAGGACTGGGTGGCGTTTCTTCTTCTGGGGTCTATGCTGGGACTGGGAGCGATTGGCATGTTCCGGCTGGGAACGGGGACGGTTGTGGAACAGCCGCTCTCTATGGCGTCAAGCCCGGGGAGCGTAGTTTCCATGACAGCCGTTGCATTCTGGCTGTTTATCGGGGCGGAATATGTCATCCCGGTTTCTAAGGATGTGAGAAACGCCAAACGCAACGTGCCTTTGGGGATGATGATAGGGCTTGCGCTTCTGTGTGTGGTACAGTCCATTATGATCTTGGGCTTCCACAATTATACGCCTTGGGGAGAGCTGGCAAATTCGGCGGCGCCGCACCTTCTCTACGGACAGAATCTTTTGGGGACGCCCGGAAAGATTTGGATGACTTTAGTGGGAGCGCTTGCGGTAATCAGCACGCAGAATTCCACAGTAAACGGGCTGGCAAGCATCTGTCAGGGCATGGCGAAAATGAATATGATGCCGCGTGTGTTTGCAAAGACAAATAAACATAATGTGCCGTATGTGGGCGTGATTTTTGTCAGCGTGGTAATCTTCTGTTTTGCGGCATTCAGCGATGGTTCCTCAGATGCGATCAGTTTCTTGATTCTGGTTGGCTCGGTATTCTGGATGATTTCATACATATTGGCGAACATGGATGTTTTAATTCTGCGCCGTAAGCTGCCCAAAGCGCCGCGTTCATTTAAGGTGCCGTTAGGACCGGTGTTTCCACTGATTGGCATTGCCGGAACAGTCTACATGATTTTAAATATTTCGACCGATCCGGCAGAATGCAAAACCATTTGGGCGTTGACGGCAATCGCCTTTGCGCTGCTGGCAATTTACTCGTTTTTCTGGATAAAATATAAAATGAAAATGCCGGTATTCAAAAGCGTTCCCATGGAAAAAGTAATGGCGATGGAAAATGATATGTTCTACGCGATACGCAAGCGCAGGGGATTGTGGAGATAGAAACTCCTGTTTGTGAATGAGGGGGAACGCCTCAATAGAAAAAGTCAGGCCTTATCAATTTATATTTGATGGGTCTGACTTTTTATTGTGTTTTGAACTTAGCGTACAGGCCTGGCAATCATCACGATATTCCGATCCGGGGAATAGGGACGCAATGGTTTTTCTAAGCGGTAGCCGTCGCCGTAGTACATAGAGACGTGGTAAATATTCTTGTACCGCCCATTGGAATAGGGCGCTTTATAGAATATTAAGTCTCCCGGCCGCAGCTTGGACACATTCAGGCCTCGGTAGGAAATGACCTTTCCGGTACGCTCCATGTATGATGCCATGGCTGCCGCGGTTGGCGCCCAGGAGGGGATGCCCCCTAAGAGCCCGGTATCACAGCCGTAGGAGCGGAATACCAGGGAACTGCAATCGTAGTAGCCGCTGCTCATGCGCCGTGCCTGGCTGTAGGAAGAACTGTACATAATATTGTAGCCGGTTTTGCAGGCATCAATTGCGCGCTGAGGAACGACCTGTACCTGGAATGTGAAACGGTTGCCGTCTGCTGTGACGGAAATTTTGGTGGTTCCGCATTTTTGTCCTTTGACAACGCCTGTCCTGCTTACGGTGGCAATGGACTTTTTCATGGAATGATATGTAATGTTACTCTGGGCACATACGCCGGATAACTTAATCCTGGTCGTCTTCTTCGGCGCCAGCAGAGTGCCGGAAGTTTTCAGACTGGGATTGGTAACGATAATTGTGTGTTTTATCGTTTTGCCATCTGCCTTGATGGTCAACGTTGTCTTTCCGGTTTTCTTGCCTGCCGTGATAGTGCCGTCAGGAGAAATGGACGCCAGAGATTTCTTTTTCAGCTTCCATGTTGTGTTGCTGTAAGAAGTCAGGCCGCTCAAGCTAACTTTCTGTGAATGGCCCAATGAGACAACGGTATTTTTGTTATTCGTTTTCGGTTGGGAGACCTTTAAGCTTGTTATGTATTCCTTGGCGGTGCCGTCTGAATAGCCGATGACCGCTGTGATTTTTGCCGAGCCATATTTTAAGCCGCTGACGTTGCCTGTATGGCGGTTTACAGAGGCGATTCTCGGATTGGAGGACGTCCATTCTGTGCTGGTGATCTTGACGCCGGATTTCTCGACGTGTTCTAAGGTCAGAGCCTTGTGCGTGCCGACGGCCACGGCTGCCTGTTGCTGTACAATGCCTGCGCCGATAACTTTGATGCTGCAAGTTTGTTTGCATGTGACCTGCTGACCGTCTACATATGTAGTATAGTATGCGTTTAAAGTAGTTTTTCCTATCTCGCGTGCTGTAATCTTGCAGGCGTTTCCGTCGGCCTTGAGTTTGGCGACGGAAGGATTAGACAGCTCAAAAGAAACATTGTCCTGCTCGGAGGTGTCGGACATATAAATTGTTGTGCTGCCGCCTTTCATCAAAGTCTGTGAGGAGCGGCTGAGTTTATGGCTGTTTCTGAGCACGGTAACTTCGCAGGAAACTTTGGCGCCGGGTACGGACGCTGTGATGGTAGCAGTTCCAGAGCGAACGCCAGTAATCTTCCCATCGCGCGATACCTTTGCTACTTTAGGGTTGGAGGAGCGGAAGGTAAGTTTGGAAGATGGGTGCGCCGAGGCGTCCAGGGTATGTTCGCTTTCTGCAAAGAGAATAACTTTTTCCGAGCTCATCCTGACAGAAGGCTTTTTTACGGTAACTTTACAGGATTTTTTAAGTCCATGGCAGGCTGCCGTAATGGTAACAGTACCTCTTTTCCTGGGGGTTATCTCACCCTTATCGTTTACCTCTGCAATCGTTTTGTCTGAGGACTTCCAGGTGATGTTTCCTTTGGGGGCAACCTGAACATGCAGCTCTACAGGGTTCTTAACATAAGCTCTCTTATCACGTTCTAATTCCAGCGAGGGCTCTTTGACGGTGACTTTACAGGTGGCTGATACGCCGTTTGCCGTGGCAGTGATGGTTGCCGTTCCAGCTTTCTTAGGCTTGAGATTACCCTTTTGGCTGACTGTGACGACGGATTTGTTGGAGGAGCGCCATTTTGCAGCGCCGGAGGGCGCGGTTTTCGCGCTTAATGTTGAAGTCTGGCATGTATATAAAGTTAGTTTCTTCTTATTTAAAGTAATCTTATTTGTTACAGTGACAGTGCAGGAAGAAGAGGCGGTGTAAGTGCGGCCTGCCGATTTGAGTACGGCGTTAGCAGTAATCACAGCTTTTCCAGATTTATGTGCGCTGACAAGTCCCTGTGCTGAGACAGAAGCGATATCCTGTTTGTTGGATGACCAGGATATCTGTAATTGATTGTCTGTAACTGAGGTATCGTAACCAGAAACGGATGATTTTAACTGTAAGGTAGAACCAGCAGTAAGGCTGGCGGTGCTCTGATTTAAGCTGGCAGACAGCTTCGTAACTGCCTGCGTAGATTCTGATTGAACATTGGATTCCATCTGTGCACCGGAAAGTTCGGCTGCCTGGGAGATAACGGGCGTTTCCAGTATCAGCAGACAGCTCAGTGCAAAGGGGATTAATTTCTTGATTTTCATTCGTAACGCCTCCTAAAATAAAAATAAAACAACACGACACATATCTATATGATAATCTCTTTGCGTGTGAGAATCAAGAGGAGATTGCGTAATTGGAAATAATTTAACAGTGCATTAGATATTTCAACTTGCTTTTTGGGAAAGATAATGTTATAGTGGGTAAGCATATATAGTACCTGTAAACAAGAATTATACTATATTTAGTTATTTTGAAGGAGAATTTGATGAAAATTATCAAGAGAAGCGGAAAAGAGACGGGGTTTGACAAAAGCAAAATTGTGGATGCCGTTGCCAAGGCAAATCAGGAGGTGGCGGAAAGCGACAGACTGTCGGAGGAGCAGATTGACAAGATAGCCCAGCATATTACCGACGCCTGCGCGTCCATGGAGCGGATATACAATGTGGAAGAGATTCAGGATATGGTAGAGAACGGGATTATGGCCTGCAAAGCGTACGAAGTGGCGAGGAAATATATCACATACCGCTACAAACGCGCGCTGGTGCGCAAATCCAACTCAACGGATCAGCAGATTTTGAGCCTGATTGAGTGCGACAATGAGGAGATTAAACAGGAGAACTCTAATAAGAATCCAATTGTCAACAGCGTACAGAGGGATTATATGGCGGGTGAGGTCAGCAAAGATATTACCAGGCGATTTCTGCTGCCCGAAGACATTGTGCAGGCGCACGAAGAAGGGAAAATCCATTTTCACGATTCCGATTACTTTGCGCAGCACATGCACAACTGCTGCCTCGTAAATCTGGAGGACATGCTTCAGAATGGCACGGTAATCAGCGAGACTATGATTGAACGCCCTAAGAGTTTTTCCACGGCGTGCAATGTAGCTACCCAGGCGATTGCACAGATTGCCAGCTCACAGTATGGCGGGCAGAGTATTACGCTGTCCCACCTTGCGCCTTTTGTGGAGGTAAGCCGGCAGAAATTGCGGAAAATGGTGCGGCGGGAATACATGGCGGCAGGGCTGCCGTTGGTGGAGGAGAAGGTAAACGAAGTGGCGGAGATGCGTGTTAAAGAGGAAATCCGCCGCGGGGTACAGATGATTCAGTACCAGGTAATTACATTGATGACAACCAATGGACAGGCGCCGTTTGTCACCGTGTTCATGTACTTGAACGAAGTTGAAGAGGGCAGGCTTAGAGATGACCTTGCGTTGGTAATCAAAGAAATGTTGTTACAGCGGATGCAGGGCGTCAAAAATGAGAAGGGCGTCTATATTACGCCGGCGTTTCCCAAGTTGATTTATGTGCTTGAGGAGGATAATATACGCGAAGGGAGCCGTTACTGGGATTTAACCAGGCTGGCGGCCAAATGTACGGCCAAACGCATGGTGCCGGATTATATTTCAGAGAAAGTCATGAAGGAAAATAAACAGGGCTATTGTTATCCCTGCATGGGATGCCGTTCTTTTCTGACGGTATACCATGATAAGGACAACCAACCGCAATTTTATGGCAGATTTAATCAGGGCGTCGTGACGATCAATCTGGTAGACGTCGCTTGTTCTTCCAAGGGAGACAGAGATAAATTTTGGCGTATTTTTGACGAAAGGCTTGAACTGTGCCGGAGGGCGTTAATGCTCCGCCATGAACGTTTAAAAGGAACACCCTCGGACGTGGCGCCGATTCTGTGGCAGTATGGCGCGCTTGCGCGCCTGAAAAAGGGAGAAGTTATTGATGAGCTGCTCTATCACGGATATTCCACAATTTCTTTGGGCTATGCGGGGCTTTGTGAGTGTACCAGATATATGACCGGCAAATCCCATACGGATGCGGCGGCAACGCCGTTTGCCCTGAAGGTTATGGAGCATATGAATGCGGCATGTCAGCGCTGGCGAGAAGAGAGTGACATTGATTTCAGTCTTTACGGTACGCCGCTTGAGTCCACCACATATAAGTTTGCCAAATGTTTGCAGCGAAGGTTTGGTGTGATTGAGGGAGTGACCGATAAGAATTATATTACCAACAGCTACCATATTCATGTGACGGAGGAGATTGACGCATTCAGCAAGTTGACTTTTGAGGCGCAGTTCCAGAAACTTTCGCCCGGAGGTGCGGTCAGCTATGTCGAAGTACCAAATATGCAGGGTAATATCGACGCGGTTCTCACTGTTATGCAGCATATTTATGAGAATATTATGTACGGAGAGCTGAACACAAAGAGCGACTATTGTCAGGTGTGCGGTTATGAGGGTGAAATTAAAATTGTGTCGGACAAGCATGGAAAGCTGGTATGGGAATGCCCCAACTGCCAGAACCAAGATGAGAGTAAGATGAATGTGGCGCGCAGAACATGCGGCTATATTGGCACGCAGTTCTGGAATCAGGGAAGAACCCAGGAAATTCAGGAGAGAGTGATGCATCTGTAAATAGAGTGGATGATGGAAAAAGAGACGCTTTACCGCGATATTTCGACAAATAACAAAGGGGAGATGCTTTTACTGTGAATTATGGGCAGATTAAGAAGACAGATATAGCGAATGGGCCGGGCGTGCGTGTTTCCCTGTTTGTGTCGGGATGTACCCATCACTGCGAGGGATGTTTTAACTCGGAAACGTGGGATTTTGAGTATGGACAGGAATTTACAGAGGCAACGCAGGAAGAGCTTCTCGGGCTTTTGGAACCTGATTTTATTTCTGGTCTGACGGTGCTGGGAGGAGAGCCGTTTGAACCTGTCAATCAGCGTGTGCTGCTGCCGTTTCTGAAGAAGGTAAGGAAGCGGTATCCGCATAAGACGATCTGGTGTTATACGGGCTATCTGCTAGATAGGCAGCTGTGGAAGCAAAGCGCGGCGAGATGCGAGGCTACGGACGAAATGTTATCGCTTCTCGACGTCCTGGTAGATGGGGAATTTGTGCAGAGAGAGAAAGATATTTCCCTGCGGTTTCGCGGTTCAAAGAACCAGCGGGTAATTGACGTTTCTCAAAGTATTGCACAGGGCAGAATATGCCTATTTGAATTATAAACATTTTCCTGATGGAAGATAAAAATGGTAATGTAATCAAGCAGTTTTTCTGCATATCTTTTAGAATATTCAGTCGAAGCCAGTCGCAAATGGTATGCTTTCATGCACAGTTGTTATGTTTACCGGGATGGGCGGAGCTGTTATAATTTATGCGAGGTTATTGTTCTCCCTACTTGAATGATATTTATCAGTGGACAGTAACTATTAAGAAAAGAATAAGAAAATATTTGCAAAAGATACATTACCTTGCTGGGGAGCAAGTGGTATTATTGGAAAAGGGAAGTATAGCAATATGGAATATCAGGATAAGTATGGGGTACCAGAGTATTATAAAATTATGCTGGTATCTTTAAAACCAGACGGTTGCAGGATTTTAAAAGGACCAAGAGAGGAGAAGAAGCTGGCGGAAATCTTGAGAGATGATTATCATATAGGCAGATATGAGAAGATGATTCAGCTCGTAGTTCGTGAAATGGTGGAGGAAAACGACCGGGAGCGCATTTTGCGTTTTCTTTCCACGGAGAATCTGCGGGAGAGGTTTTGCAGCGGGGAAACAAAAGTCGTCTGCTCTTATCTGCGGAAAATTGATGGGGAGATGCAGCCGGTATCGGCAGCAATATTTCCCCGAAGATTTGGGGAGCAGGGAGAGCTTCAGGAATTTATGATTTATGTCAGCGCCCATCGAAGCGCCAGCTAAGACAGCAGCCAGACGGATGAAAAGAATTCCACGGACAATTAAGGGAAATATCATCAAGAATTGAGGGATGCGTATGGGAAAACGAGGACGCAGAAAGAAACAGAAACAAAAGGTCATTGTGATCAGCGTGGCTTTGACGCTGACAGTGCTGGCGGGAGTGTATGTTGCTATTTCGTTTTACTTTAGCAGCCATTTTTTCTTCCGAGCCAAGATTAACGGCTGGCGGGTCGGAGGGATGGACCTTACAGCGGCTGAGGAGAAGGTGGGAGACGGTGTAGAAGATTATCTTTTGACCGTATTTGACAGGGACGGTGGCAAGCACCATGTATACGGGGCGGACATTGCATGTTCCTATGTGCCGGACGGTTCCGTGGAGAAATTGCTGAATGCGCAGAATCCAGTGCAGTGGGTGGGGGCGATTTTTGCTCCGCATGAAAGTGAAGTGCCAATCACCATGGAATATAAGGAAGAATTGATTTCCCAAGCGGTGGAAAGTATGGATTGTTTTCAGAAAGAAAACATCACAGACCCCGAAAGCGCGCGTATTGAGCTTGGGGAAGACGGCTACCATGTAGAGAAAGAGACGCCCGGGAACCGCATGGTTTTTGAGCGTGTGTTAGCGAAGGTAAAACAGGCGGTATCCGCCGGAGAGACGTCTGTACAGCTTACGGACGAAGATTACGTAAGCCCGGAGTATACCAGTGAGAGCAAGGAAATCGTGGAGACGATGGAACGGATAGAGAAATATGAAAATGCGACCATTGATTACCAGATTAAGGATTCTAAGGAGCAGCTTGGCAAAGAACAGATCCGCGATTTTCTGACGGTAGACGGATTTAACGTTTCCCTGAAAGAGGACAAGATTACGGATTATGTGCAGATGCTTGCCAGCAAATATAACACGTATGCAGACGTGCGCAAATTTAAGACGTCATCCAATGATACCGTTGAGATCGGCGGAGGCGATTACGGTTGGATTGTGGACAAGCCAGGAGAGGCCGAACAGCTAAAAGCAGATTTAAAGGCCGGTAAGCCGGTAAGCCGTGAGCCTGTCTATTCCCAACGCGCTTACGTCGAAGGCAAGGACGATATTGGGAATACATACGTGGAGATTGACTATACGAAGCAGCATATGTGGTATTACGAGAATGGCGAATTAGTTGTAGAGAGTGATGTTGTTACGGGAAATATCAATAAAAATAATGGTTCACCCGACGGCGTGTTCAAGATTGTATACAAGGACAGCCCGGCAGTATTGAAGGGCGAGGATTACGAGTCAGATGTGACTTATTTCATGCCGTTTGCCTATAATGTGGGTATTCACGACGCTTCCTGGCGCGGCGGCAAGTTTGGTGGAGAAATATATAAGAGCAGCGGTTCGCATGGCTGTATCAACGCACCTCTTGAAGTGGCGGACACAATTTATAAGAAGATTGAGGTAGGCACGCCCGTAATAGCTTATTATCGGGAAGAGGTGGAATTGACTGCGGAGAATGCCAAGATTTCTAATGCATTCTCATATAAAGAGCCGGACAAAAAAGAAGAAGGCCGTTAATAAGGCGGGGACAAAGCGGGCAAATCCGCTTTAACTTAGAAAAAGATGGGAAGCCGTTATTTGGCTTCCCATCTGCCGCTTGCGCCGCAAGGCAGGACCAGGCCGCTGGAAGCGACTGGTAGACCGATTTCCTGAGCGTCAATTTGTCCTTGATAACTGCGCAGGGCAGCGCCCAGCATATAGGCAAGCACCGCCGGCTGCAAACCGGTTGTATAGGAATTAATCAGGAAAAACAGTGGTTTTTCGGACAAAAGCTGTGCGCACAGCTTTACCAGAGGATAGATGGCGTCTTCAATTTTCCAGATTTCTCCTTTGGGGCCTCTTCCGTAAGAGGGTGGATCCATAATAACGGCGTCATAGTGGTTGCCGCGGCGGATTTCACGCTCCGCAAACTTCACGCAGTCGTCCACAATCCAGCGGATAGGCGCGTCGCCAAGTCCGGAAGAGACAGCGTTTTCTTTCGCCCAGGTTACCATGCCCTTTGAAGCGTCCACATGGGTGACGCTTGCGCCTGCCGCTGCCGCGGCGAGGGTTGCACCGCCTGTGTAGGCGAAGAGATTCAATACTTTGACGGGACGGTCGGCATGACGGATTTTATCGCCGAACCAGTCCCAGTTTACCGCCTGTTCCGGGAACAGCCCGGTGTGCTTGAAGCTGAAAGGCTTGAGGTGGAAGGTCAGGCTGCCGTAATGGACGTCCCATTGTGAGGGGAGATTGAAAAATTCCCATTCGCCGCCGCCTTTGCTGCTCCTGTGGTAATGGCCGTTCTTTTTCTTCCATCCTGCGTGAGCTTTAGGGGTGTTCCAGATGACCTGCGGGTCAGGCCTTACCAGGATATAAGATGCCCAGCGTTCCAGTTTTTCGCCCTCTGAGCAGTCAAGTACTTCATAATCTTTCCATTTATCTGCAATCCACATATTGGTAGTTTCCTCCTTGTTTCGATTGTACCATAGATGTATCTTGCAATCAACGCGGAAATTCCGTATAATCGAAGACAGACTAGGAAGAAAAGCGAGGAATGAAATATGATTAACACAATACAAATCGGCCCGCTGACACTGCATATATACGGCATTATGACAGCGCTTGGCTATTTGAGCGCATTTATTATCAGTGAAATCAGGGCAAAAAAGAAAGGCATGGACACGGACATCCTTTATGGGATTTTCTGGTGCGCGGTGCTTGGCGGTTCGCTGGGCAGCAAGCTGCTCTATTATATCGTGAGCATACCGGATATTATAAAAGACCCTTCCATTTTATGGGATTTTCAGAATGGCTGGGTAGTTTATGGAGGAATCATCGGAGGCGTGCTGACAAGTTTTGTTTACTGCCGTCTCAAAAAGGCAGATTTCGTCAGTTATCTTGATTTGGCGCTTCCGGCAGTGGCGTTTGCGCAGGGGTGCGGCCGCATAGGGTGTTTTTTTGCCGGATGCTGTTATGGGCGGGAGACGGATTTTCCTCTGCACATTGAGTATTGGCAGTCGGAGTATGCCCCCAACGGCGTGAAGCTGATTCCCACGCAGATTTATTCCAGTATAGGCGATTTTGTGATTGCCTTTGTATTGATGGCATATGCGAAGCGCGCGCCGAAAAAGGGCAAGGTGGCTGCCGGCTACTGCATTCTTTACAGTATCGGGCGGTTCGTGATAGAAATCTTACGCAATGATTACCGGGGAGCCGTTGGATTCCTCTCCACTTCGCAGATTATTTCCATTTTAATTCTGCTGCTGGGAATTGTCATGTACATTCGCGCGGAGAAGACTGGGGAACTGGCTGCGGCACAAGAGGAAGCGGAGAATGACAGACGCTGATTTTTCTGATAAATGATGAAATAAATACTGTTTTCATGCCGATATAGATAAAAGAAAGTTTATCGGGAGGTATAGAAGATGAATTCAGGTATGGACACGAAGGTTACGGTTGGGAAGGTTACAGTGGACGTCGGGCAGGTGCTCCGCAATGTGACCGGTGTGGAGACTGATAAAGAGAAGAAATCATTTTTACAGAAGATCTTAGAGCCCAAAGAGGTAGACGACAGCAGCAGTGAGATTAAGAAAGCGGAAAAGATTGCCCGCAAAATTGCCAGAGGAGAATCGGTCACCCCACAGGAGAAAGCTTTGCTGATGCGTGTGGATCCGAAACTGGCGCAGATGGCGGAGCTTGCCCATGAACAGGGCGAGCGGTTGAAACATTCCTTGCAGCAGGCGTCCTCTAAGACGGAACAGCAGAATATCATACAGCAGGCGTACCAGATGGTAGCTCAGGTGAGTAAGAAGAATCCGCAGTTCGGGGAACTTTTGGGTGAAGCAATAAAGGCGGCTGTACAGGATAGCCGCAAAAAAGGGATTTTCAGGGAGGAGGAATCCCTTGAAGTTGATGACAAGAATGTTGAAGATAAGGGAGAGGCTTTGCCAGAGGGGATTACAAAACCGGAGAGCACGGCACAAGATGAATTCCCTGGGCAGGACGGGCAACAGGCGTTGCTGGAACAATTCTTTCCAGAGGAGTGGACATCTATTATGGACTGCAAGGGGTAAGGGGGCTCATTTTTGCATGGAAGCAGGCAAGAAATAATTGTATTGCATGTCGAATTGTGCTATACTCTAATAGGAAAATGCATGAGGTTCATGTTAAATATAGGAAATAAAGGTTCTGCTATTATTTTTTACCGGTTAATTGCCGAAAAAATATTAATAATATAATTATCTTAATTATCCTAATATAGAACTGTTTGGGGACGTATGGGCGTAAGCCGTGATAATTAACGGCGTTTCCGAATAGTTATTGATATATAAGCTTACTGGATAAAGACAAGAGCAGGAGGGAAAAACTATGTACAGGGATCTAACCAAGAGAATATTGGCGTTGGCGCTCAGCGTCTGCATGATAGCCGGGATGGTAGATCTGTCCGGGCTTACTGTGCATGCAGCTGATGCAGACAATTTGATAAGCGGCGGTTCCGAAATCACAGTCGACAGGAGTTCGCCGATCGAGTATGACGGAAGCGCCAAGACGCCAAGCGTAACAGTTGTAGATTTAGAGAACGGAGTTACGTTGACACAGGGCACGGATTATCGTCTGGAGTACGATAACAATGTCAATGCGGGTTCAGCCGGGGTGACCGTAATTAATCTCCAGAACGAGTCGGACAGGAAACGCACCACCTTTCCGATTGCGCAGAGAGACATTAATTCAGGCACTTTTCCAAGCGGAGATGATCTGGCACAGGAGATTTCCAATGAAAATATGACGGTTACGCCTCCTGTGGATGTGACAGACAGTGGGAACAAAGATCATCAGAATCTAGTGGGGGCGATGTCGTCAACATCGGTTGCCGACGTAGATTATACTTATGCATTCTCGAACAACAGAGGACCGGGAACGGCTACGGTAAGGATCACCGGACGGAATAACTATACAGGAACCAAGTCCATTGATTTCACAATTTCCCTGTTGGATGGGAAGAAATTGACGTTCGACGTTGACCGCGGCAGCGGCGACAGGGGCAAGGTGTATACCGGAACAGATATTGAGCCTAAGGTGAGCAATGTCAAGTATGACGGCGTGGCCTTGACGCAAGATGATTATACGGTTCGCTATGCGAACAACTGCTATGCCGGGGATCAGGCGGAAGTCTGGATTGAAGGGAAAGGAAGCAGGTTCGGCGGGCTTAGGAGTGAGACGCAGTATTTCAAAATTACTAAAAGCCTTGGAGCCAGTTATGCTGCAAACTTAAATATATGGGCGGAGGATATCGACCCCCAGTCTTATAAGGGAGGGACTGCTGTCGAATTAGATGGGGCAGCGGATATCAAACTGCATGACCCGGATTATAAGGGTAAGACCTTAGAGTTTGGCAAAGATTTTGAGATAAGCAGCTATGCTAATAATATCAATGAGGGAACGGCAACAGTCACCCTCCACGGTATTGGATGTTATACAGGATTCCTGGATTTGCAGTATGAGATTATCGCTACACGTCTTTCGGCTTCCATGGTTGATACGACGGGAGCAACATATGTGTATGACGGCACCGACCAGTTCGATAGAGTTAGGGCGGCGGTTGTTGTCAGCAATGGAGATATCGTATACGAAGAGGGCGTGGATTACACAATATCCCGCGTGTCGGGGGACGCCGGTACTTCCGCGGGACAGCATAAGATTGCAGTAACGCCTATCAGCACCGGAATGCTGACAGGCAATACGGTGGAGGCAACTTACACCGTGGAACAGAAGGAGCTTTCTGATTCCAGGACGATAAGTATTGTCGTTGTCAATTACACAGACAAAGAATACAACGGCCAGCCGAAAAAACCGGAGGTGGAGATAAGATATAAGCCTCAGGGGGCTGCTGAACAGGTTCTGAAAGCGGGTCAGGATTATGATGCCGCTTTGAGTTACAATAATAATACGAATGCGACTACGGATACGAGCAAAGCGACTGTGTGGGCAGTCGGTAAGGGTAATTATAAGGGCAGCACGGCAAAGTGTGAGTTTGACATTGAGCCGATCAAACTGACGGCTCAGAATACCACCATTACAGGATTTACAGACGGCCAGGAGTTTGCTTACACGGGCAGCGCTATTGAGCCGAATGTGAACGTTGTGCACAGTACCAGAGGAACGCTGCGAAAAGGCACGGACTATACGGTTACATATGAGAATAATACGGACGTCGGCGGCGCCGGGGCGGCGGAAGTTAAGATTGTCGGTACCGGCAATTATGAAGGAGAGTTTCAGAAGCGTTTTACGATTATCCAGCGCGACTTGAATGACAGCGTTGTGTCTGTGCAGGTTCCAGCTTCTGTACAGTACACCGGAGAACAGCTCACGCCGGCCGTGACAGTCAAACATGGGGCAAAGACCTTAACCTTAGACACAGATTACACCTTGGAGTACGGACCTAATATTGAGAAGGGTTCGGGAAGCGTTAAGATTATTGGTATAGGCAACTATAAAGGGGAAGTCAATAAGACTTTTGCGATTACGGCGCGGAGCATTACCAGCGGGACGCTGAGTATCAGGGATATCAATCACGATCCGGTATATGATTTCACAACCGGAACGGCCAATGACCACTATTATCCTTATACCGGGGCTCAAGTAACTTTCACGTTGGAAGTGAACTATACAAATGCGGAGGCGGGAATGCAGGATATCGCCTTAGAGCCAGGCGTTGATTATGACCTTGAATTTAAGCCCGGGGCTACGGCTATCGGCACAGCGCAGGCAACGATCCGGGCAAAGGGCAATTATACCGGAAGTAAGCCGGTGAACTTTACGGTTAAGGGTAACCTTGCCGATTATGGCAATCCGAGCGCGTTTACCTCTGTGATGATTCCGGAGCAGATTTATACCAGCAACCCGATTGTACCGGGGAACGCAGTTGTAACTTTTGCGGGAAAGACTTTAACCAGCAAGGATTATGACGTTGTCTGCGAGAATGGAGACAACACAGACGCGGGAATTGCCACGGCAAAGATCGTGGGAAAAGGAGATTATTACGGCACAGCCGAGCCGGTGGCGTTTAATATCCGCAAATTTAATCTTTCTAAAGATGATTTGCAGGCCAATAATTATGTTATTAATAATGTGGAAGCCAGTTATGATTTCTGTGAGACAACGGTAGGAATCCAGCCGATACCGCAGATTACCCATAACGGGAATGCTTTGACACAGGATCTGCATTACTATGTTGAGTATGGCGACAACAATAAGATTGGCAAGGGAAGCCTTACGATTAAGGGCGATGACGTCAATTACGAAGGGGAACACAGGATTGAATTTGACATAACGCCGTATGACCTTGGCAAAGGCGAGGCGGCAGGGAATGTCGTTGTCCAGGGAATCGAGGATGTTATTCTTGACGCAGTAATTGCAGGCAATGATGTTAATGCGGAGATGTTGGAGAATGCAGTAATCATGTCCGGCCTGCGGGTGGAATATACGGCAAAAGGTTTGGACGGTTCTGTGGTAGGAAACCGACAACTGGAATTCGGAACAGAATATACAATTTCCTATAAAGATAATACGAAGATTGGCGAGGCAACAATCACAATCAATGGTACAGGCAACTTCGGCGGAACGATTACAAAGACTTTCCGTATCCGCGGAGATTTATCATCAGACAGGACAGAGATGACAGTAGCTGACTGTGATTACTCACCGACAGGCAATACGCCGGAGCCGACAGTCACCTACACCTACGATAATGGCGTGAAGGAAACCCTTACAGCTGGGGTTGACTATGCGGTAACTTATGAGAACAATACGGACGCTACTGCCAAGAGCGGTTCTAAAGCGAGAGTAATCATCTCTCCGGTGATGTCGGAGGATGGCAGCACAATAGTCGGTAACTATGCGCAGAGCGGCGACGCCAAATCGCAGGAATTTGAGATTCGCCAGAGAGACCTCACCTACGCGATTGAGACGGAGGGTCAGGAGAAAGATCCGGCGCTTAATGTGACGGGGCTTATTGAGGAAGGTTATGAGTATACCGGTTTGGATATTATACCGGAACTTGTGATTGCATGTAACGAGCTGAACCTGGGTGTAGGCACTGACTACACGATCTCAGCGGCCAACAATAAAAATGTATTTACATTTGCCGAGGGAGCAGGCGGAGAGCGCGGCGAGCGGTTGATGCCCACCGTCATGGTAAGCGCGGTTCAGGATCCGGATGGCAATTATACGGGCAATTATAAGGGCGGATTCCAGATGGAATTCAAGATTAACCCCAGAGAGATTTCTGCGGAAACCGTGATGACTGCATTGCGCATCAAAGGGGAAACTTATGATGATTCGCGTGTGCCGGAAGTGGATTTTACCGGGGAGGCAATTACATTCCCTCTGGATCCGGCGGATCCGACAAATACGAAGAATGACCTTGAAGTGACCTGGAGCAAGATGGGACAGAACACTTCGCTGGTGGAAGGCCAGGATTACAATGTTACTTATGAGGATAATGTCAGAATCGGCGAAGCGAAGATTGCTATTTCAGAGGTAGAGTTCAGCAACTATAAGGGGACGTACGAGAGAATCTTTAAGATTATGGCGAGCATTGAGATTGTCGATGAAGAGAATCCGCCGCTTCGCTATATGACGCTGGATTATGACCACAATGTGCCCTTTGGTATCGTGGACGTATATCCTGATATGGTATTTGAGGATGTGTCCGGCGGGGAAGATGAAGAACCTTACATTTTAGAGAAGGATAAAGACTTTGAGATAGTCACGGCAGCTAATCAGGGCACGGCTTTAGAAGTCAGCCGCAATAACCGCAACGTGGCAAGTGAGACGGCGGCAGAGGAAGAGAGGCCGATGGTAGTTATCCGTGGAATTGGCTGCTACCGTGGAATAATTAAGAGATATTACAACATCATTCCTAAGAATCTGACAACAGACGAGGGAGATATAACGATAACGTTTGACGGGGCTTTGAATTCCGAAGATTATGAGAATGCTTTCATTTATACCGGATCAGCGATTGAGCCTGCAGTTAAGGTTTATAACCATGGGCAGCTTATGGAGCCAGGCGTTGATTATACCGTAGCGGGCTATGTAAATAATACGGCGATTTCTACCGAGAGCCGCAAAGCGAGTGTGATTATCCGGGCTGTTGACGGCGGCAACTATCTCGGTCAGAAGACATTTGAGTTTAACATTATCCGGCGTCCGATTGAAGGAATGCAGGCAGAACTTGTAGGAGATAATCCGGTATACAACCGTAAGGCGAGGACACCGGAGATTAAGGTCTTCTTTATGAACGGCACGGAAGAGGTAGTGCTGACAAAGAATGACTATGATGTTGCTTATGAGAATAATATCAACGCCGCTACGCAGTATGCGGGCGATGATGCGCCGGTTGCTATTATTACGGGCAAGAATGCTTACGGCGGTACTTTGAGGAAGAAGTTTACGATTGAGCCGGAGCCGCTCGATGAGAGCAATGATGATTTTGATATTACGGCGGCGGCGGCGCCTTATACAGGAACAGAGGCAACTACGACTGTTACGGTGAAAGCGAAGGATGGCACGCTTCTCGAAGAGGAGACAGATTATCTGATTTCCGGCTACAGGGATAACGTGAGCGCCGGAACCGGTTATGTGACAATCCGTGGAAATGGCAACTATACCGGAACAAGGGATGTGCCTTTCAGCATTATACCGCCGGATGTCTCTGAAGATTTCCGGGTTGAGGATATTCCGGAGCAGACATTTACCGGAAAGCCGATTGAACCGCAAGTAAGCGTTTCCCTGTCGGTGGGCGAGGGAGAAGAGGAAGTCAAAATCCCGCTCACCGAGAGCGATTATGTAGTAGAATACGAGAACAATACAAATGCCGGAACAGCGACTGCGATTATTAAGGGAGCCGGTAACTTTGCCGGCGAGAAGAGAGTAGAATTCAAGATTCTGCCCAAGAACATTGGCAACGAAGAGGGCATGGACGCAGAAATGACTCTCGCTGATATCGAAGATCAGCTTTACACCGGAAAAGGAGTTACGCCGGATGTAGATCTGAGATTCCGAAGCCCGGCATCCACTCAGGCGGACGGAGAGGATGAAGACATAGACGGAGATACGGACACAGATAATGACGGACGTTTAGCGCTGGGTAAAGATTACACGCTTAATTATCTCACCAACGTGGCAGTCGGAACAGCCAGCGTAACGATCGTCGGTATTGGCAACTTTACCGGTAATATCCAGACGACGTTTCGCATTCTCGGGCCGATGAATCTGGCAGAGGTATCTAAGATTCCGGCGCAGCCGTATACCGGAAGTGAAGTAAAACCGGTGCCGGAAGTGTACTTTGCGGGCAAGAAATTGACAGAGGGTGAGGAATACACTTTGTCCTATGCAGATAACATTGCACAGGGAACAGCTACGATTACCATTACCGGAATGGGCGAGTGGTATACCGGAGAGAAGCTGGTGACGTTCGAGATAGCCAGAGATTTCTCTAACGAAACACTGATTAAAGGTTTAGCTTCCGCATACACTTATACAGGCAAACCAATTACACCGTCCGTCCTTGTGGAGGATCATGGAAGAATTCTCTCAAAGGGAGTGGACTACAACGTAAGCTACAGCAGTAACACGAATGTAGGTTCGGCGACGGTTACCGTAACCGGAATTGGTAAATATAATGGCAAAATGACAACTAATTTCAAGATTACGCCTCAGAATTTAGGAAGGGCGACCGTAACAAAAATTGCTGATCAGACATACAACGGTAAGAAGTTGCAGCCTACGGTCAGTGTCAGCAGCGGCGGCATTGCTTTAAAGAGCGGAACGGATTACACCGTGTCCCATGTGGACAATAAGAATCCCGGCAAGGGCAGTGTAATCATCAAGGGAAAAGGTAACTTTACAGGAACAAAGACCATAAACTATAACATTGTGGTACCCAAAGTGACAGGCGTGAAAGTCTCAGGATATACGACTTCCAGCATCACATTTTCCTGGAAACGGAATAAAGTAGTCACTGGCTACGAGATTTACAATTCCAAGAATAAGCGCGTGGCTTTCGTGAGGAAAAACAGTACCTTAAAGGCGACGGTTTCCAAACTGAAAGTGGGAACTTCGGCAAAATTCCGCGTGAGGGCATTCGTAAGACAGGGTCAGTATTATTACAGCAATTTCGTAAACATTACGGCGAGCACGGCGCCTAAGGCTACGAGCATAACCAGTATTTCTTCTAAAAAGCCCAAACAGGTTGCGCTCAAGTGGAAGAAGATTTCCAAAGCCACGAATTATCAAGTATACCGGAGCACCAGTAAGAAAGGCAAGTACACAAAGATTGCCACAACCAGCAAGACTTCTTACACCGATAAGAAGGCAACCAAGGGCAAGACATATTATTACAAAATTCGCGTGTGCAAGAAAGTTGGTTCAAAGACGTACAACAGTAAATACTCGTCAGTAAAATCCGTCGCTGCCAAGAAATAGCGGCGGATGGAAAGGAAGTTGATATCAATATGGATAAAATCTACTGTATTGGAAAGTTTCAGTTTGATTCCAAAGAGAAGTATCAGGAAGCGCTGGACGATATTGAAAAGATTAAGTATATTACCAAAAAAATGGATATCAATGAACCGGGCGTGGCACAGAGGCTATACACCTTGGTCCGGGAGGGGAAGATTGCATTCCGCAGCGTAATCGGAGACGATTACCTGCTCTACCTCTCGGACATGGTAGTAGAAGATTACCGTGCAATGTCCCGGACTTCCTTCACGAGTAAAATTATAAGCAGGCTGCGCCAGGTATCGCCCCGACAGGTGATCGGGGTTATCTGCATGGCTGGCGCAGTAGTCTGCTTCCTGGTCTTTTTGGGCAGTGAATACAGCGACCGTCAAAAAACCAGGGAATTAGAGAAAATGAAAAGCGAGCAGGAAATTTCCGCGGCATCCGACTGGTTGTCCGCCAAGTTCCTTAACGTACTGGGGGCGGACGAGGAAGAGGATAAAAAGGAGGAAGTTGTGGTGGCAGAGACGGAGACTGTGGACAATGAAGTCTACGCTGCCGAGCCGATACAGGAAATCGGGCCGCAGATTTTGCCGGAGTATCAGGCGTTGTTCGAGAAGAATTCCGACCTTGCCGGCTGGCTGACCGTGGAGGGAGCCGGAATTGATTATCCGGTGATGCAGGCAGTGGCGGAGAGCAGTGATTTCTATCTGAATCACGATTTTGACGGAAAAGAAGATATCAATGGTTCCCTTTTCCTTGATTCCAGAAATAATCTGGAAAAGCCCAATGACAATATGATAATTTATGGGCACAATATGAAGTCAGGCATGATGTTTGGCGGGCTTAAACAATATTTAGAACCATCGTTTTGGAGAGAACATAAAAAAGTTACGTTTAATACGATCTATGATAAGGCGGAGTATGAGATTGTAGCCGTATGCCTGTCAAAAGTAGATGAGAATGGCAACGGCCAGTTTAAATATTATAATTTCATAGACGCAGGGAATAAGAAAACATTCAAACGGTTTGTAAAGAATGTTGAGGAATCGAACATAATGGACGAGAAGATAGAGCTCTCGTATGGAGATAAATTATTAACGCTTTCTACTTGTAATAATTATACAGAAGATGGAAGACTGTTTTTAGTAGCAAAGAAATGTGAGAAGTAATAGGGAAGGCAATGCAAGGAGGACAAGAAGATGAAAAAATTATTTAGCAAGTGTTTCAATGCAGTACTGGTTGTGGCACTCGCCCTGACTTTGTGTCCGGCGCTGGAGACAATGGCTGAGGAGGAAGTAAGCGAGTTTGTCATGGATGGAACAATGATTACCGGCTATAATGGGGCGGGCGGAGATATTACCTTGCCTGGGGATGCGACGGCGGTTGCTGATTATGCATTTGCCGGTAATGGCAGTATCACAAGCGTGGTGATTCCAGCCAATATTACCAGTGTGGGCTCTTACAGCTTTTCCGGCTGCGGCGCCCTTGGAAGCGTTGTGTTTGGCGGAAGTGTCAGTCTTGGAAGCGGCGTATTTTATGGCTGTGGTTCATTGGGATATGCAGAACTTCCCGGCGGTATATCATCCATTCCAGAAGAGATGTTTGACGGCTGCGGGAGCCTTGGTTCCGTGGCAATTCCCGATGGCGTAGGTTCTATTGGCGCAAGAGCATTTGCCGGCTGTGCAAGCCTCGGTTCCGTAACAATTCCTTCCAGCGTATCAGAGATTGGCAGCAGCGCTTTTAACGGTTGTGTAAGCTTGTCGTCTATCGTCATTCCTGATTCCGTGACGTCCATGGGAAGCGGCGTACTGTCGGATTGCAGCGGCCTTGGTTCCGTAAGCCTTTCCGGCGGGATGGGAAGTATCCCGGATTTAACATTGTTTGGATGCAGTGGATTAGGTGAGGTCAGCATTCCTGGTTCAGTAGGAAGTATTGGTTCGCAGGCATTTGGCAATTGTTCCGGTCTTTCGAGTATCTCCATTCCAGCGGGAACTTCTTCTATAGATTTTAGTGCGTTTGACGGATGCAGTAACTTAATAGAAGTTAAGGTGGAGAGTGGAAACGGGAGCTATAGTTCTTATGACGGTGCGGTCTATAACAGCGGCCTGTCTCAGATTTTGTACTGCCCAATGGGCAAGTCCAGCCTAAAACTTCCTGATGGAATGACAACGATCGCTTCCTCTGCATTTGCCAATTGTCCTTACGTATATAATTTGGAGATTCCGGATTCTGTGACTACAATTGAAGCTGATGCATTTTCAGGAAGCGGAATTGGCACCGTAGATATTCCTAAGAGCGTTACGTCGATTGGCACGCAGTCGTCCTGGAGCCCTGATGTAATTTATGGTTACAAAGGGAGCGAAGCAGAGCGCTTTGCAGATGCGAACGGATATATCTTTGAAGCCAAAGATGGCGGCGAGGATGAAGAACCTGGCGGAAATGGCGGTGGTACGAAACCGAAAGATGAAGAACCTGGTGGTAATGGCGGTGGTACGACTGGAACAACTGGAACAACCGGAACAACCGGCACGACGACCAGGAGTACAGGCGGTACGACGGTTTCCAGGGCTGTGGGAAGTTCTGCCTCCCGTAACATGGGAACCGCACAGGTCCAGAGCGGCACACCGAAGACGGGGATTGAATTTGATGCGAGATATGTGCTCTGCGCGGGATTATTCCTCGCAGGAGTATGTCTGGTGATTACGAAGAAGAAAAAGGGTATTCGCGCATAATAGATAAGATTGGAAAGAGCTGTGCAGAGGCACGGCTCTTTTTCAATTGTGAACTTTCGCCAAACTTCTAAAGTTTCCATTGAAACAACCGATAAATAAATTAGATAAAGCACAAAATATAAGAGAAATAATTCTAATATAGAAGGGAGAGATCCGAATGCGTATAGAAGCATATAATCAGGTTACTCAAATTTACAGCAGCAGCAGGGCAACCAAAGCGAAAGGTGCGGACGGCGTGAAGAAGCGGGATGAAGTGCAGATTTCCCGTGCAGGACGCGATTACCAGGTAGCGAAGCAGGCAGTAGCGGATGCGCCCGATATCAGGGAAGACAGAGTAATCCAGGTGAGGAACCGTATGGCATCCGGTAATTATAAGGTGGATAACGGAGACTTTGCAGCGAAACTACTTGAAAAATACGAAGCATACTGCTAGAAATGAGGTTTTTGCGTGGCGAGCTTAATGGAAGATTTTATGAGTATATTGGAAGAAGAGAATGGGGGATATCAACGTCTGACGGAACTGTCGCAGAAGAAAACGCAGATAATCATAGACGGTGATATTCCTGCTCTTGAGGCGATTACAGATCAGGAACAGGAAATTACCAGCCGTCTGAAGAATTTGGAAAATAAAAGAAATGAAGTTGTAAATGACATGTCTATCGTACTTAGTAAACCGGCAGAGGATTTAACGGTTACTAATATGATAGCATTTTTAAATAAACAGCCGCAGGAACAGAGCAAGCTTATTGACCTGCGCGACAGGCTGAGGGAGACATTGGAGAAGATGGCGGAGGTCAATTCTCAGAATGAAACGCTCTTACAGCACGCCATGGAGATGGCGGAATTTGATTTGACATTGTTCCGCAGCATGAGGCAGGCGCCAACGACTGCGAATTATGATAGCCGGGCGAATAATACCGGCGATTTGTTGGGGAACAGCGGCTTTGACGCCAAACAGTAGAGAGAATCAGCGATGATATCTCTTGACACTCGGCAGTAAGTAGAGAAAGGAATCTCTTAGCACCCGGTAGAGAGAGAAGGGAATCTCCTGTGTACATAGTTTGATCTGAATGTCTATAGATCCGTACACTGGTAACCGGTAATAAAGGAGAATAGTAATATGGCAAATGGAATGGGAAGCCTTTATATCGGGGCGTCCGGCTTACAGAACAGTCAGAATGCATTGAACACAACGGCTAATAACCTGGCCAATGTGGAGACAAAAGGTTATGTCAGGCAGCAAGTACTGTTTGAGGACAGGGATTATGTAACGTTTGACAGAAAGGCGGCAATCAGCGACCAGCAGGCAGGGCTTGGCGTGAACATTGCAGATGTGGTACATACGAGGAATGCCTTTCTGGATCAGTATTACCGTACGGAGAACGGGAGGCAGAATTTCTACGAGGCATGCGCGGAAGCTTCAAGGGAAGTGGAGAATCAGTTTCAGGAGTTAGAAGGGGAACAATTTCAGACTGCGCTTCAGGAGTTCTGGGAATCTTTTGCAGAATTTTCCAAGGCGCCGGAAGAGGGAATTTACCAGACGCTGGTTATTCAGAAAGCGACATTGTTTTTAGACAGGGCGCAGAAGGTGCAGGAGAACCTGAAAGCCTATCAGAAGAATCTCAACTATAAGATTAATAAAAATATCGACAGAATTAATGAGATCGGCACCAAAATCCGTGATTTGAACAAAGAGATTCTCAGGATTGAGTCCGGCGGCGTGGAGACGGCAATGACCTTGCGCGATGAGCGCGATAATTTGCTGGATGAATTGTCCGGGCTTGCAAAGGTTGACTTCAAGGAGCGTGCAGACGGAACCGTAAGGGTCAAGCTGGAGAACGTAGAGTTTGTAGATGAGATTCATGTTTATGAAGTAAAGGGATATACAGACCCGGTAACTGGGTTTGTAACTCCATATTGGCCGCAGTTGTCGGACACCGGCAGAGGCCGATACACCTATATGTTTGATTATAAGAGCGGGGATATTGCCGCAGAATTGAATACAGATATCGGAGCGCTCAAGGGGCTTATCGTTTCCAGGGGCGACAGTCCGGCGGATTACCGCGATATTACTGGTATGGATCAGCAGAAATATGAGGACACTACCGGCATGTCGGTAGTTATGACCGCCCAGGCAGAGTTAGATCAGCTTATCCATGAAGTTGTGACCTCCATTAATGATTTGTTCAGTCCGTTGACTACTGCGAGCTTTACGGCGGCAGACGGTACGGTATACCGCAATGTCAAGGTATGGGATGAAGAAAATGGTTCTGTGGGCGCGGACGGGCAAAAACCTGGACGCGAGCTTTTCACCAGGCGTGGATGCGACCGTTACAATAAAGTGACTGCCAACGACGGTACGGTATATTATGTATATAATGAGGAAGATTTGAAAGATCCGGCCAAGATGTATACGACCGGCGGTATTACAATCAATGAAGATTTGTTACAGTTAGAAAATGCGCTTCCACACCTTAAGAAAAACGGTGAACCGGACAGGGCGATGGCTCAGGCGTTAGTAGCGTTGTGGGATCAGAAGAGACAGACGATCAATCCCAGCAATACAGACCCATGTACATTTAAGGAATATTATCGCAGGATGATTCAGGATATTGGAACGTCTGGCAACGTCTATGAAGGATTGTCAGCCGGACTTACCAAGGAGGTTGAGAGTATTGAGAACAGCCGCCAACAGGTAATCGGCGTTTCCTCAGACGAGGAGCTGCAGAATATGATTAAATACCAGAATGCATATAATGCGGCCAG
This sequence comes from uncultured Lachnospiraceae bacterium, assembly GCA_910588845.1. GTDB lineage: Bacteria > Bacillota > Clostridia > Lachnospirales > Lachnospiraceae > Petralouisia. Next base: position 47,090 of record CAJURU010000004.1, read on the forward strand.
CAGGTTTATCAATGTGATTTCCGAGATGCTGGAACATATTGTAACCAGATTGTAGAGGAATAAATATAAGATATTGCAGGACATCAAGAGCATAGCATGACCAGGCTGCATGGCAGCGGGGACTTGGCAGGAGGTAAAATATGGCATCAACATTTTTTGGGTTGACGATTGCCGGTTCCGCCCTGAACTCTTTTCAGGCGGCGGTGAACACGACGGCAAATAATATTGCAAACGTGAATACGGCAGGATATACAAGACAGCAGGCAATCCGTATTGCAGCGGAAGCTTTGAGGGTGAATGAACGTTACGGTATGGCGGGAAGCGGCGTTACCACAACGGAGATTACACAGACGCGTGATTTTTACTATGATGTGAAATATTGGGAAAACAGCGCCAAGCTGGGGCTGTTTGAAGCCAAATTATATTATGCGCAGCAGGTTGAGGATTTTCTTCTCAATGATGACACAGTCAAAGGTTTTGTGGACATTTTGGGAGAAATGTTCAATGCGTTGGATGACGTTAAGGATAAACCGGAAGACAGGGACGCCAGACAGTCGTTTATCAGTAAATCACAGAATTTAGCGAACTTCTTCTCGAGTATGAATGTCGGCCTGACAAGGCTTCAGGAGGACTGTAACCAGGAAATCTGCACACAGGTAGACCAGATCAACGGTATTGCACAGAAGATTGCGCTGCTCAACAAGCAGATTAATGTTATCGAGCTCCAGGGCGTCAACGCCAACGAGCTTCGCGACCAGAGAGCGCTTTTGGTTGATGAATTGTCGGATTTAGTTGAGGTGGATGTCAAGGAGACTGATGTGATAGACCCGCAGCATCCCAATGTCCGTACCGGAGCTACCAATTATGTGCTTAAAATCAACGGCCAGACGCTGGTGGATACGTTTGACTACAGACAACTGACTTATGTGGCGCGCGAGAAGAAAGTCAATCAGAGCGATGCAGACGGTTTATACGACCTTTATTGGGCGGGCGATAATATTCCGTTTAGCGTGACAGGCAAAGGATGTACCGGAAGGCTGAAAGGCCTGTTTGATATGCGCGACGGCAATAACGACGAAGGGTTCAGCGGAATCGTAGAATCTGTGAGAGCGGGCGCAACCGGAGATATTGTAAGGATTAAGAACCCCAGCATTACGGATATTAACAACATGACGATGATGGATGACGGTATTATTACGCTCAATAACAAAGATTATCGTTATTCTGGATTTACTTATGACGCCGAGACGAAAACGTATGAATTCCACTTGAAACGCACGCTCTCCATAGAGGAAAGAGAGGATTTAAACAACCGTACGGCAGCCATCGGCGAGAGTATTGACGCAATGGGCGTACCGTATTATCAGGCACAGTGCAACAGTTTTCTGCGCGAGTTTGCCAAACAGCTCAATAACCTGCAAAGGTCGGGCGTAGATTTGGACGGTTTGGATGCAGGTTCTTTCTTTGTAGCGGGCAACGCGGCGGACGGCAGTGAATATGATTTTTCTGATTACGATGCCAGCGGCAGTATGAGTACGTTCAAGAACGATTACTACAAATTGACGACGTCCAATGTCAAGGTAGCGACGGAAGTAATGAAGAACCCGGATAGAATGGCGACTATATCGAAGGAAGACTATGCAAACGGCGTTGCAAACCAGAAGTTGGTTGAGGAGATGAAGAAACTTTATTCCGAAGTGAAGATGTTCCGCGGCGGCGGCGCCAATGAATTCCTCAAGTGTTTGATTACCGATAATTCTGTGGATACGCAGAAGGCGGAGACGTTATATAAAAATTTCAGCAATATTTCCGAGACAATTATACAGAAGCGGATGTCCATCTCAGCAGTAGATGAAGATGAAGAAGGTCTTGATATGCTTCGATTCCAGAATTCTTATAATCTGGCTTCCAAGATGGTGCAGACCCTGACAGAGATGTATGACAGATTGATTCTGGAGACTGGTGTATAAGGAGGTTCCTAAATGAGAGTTACAAATAGCATGATCAGCAGAAACAGCATGACGAATATGAACGGCAACAAGGTAAGCGTTGACAAGCTGAATAACCAGATGACTTCACAGAAGAAGATTTCCAGGCCGTCCGAGGATCCCGTGATTGCCATCCGGGCGCTGCGTCTTAGGAGCAACTTGAATGAGTTGAACCAGTATTATGAGCGCAATATCCCGGACGCCAGGTCATGGATGGAGGTAACTGAGGGTGCGCTTAAAAACATGGAGACAATTTTAGGCAATATTTATAAGGAGTGCAACAACGGCGCGACAGACACGCTGACCCAGGAGGACCGCAATGCGATTCTCAAGAACCTCCGTTCCATGAGGGAGCAGGTATATCATGAGGGGAATGCAGATTATGCCGGAAGGTATGTGTTTACCGGTTACAAGACGAACAAACCGCTTACATTCGCAGATAATGAGAAAGACACGGCATATGAGATTACAGAGAAAATTTCTTTCGAGGATATTGAAGAGAAACGTTACTACAGCGATGAAGTTGTAGTGCCCAACACACTCGCTGATGTGCAGGCAGGCGTTGATTTGGCAGATATGCCGAAAGAGCATATCAATAAGTGTATTCGTCTGTCCTATGAAGCGACAGAAGAGCTGGATACTAAAAACCTCAAATACTATAACGAGGCAGGCGGCCGTTGGGAAGAGCTGGGAGAGATGATTATTGACGGCGATTTTGTCGACGTCAAGTCAGATTTGTCATATGATGACTGGGAGGCGATGGATTTCGCAGTTGGTGATAACCAGGTGCTCTATTTTAAGGAGACGGGAGAACTCGTTCTGGGAGATAAGGTTGCCGCTCAGATGGCAAGCCAGAAGACGGAGCTTACCGTAACTTATTCCAAAAAAGGTTTTGATAAAGGAGAACTTCGCCCGGAGCATTACTTTGACTGTAAAGACATTACAGATCCCGACCCCAAGAACCATATCGAATACACGAAAGAGAACCAGGAAATCAAATACACAGTTGCGTTTGGACAGGAGCTTACGGTCAACACACAGGCAAGCGACGTGTTAGACGCTTCCATTGGCCGCGATATAGATGAACTTACGAATGCCGTCCAGGCGGCAATTGCAGCTCATGATAAAATTGCAAAATTGGAAGAAATGCAGAAACAGGAGCAGTACTCAGACCCGGCGGCGCAGGCAGGAATTGCAGAATGGATTGAGGCGGCGGAGAAAGAAGCCGCCTATGCGGACGATTATATGCAGAAACTGTATTCCAGGGGTATTGGTAAGTTCCAGGACTACAAAGACAACGTGACCTTGGCGAGGACGGACCTTGGCAGCCGTGAAAATAGATTAGATTTGACAGAGAACAGGATGTCCGACCAGCAGACGAGTTTTGAGACGCTTAAATCCAGGAATGAGGACATGGAATTGTCTGATATTATCATTGAGTATACGGCGGCATATAATGCTTACCAGGCGTCTTTACAGGCTTCGGCAAAGGCAAACGGACAGACATTATTGAATTACCTGTAACATTTAGTGGCAGTTACCCTGAATAGTGAGGAGTAAAAAATGCAGTTAAATACGAGATTATTTGGAGAAATTGAAATTGAAGACGATAAGATCATCTTCTTTGAAAAAGGAATTATAGGTTTTCCGCATTGCCAGAGGTTTACGTTAATCTATGACGAAACAGAGGATGGGAAGCGCAAGAACATCTCCTGGCTCCAGTCCATTGAAGAGCCGGGGTTTGCACTTCCGGTTATGGATCCCTTGATTGTCAAAGCAGATTACGATCCTCAGGTCGAGCATGATCTGCTTAAAGGGCTTGGAACCCTGACGGAGGAGAATCTTTACGTCCTGGTGACGGTGACGGTTCCTACGGACATCAAGAGACTCAGTGTAAATCTGAAAGCTCCCATTATCATCAATGTGGCGGAGCGCAAAGCAGAGCAGCTCATTGTGGAAGATAATTTCCCGGTGAAATACCCCATTTATGACATATTGCAGGACAGAAAAGAAAAGGCGGGTGAATAAGATGCTGGCGTTGACCAGAAAAAAGGGAGAATCCATTGTTGTTAATAATGATATAGAAATCAGTATCTTGGATATTCGTGGAGAACAGGTCAAAGTCGGAATCAGCGCTCCTAAGGATGTGCCGGTATACCGGAAAGAAGTATATCTCCAAATCCAGAAAGAGAATGAGGCTGCAGTCAGCTTAGACAGTGTGAATGCGCTGAAAAATATTCTTTAGAGCGTAAATATTTGTAAAAAAATACCGATAATCATTATAAGATAAAGGATTTTATATGAGAAGGGACAGTTGGAAACTGCCAGTCCATCTGTCTTCGATATCACATGGAGGTGATCACAATGGCAATGGAAGCATTAAAATCTGCCGGGATTAAGGCATATCAGGGAAGTAGCCCCAAGCCAGCAGTACAGACAGTTGAGACGGCGCCACAGCCGCAGGCTTCCGCAGCGGTGAAGACTATCAAGACGGCAGAAAAGGCCGCTGATGTGGTAGAGATGAAACCCGAGAGGAAAGCGGAGGCGACGCCCGAGAGACGAGGCGCTAAGGTTAAGCCAGACAAAAGAACCGGCAGCAGAGTACAGGAAATGTCTTGGACGAAAGAATCACTTAAAGCAGCGGATCCAGTCCTTACAGAGAACAAGGAAGCGGAAGGCGTGGCTGCCAATGATAAGCTCAAGCGCGCAGTGGAAGAGATGAACAAGAAAGCTGCTAATTCAGAAGCAATATTTGGCGTTCATGATTCCACAAATCGTGTAACCATTAAGATTGTCGATAAGGAAACGAAGGAGATATTAAAGGAATATCCGCCGGAGAAAACGCTTGATATGATTGCGAAGGTGTGGGAACTGGCCGGATTATTAGTGGATGAAAAGGGATAGGAGGAATTATTATGGCAATTAGAGTATCAGGTCTTGCATCTGGATTGGACACCGATTCCATTGTTCAGGAGTTGGTTTCTGCTTACAGCAAGAAGAAGGATAAGCATGTGAAGGCGCAGACCAAATTGGAATGGAAGATGGACGCCTGGAAGGCTCTCAATAAAAAGGTAAACAGTCTTTTTAAGAGGCTGGGCAATATGAAGCTGAGCACTTACTATAACAAGAAGACAACGACTATTTCAGACAGCACGAAGGCGACCATTTCAGCCAGCAACAGCGCGATGAACGGGACACAGACCTTGAAGATTAACGAGGTGGCAGCTACCGGTTATCTTACTGGCGGTAAACTCAAAGATGGCAGCAAAGCAAGCACAACTTTAGGAGAGCTTGGCCTTGCGGACGGCGATAAGGGAAGTATTGCTGTTAAGACCAAGAAAGGTACGGTCAACATTGACGTCAGCTCGGACATGAAAGTTTCAGAGTTTGTCAATAAGCTTAAAGACGCCGGCGTATCAGCCAATTATGATTCTAATTATAACCGTATTTATATCACAGCAAAGGAAAGCGGTAAGGATAACGATTTCGCTTTGACGGCGACAGATGAGAACGGTCTCAAAGCGCTCAAAGGGTTGGGACTCTATGTTAATTCTCCGGCCAATCAGCAAGCATATGAGCAGTGGGATAAGTACGGCGTGGATAAGGATGGGAACCCGACCACAGACCCGGCGAAGCTGAAAGAAAATTTCGAGTATATTTTGAATACGATTGACAAATATCAGGGCGACGGCGCTGGCAGCATCAAAGAATTACAGGAAAAGAACGCCGATTTGAAGACGGATCTGACAAATCTTCAGGCAGACCGTAATTATGCAGTTGCCTTTATGTCTCTCAAGAGTGCGCTTGCTGCCAAGGACGATGCCGGCGCGGAGAAATTGACAGCGTCAGAGCAGAGCGAACTGGAGGCAATGCTTAAGAAGACGGACGCCGAGCTTAAAGACGATGGTGAGACAGACCGTTTTAATGAACTGAAAGAAAAGCTTGGCTACAGCGACAAAGATTTTGCGCAGCTTAGAAGTAATGCAAAGGCAGTTGACAATTATGAAGCAGATGCTGAGAATCTCCAGGTAATACAGGATATCCATGCCGCCTATAACGATCCGGACAGCACGAACAAGCTTCAGGCATGGGTAGACACTAATACGGCTCAGATTAAAAATGTATCTGATGAGATGCAGGCCAATAATGAGTCGATTGCAGAGAAGAAAGCATACATCAGTGACAATGCACTTTTGACGTCCTCAGCTCCGGCGGCCAAACTGACGGAAGAAGAGTTAAAAACGATGACAGAAGCCGAGATCGCAGCGTTTAAGGCACAGGATAACGAGAAGCGCGCAAATATGCTGGCAGCGAAATACCAGTATGTGCAGAATGTTAAGAATGATACCGGCTCTTTCACATCGGATGCATTCAGGGTCGACGGCTCGAATGCTAAGATTGAGCTGAACGGCGTGGAGTATGAGTCTTCCAGCAATAATATTACGGTAAATGGCATTACGATTACCGCCTTACAAAAAACAGCTCCCGGTGAGACGCTTTCCATTACTACCCAGGCGGACGTCCAGGGAATTTATGATACCATCAAGGATTTTCTCAAAGAATACAATGCATTGATTAAAGAGATGGATGAGCTTTTCAATGCAGACTCAGCGAAGGGTTATGAGCCTCTGACAGACGAAGAGAAAGAGGCGATGAGCGATAAGGAGATTGAGAAGTGGGAGGAGAAGATTAAAGGTTCCATTCTCCGAAGGGACGACAACCTCTCCTCAGTCATGAATATGATGACTACCGCCATGGGTAAGAGTTTTGAGCTGAGCGACGGCAAGAGATACAGTTTGGCGAGCTTTGGCATCCATACGCAGGGGTATCTGGATGCTGCTGAGAACGAAGGTTATGTTCTCCATATAGACGGAGACAGCGAAGATGAGGTGACTGCCGGCAAGAGCGACAGGCTGCTCGCCGCCATCCAGAAAGATCCTGACATGGTACAGGAGTTCTTCCAGAAATTATCTGACAATCTCTATACGAAGCTGGACAAGAAGATGAAGAGTACCACCATGAACAGCAAGTACAGCATCTACAATGACAAGAAGATGCAGAGAGATTACGATGACTACACGAAGACCATTAAGAAATGGGAAGAGAAAGTCACCGCTATGGAAGATTATTACTATAAGAAGTTTACGGCAATGGAGAAGGCGCTTGCCACCTTGCAGAACAGTACTAACGCATTAAGCGGCTTATTAGGTTCCTGATAAGCATGAACAGCAGATGCCCTGGGATTTTTCCGGGCATCTGTAGAAGTTTATTTCAAGGAGGAAATAAAAATGATTGCCAACCAGGGTTACGCAGCTTACAACAAGAATAAAATTATGACAGCATCCCCCGGAGAACTTACTCTGATGTTGTACGAAGGAGCGATTAAGTTCTGCAATATTGCGATTGCTGCCGTTGAACAGGGAAATGTTCAGAAGGCGCATGAGAATATTGTCAAGGTAGAGAATATCATAGAGGAATTCCGGGCAACCCTGAACCACAAATATCCGGTAGCGGAAGACTTTGAGAATGTCTATGTATATATTTATGACAGACTGGTCGAAGCGAATATTAAGAAGGATAAAGAAATTTTAGAGGAGGTGCTAAAGCATCTCCGTACAATGCGTGATACTTGGAGAGAGGTCATGCAGAAAGCGAAGGAATAGGCACGGCTGATTTTGAGGGCTATTGCAATGCTGCATTGCAGTAGCCCTCATTAGTTGCCTTAATGATAAAGGAGGATGTATGCAGGACAAAGAGTATATTGCAGTGTTAATCCAAAGCTTAGAGAAGAAGAAAGAAATACTGGACAAGATTATTGCAAAAAACAAAGAGCAGAAGATTTTGTTTACAGATGAAGGTTCAGACCCAGACAGGCTAGAAGAAAATATGCAGGAGAAGAGCGGGCTTGTAGACCAGCTCAATGAACTGGATGAAGGATTTCAACAGATTTATAACAGGGTAAAGGCTATGTTACAGGCGGATAAGGAATCTTATAAGGAAGAGATCCGCACGATGCAGAAGCTGATTACCGAAATTACGGAGATGAGCACAACTATACAGACACAGGAGAAGAGGAATTATGACCTTGCCGGAAAACGGTTTGCCAAAGTGAAGAAGGGAATCCGTAAGGCGCGGGCCAGCAATCGGGTAGCGAGCCAGTATTATAAGAATATGGCGAACTTGAACGTCGTGGATTCACAGTACATGGATAAGAAGAATTAAATAGATTGTTTTGCCATAAAAACGTGAGTAATAATAAGATTTTTGGACGTCAAAAATTAATTTAAAAAAATTTAAAATAGGTGTAAAGTATCAAAGAAAGTCTCCGATATATGTTACAAGTAAAGAAAATAAATTACTTAAAACTTCAGTGATTGACTCTGATGGAGCGTACGGCCGGAGGAGAAGATCACAACCCAATTATCAATGCAGCATGGAAGCTGCAGTACATTCAAGGAGGAATATATTATGGTAGTACAACACAATCTTACAGCGATGAACGCAAACAGACAGTTAGGTATCACAACAGGCGCACAGGCTAAGTCAACTGAGAAATTATCATCTGGTTATAGAATCAACCGTGCAGGCGATGACGCTGCTGGATTATCTATTTCCGAGAAGATGAGAAGCCAGATCAGAGGCTTGAACAAAGCTTCTTCTAACGCTCAGGACGGCGTTTCCTTAATCCAGGTAGCTGAGGGTGCTCTGAACGAAGCTCATTCTATCTTACAGAGAATGAACGAGCTGGCTACACAGGCAGCTAACGATACTAATACTAGTCTGGACAGAACTGCTATCCAGAACGAGATTGACCAGTTACAGTCTGAGATCACAAGAATCCAGTCTACAACACAGTTCAACTCCATGAACCTGTTAGATGGCTCCTTCACAGGCAAGAACCTTCAGGTTGGTTCCTTATCTGGACAGAAGATCGGCATCAACATCAGCAACATGGACGCTGGTTCCTTAGGTGTAACAGGATTGAGCGTAAGCTCTTACTCAAGTGCTGGTTCCGCTATGAACGCTATCCAGAGCGCTATCAACAAAGTATCTGATCAGAGATCCTTACTTGGTGCTCTTCAGAACAGATTAGAGCATACAATCTCCAACTTGGATAACATCTCTGAGAATACATCCGCTGCTGAGTCCCGTATCCGTGACGTTGATATGGCAGAAGAGATGGTTGAGTACAGCAAGAACAACATTCTTGCACAGGCTGGACAGTCTATGCTTGCACAGGCTAATCAGTCTAACCAGGGCGTATTGTCCTTACTTGGCTAATCTAATTAGTGACTATCATAAAATGAGACCGGTTTTGCCGGTCTCATTTTTTTATCTAATAGGAAACACCTTGTCACGCTAAAGCGTGAAGGTATCAGGTTTATGGCTTAATCCCTACAGCCCAGTGATGCGCAGCATTTCTCGAAAACATTTCTCAAAACTATGGTTTTCCCGCACCTTACGATGTCCATTTTCTGCAATTTCCTTCCGCTCTTTGTCGTGGGAGAGATAATATTCAATTTTATTTAGTAAGTCTTCCGTATCATTATAATAGACAAAATCTTCGTCCGGTACGAAATAATCCAGAAAATCGGCCTGGAAATTCGTCAGCAGAAAGCCGCCGGCGCCCATGATGTCCATAGCGCGTAAGGGAATACCGGATTGGATGCTCTTTAAGGTGATGTTCAGATTAATCTTGCTGTTGGCAAAGATATAGGGCATTTCTGCGTAGTAATCTGTGGCGCCCATATTGCGCACATGGGGAATCTTTGTTTCCTTATTTAATGTAAAGAGTTTGAGCTTATTCACAAATCGCTCTCCAATGGCTGTCAATAAGCGGATGCGTTCTAAGGAAGTTACTTTGCGTCCCAGATAATAGTTTGCATAAATGTACTGAGGAGTTTCCACACCGTACTTATCATTCGCATAGGGGGACACACGGAGCATTTCAGCCAATATTCCGTCATTCAGAACTTCCTCCAGAAAATTATAGCCATAAATTTTCAACTGCGCTTCCATCACTGCATCCAGATAACCTCTGGTATAATCGTTGACATCGGCAAGACGCTCATAGAAATTGTGAGCCTCATTGTATAAGGCGCCCACGAACGAAATGTCGCAAGTGCACTTGGCGCGGTCAAACTCTTTTTGGGCAAGGAAGTCAATAATGGTAGCATTGACGGGAAGCGGCGTGTAGTAGACAGTGCGGATGCCCATATTCTGTAATTTCATGTATTCCTGTTTGTCAAAGAGGAACACATGGTTCGTGGGATAGATGATGGTGTAGGAATACAAAGGAACGTAAGGGCTGTCATACACCAGGGCGAGGTAGGGAATATTGTGCCTTTTGCAGCCCTCGGCGACGACAGGGTAAAAATTAAAGGAAAAGCAGAACTTGAAGTTCTTATCGCGCACAGCATCGTCAAACGATTTATCAAAATCAGCGCTCAGGCGTTCTTGGTAGTCCTTATGGGAGAACATGGTAAGCTTATAGCCCATTTGTTCTAACGTAAAAATGGCGTCCACCTTACCGAAACACGCCCAATCTATAAATAAAACGTCCATTATAAAATCCTCCTGATAATTTTCATAGTATATTGTAGTTTTCAACCGATAAAGATAAGTTTATGGCGCTGTCTGTTTTGTAAAAGCAATCTCCAACATTTGCGTAAGGCGGATGGGATAAGTGTGATATTTCTGTACACGGGCAAAACCGTTTTCGGCAATCTCTCTGCGCTCTGCCTCATGATGGAGGAAATAATCTGCTTTTCCGACAAGGTCGTCAAGGTTTTCGTAGTATACCAAATCTTCGCCCGGCACAAAGAATTCCGCCAGCTCCGGCTGGAAATTTGTCAGCACAAAGCCGCCGCATCCCAGAATGTCAAAAATTCTCAGCGGCAAGCCGCTGCGGATGGATTTGGAGGTGATGTTCAGATTAATCTTGCTGTTATGGAAGATGATAGGCATTTCCTCCAGGGTCTTTGCCAGTCCGCGATTGTGAATATGTGGAAGGCAGGAGGTATCGCTTGCCGTATAGAGGTCAACCGGGAAACGGGCGGACAGCAGCTGCATCACCCGCAACCGTTCTATGGAGGAAATTTTATTGCCGATATACAATTCCGACATCGTTTTGCGGTCTGTCAGATAGGAGTCAAAAGGATATTGGAAAAACCCTGGCAAATGCGCTTTAAATTCTTCGACAATCTCGTCTGTCAGCAAATCTTCCACGATATAGCCGCCGTAAATCCGAAGCTGTGCTTCCATCAGCCCGTCCAGATAACCGGAAAGGTAAGCGGGAGCGTCGTTGAGCCTGTCATAAGGGCATTTCTCTGTGTACAGGGAACCGACGAAGGAAATGTCGGAGGTAAACTTCTTGCGTAGGGCGGCGGAAGAGGAACGTATGCAGCCCTGCTTCTGTCTGACGTTGACGGCCAGAGGCAGGTGAAATACATGTCCGGGGTTAAGCGGCGATATCTCCTCATATTGTGCTCGGTCGAAAAGAAAAATACGGTTGTAGGGATTTGCAATCGAAGTTGCAAACAGTTCCATCACCGGCGAGTCTACGGTCCAACAGAGATAAGGCAGCCTGAAGATTTTGCAGACTTCGCTCAAAAATGGAAAAAAGTTAATGCTGAACACGAAATCTACCGGGTGTTCCAGCAACGCATTACTGACTATTTGAATCGACTCCTGAGGAGTTAAAGATTTGTTTGTCATTTCTGTAGTAATTTCCCGTACGGTATGCCCTAACTCCTGGAAGCCGTCGATTACGTCCGGCTCACAGATGCTTCCATAACGGTAAAATAGCAGCTTCATATGAAATCCTCCCTTACCTTCTGCAAAATAAGATTTAACTGATGGGTGTAAGAGAAATTGTCCCGCACTTTCATATAGCCGTTCATGGCAATTCTCACCCGCTCTTCTTCGTGGGACAGGTAATACGCCGTTTTCTCCATCAGCTCGTCCAAGTCGCGGAATACTTCAATTTCTTTGCCGATTTCAAAGTAGTCTTCCAGTTCCTGCTGATAATTCGTCAATACAAATCCGCCGGAACCCATAATGTCCAGAATGCGCTGGGGCATACCGGTTTCAATGGAAGGCAGCGTAATGTTGAGGTTAATCTTGCTGAGGTAAAATATTTTATTCATGGCGGTATAGTAGTCGACGCCCTGGTGAACCTGCACATTGCGGATATAGGCGCAGCTGCTTCTCGTATATAAGTCAACGGTATGTTTTTCCGCGAGGGCGTTCAGCACGGTAATCCGGTCCATCTCAGCGAGCTTGCGGGATAAAAGTAGAAGTCCCATGTATAAATTAAAGTCCATTTCCTGCCGGTTCCAGGCGTTCGCGCCGAAGGTCTGCGTCATAAAGTCCGCTGTTTTCTGCGATACTCTGGGCCAAGGCTTTACGGTGTGCCAATTACAGAGGTTGTGCAGGAGGTAAACCTTTAATTCTGCGGCAACGTCTTCCGGGAAGCGGGAGACGAAGCTGTTGTAGGAGTTGTCCTCATAGAGATTGCCGATGAAGGAAATGTCACAAGCGAATGTTTCTTCATCTTCGGGGCTGATATTCAGCGCACCGGTGCGGGAGAGATTTACCCCCATAGGCAGATAATACAAATGAGGAATATCCATGGATTGCAAATGCTCATACTCTGCGCGGTCAAAAATAAAGAGATAATTACAGGGATTTTTTACTGCCGGATGAAACAGTGAAACAAGTGGAGAGTCATAGACCCAGCCAATATATGGAAAATGATATTTCTGGCATAAATCTGAAATTTCCGGTACAAACAGGTAGGAAATCAGGCAGTCAAAATCGTGTTCAGATAAAAATATATCCAGCTTTTCAAACTCTTTTGCTACAGGCGCCAGAGGATCAAACTCTGCATGTTCATAAATGGCAACTTTTTCGCCCATTTCCAGCAATGCCCAGGGAATATCAAAGCTGGAGTTTTTTATGCGGATAAATAAAAAATGCATAGCGTACCTCCAAGAAATAGTGTATAATACTAATATTAATATTATACCATGGAATACTTTGCAATGGCAGAAGTGTTATGCGCACTGCAATGCATCAATAAATGTATAATATATGTCGCTATTATAACACAATTTATAGGAAAATGAAGAGAAATGAATGTAAAGAAAATGAAGAAAATATCAATGGTTGTTCCCTGTTTTAATTCAGCGAAATATTTGGGGGAATGTTTTGCTTCTATCAGAAATCAGACGCTTGGCCTGGAAGGTATACAGATGATTTTCGTTGATGACGCTTCCACAGATAATACACTGGAATGTTTGAGGGAATTTGCGGGGGCCTATCCGCAGTCGGTGGAAGTTGTTTCTCTGGCAGAGAACCGCAGGCAGGGCGGCGCCAGGAATGCAGGGCTTGCCAGAGCTGTTGGTGAATATGTCATGTTTCTCGATTCAGATGACTGGCTGGATCATAGTATGTGTGAGAAAGCATATAGCAAAGCGGCAGAGTATTGCGTGGATATTTTGCAGTTTTGCTTTATTCATGTATTTCGGCAAGGCAGTACAAAAGATAGCGCCAGCCGTTACGGTTTTCTCGACGGTACATTGTCCGAGATTAGAAAAGGTATGCTGTTGGGTACTTTGTTTACATTTGGCAGCCAGAATAAGCTCTACCGCACAAGTTTTCTCAAAGAACAGGCAGCCGCATTTCCAGAGGGCGTCGTCTATGAGGAACCGTATTTTGTTTATCCGCTGCTGTTTGAGGCGGAACGTTTTTACAGTATGGAAGAAGGATTATATTATTACCGGCAGACAGAGCCGAGCACAACGGTAAAGCATATGGATCAGAAACATACGCTCTATAACCATCCGTTTGTACAGTTGGAGCTGCTGAAACAACTGATATCCCGGAAAAAGTATATAGAAGAATATTACAGCGAGATAGAATTTCATTTTCTGCACAGCTATTACATTGAGACTTTGTATTTTTCTGGTAAAAGCAATAAATATTTGGGAGCCGATTATTTTCGCAATATGCAAAGAACAGTATTGGAGCTATTCCCGGAATATAAGCAGAATCCTTACTTACAGCTGCAATGTTTTACAAAGCTTGGCAGGGTACTGGCATCCCTGCAACAGGAGTTTTCCCAGCAAGAGTTGGCAGCATATTGTCAGGAAGTTGTGAGGATCATTGACGGTTGACAGCAGGGCGTTACGCATTATAATTAGAGAAAATGTAACTTATAAACAGGCGATGCAAATCGTCAGTTACAGGATAATAGAAGGGTAGGATGGAGATGAATTTGGAGCAAAAGGTAGCAGATTTGGAACAAAAGCTGCAGGAACTTCAAGCAGAGAATCATGCGAGAAAAAAAGAAAATGAATCAATGGTGAAACTGATCCGCGAATTATATTCTATCAACAGCCAGACGATGAACGAGATGTCAACAATTGTCGCAAATTTGAATACATTGGATGTGAAACAGTCGTTGAATTGGGCGAATATAAATAATTTTAAATATGAAATTTTAGATCCTGCGATTAGGAGGGAAGAACATTATTATCCGCTAATTCGCAATGTCAACGAGACATTGGAAGAAATTATCAAAGGGAAAAAGTCAATCGCACGTTTTGGTGATGGCGAATTTGCGCAAATCAGTAAGATGGAGAGACATAAGTTCCAGAAGTTAAACGATACGCTGGCAGTTCGCTTAGAGGAAGTGCTGCACAGCCGCCATCCGCGTATGCTGATTGCGATTGCCAATAATTATGGATCCCTGGAGGCGTATACGGAAAGCGCTGCCAATGCCATACGTCTATACATGATGGGGGAGAACGTGAGAGAGCGGCAAATGGAGCTTTTGGAGCATGACAGAGTTTATTATGACGCCTATGTCTCACGGCCGTATGTGATATTTAAGGACAATCAGACCGATGCGCCAAAGAAGCGGTTTGAAGCGATAAAAGAGATATGGCGGGAACGCAGCGTAATCATCGTGGAAGGGGCGCAGACCAGGATGGGCGTCGGCAATCATCTGCTGGATGGGGCCCGGGAGATAAAACGTATCCTTGCTCCGGCGACCAGCTCCTTTGACCGTTATGACGATATCTTGAAAGCATCCTTAGCACATGCCGAGAGTGATACGCTCTTTTTGATTGCCATGGGACCGTCGGCGGGCGTGCTCGCATACGATTTGACGGTGGAAGGTCACCAGGCGATTGATATTGGGCATCTCGATTTGGAATATGAGTGGTTCCTTGCCGGGAAAGGCGAGAGAGTTGCCGTGAAATATAAATATAATAATGAAGTAGAAGGCGATGAGGGGGCGGAAGAGCTTAACGATCCGGTTTATGAGGCGCAGATTATAGCAGATTTATCTGATTATCAAGATTAGGAGGATAGAATTATATGAGAACATTTCCCATGACTATACAAGAAATACGGCAGGAGATTTTAGGGAACAAAGATTATAGTATGGAAGATATATTGTTCTTTTTACAGGAGGTCATTTGTCTATATGAAGATTATGACGGGCTTGGAGAGTGCCTTGCATATATTTGTGAGAAGATGAAGCAGAATGCAGATGGATGCTATAAAGAATATCTGCCTCTGACAGAAATATTTTCCAGGCTTTGCCTTAGTGAGAAGGACAGGTTATTGTTAGAAGAACAAGCGGAGATCACAAATATTGTGGGAACATTTTCTAAAATACAAGAACAATATCTGCAAGAGGAAGATAATGCTGCCGTGATCAGGCAGATTGCGGAAACGTCGTATAGCCTGAATGAGTCGGTTGTTCATGCAGTGGCAGCGGTTTTGTCCGCCAAATTGTCCGGGGAACCGCTATTGGGAAAAGTTGGCAAGCAGGTTATGGATTTGCAGAATATTGGGTTCCTGTTAGAAATGCTGTCGGAGGATAGTAACACGTTTGCGCTGATCTGTGATGGCAATGAGGAAGTCGATGGACATGTGCTGGCAAATATGATTTCCCGGCTTGGGCACAGAGTGATTATGCTTGTCAAAGAAACGGAGGAAAGTTTCAGTGATGACAACAGTGCGAAATATCTTGATCCCCGTGAAGAGATATTGACGTTAGAGTATAAGCAAGACGGTCTGGAAGATATGTTAAAGAGGGTATGCCGGGAGGCTGCGGGCAGGATGGTATGCGTTGTAGCAACCGGGCATGTTTTAGATCAGTTGATGCTTAACATGGAACGGGGATGTGAAGTGGAGCGGCTTTCCCTCATGAGAACGCCTGTGTTGCAAGATAAATTGACTTTTGGCTGGGCAGGAGATTATCTTTCCTATGTCAGTAAGATTTATAAATGTGACGCCCATAAAGATGTGGAGGCGGAACCGAAATTTCGTTTTTCTTTTGTCATACCAACGAAAAATAGTGCGGAAACTTTGCGTTATACGCTGATGACCTGCATGAACCAGAGGTGGAAAGGAGAGTATGAGATTCTTGTAAGCGATAATTCCACAGAGGGGAACGATGATATCTTTCACTTGTGTGAAGAACTTAAAGAAAAGGATGAAAGGATCCATTATGTCAGGACGCCCCGTCCTCTGGTAATTGGTAAGAGTTTTGAATATGCGTTCCTGAAAGCGAGGGGAGAGTTTGTCATTCCGCTGGGTGCGGACGATGGGGCGCTCCCGTGGACGTTGGAGGCATTGGATGAGGTATTAAAGGACGTGCCGGACGAGATTTTAATGTGGACAAGAGGGCAATATCAGTGGCCGGATTATGGGGCAGGAATTTCGGATTGTCTTACGTTTCCATGCCATATTTCCAAAGGTACATACCCTACTGGATATTTGGACGGCGAGTGGTTTCTTAACAATATCCTGCAAGTGCCGCAGACAATGTATGGGCTTCCCCTGCTTTATATTAACTCAGGATTTCGCAGGAGCTATATGAAAACTTTGCTGGCAAAGACAGGCAGGTTGTGGGATGGTCCCTGCCAGGATATTTTTATTGGCATTGTGAATGCAATTATCCATCCCCAAGTGTGCGTTGTCAACTATCCTTTGACACTTGCAGGGATGGCGCATTGCTCGACAGGCGCGCAATATACGAGGCAGCTTGATACGTTGGAAAAAGTAAATGCCAGAGGGCGCAATAAAGAGTTAGGGGAAAACAGTTATATTGGCGGCTGGAGCAGCTCTCCTATCGAGCGGCTTGTTCCCCGGATTACTTCTGATATAGGGTTGTGTTACAATTCCCTGATACGTGCAGTGGCAAAGAAGCTGCTTGCATTTGAGGCAGTGACGCAAATTTTCGACATGAAGAAATGGTATACCGATTTGTACGGTTTAATGCATAAAAGAGAGTATATATACGAGCGTCAGGTGATGGAAATGCGTTATGCCGCAAAGCTGAATGGAGAAGCGTTTTATCAGTGGTTTGAGACGGAATTTTGGAATGAGCTGATGAGAAAAGAGGAGGATGTACCGCCGCAAGAAGATATGGACCATGTAAAGAACTATCAGACGCATGTGAAAGAAAATGGAACCGTGGTATTAGACGCCTCAAAGTATGGCGTAAAAAATATTTATCAGGCGACGCTGCTTGTAGAAAAAATCAGCAATTATTAGGTTTGGAAGAAGTGGAGAAGGAAATATGAAAACAGTAATTTTGGCGGGAGGCCTGCCCAGCATTGTGGCGGACAGGTATGAGCCGATACCCAAACCTATGGCAGAAATATCAGGAAAGCCAATTCTATATCATATTATGAAGAACTATTCCTGCCAGGGTCTGGATGAGTTTATTATATGTGCGGGATATAAAGGCGACTATATCAAGGATTATTTTTTGAATTATTATCTGTACCAGTCAGATATTACTGTTGATTTAAATTCCAACAGCATTCAGGTTCACAAGAAAAAAACGGAGAACTGGCAAGTTACGGTGGCGGACACCGGCAAGGATTCCTCCATAGCCCAAAGGCTTTTAAAGGTGCGGGCTTTTGTGGGTAAGGAAGATTTCCTGGTGACCTACGGAGATTGCGTCTCGGATATTGATATCGGCAGCCTGGTGGCGCGGCACCTGGAGAGCCAAAAAGCGGTCACGATGGCGGTTACCGCTCCCACGGGCAGAAGCCGGGCGCTGCCAATTACCGAAAAGGGAGAATTAAGCGAAGATACGCCTGTCAGCCATCAATTTGTGCGCGCGGATGCCTGCACAATGGTATTTTCCGAGAAAATATTTTCTTATTTGCAGGAATTTTCCGAGGATGATGTGATGAGCGAGCCGCTCATGAAAAGGCTTGCGCATGACCACGAGATTTCCCTCTATTTTCATGAAGGTTTTTGGTCGCCCATGGAGACGTCTCGGGATAAGCATTATCTTGAATATTTATATGAAACGGGCAGGGCGCCCTGGAAGAATTGGCAGGAGTAGAAAGGAATGGGAAGAATCATGTATCATTGCAGGTATTGTAAAGAAGAGATAAAAACGATGTTTGTGGATTTAGGTTTGGCTCCTTTGTCCAATGATTACATACAGAAAGAATCTGTCGGGAAAGGTCAGTACCATCTTCCCTTGCAGGCGGCTGTCTGTGACAAATGCAGATTGGTGCAGGTATTGGATTTCGAGATGCCGGAAGGGATTTTTAACTCAGAGTATAAATATTTTAGCTCCTATTCTTCAAGCTGGCTGCAACACTGCAAATCTTACGTGGATATGATTGTGCGCAGATTGTCTTTGGGTTCCGATTCCGTTGTCATGGAGGTTGCCTCGAATGACGGATATTTGTTACAGTATTTTAAAAATTATGGGATTGCGCCCATTGGCATAGAACCTTCCGCCGGCGTAGCCAAGGCGGCGATTGAGAAAGGCATAGAGACCAGGATAGATTTTTTCAGCAAGAAGTTCGCCCGCAATCTGGAGAAAAAGGCGGATTTGATTATTGGCAACAATGTACTGGCGCATGTGCCGGATATCCGGGATTTTGTGCAGGGATTTAAAGAGGCGTTAAAGCCGGATGGCGTTATTACGGTGGAGTTTCCCCACTTGTTGAATTTAATACGATACAATCAGTTTGACACCATCTATCATGAACACTTTTCGTATCTTTCCGTTCTTGCTGTGAAGCGGATTTTTGAAGAGCAAGGGTTAAAGCTGATTGATATTGAGAAGCTTAACACGCATGGAGGTTCTCTGCGTGTCTATGCCACGCATGCTGAAAATCAAAAGCAGGAGGTTTCGGAACATGTGGAAGAACTGCTTGCAGAAGAGAAAGAATTTGGCTTAGGTGAAAATGAGGTTTATGAGGAGTTTGCAGAGAAAGTAAGGCAAATAAAACTGCGTGTGCTGGAGAGATTGGTTGAGCTTAAAAAGCTGGGCAGCCATATTGTCGGGTATGGCGCGGCGGCAAAGGGGAATACGCTTCTCAATTACTGCGGCATTGGCAGGGAAATCATAGATTATGTCGTAGACGCCAACCCCAGCAAGCAGGGGTGTCTGCTGCCCGGGACTTTGATTCCTGTACTTGCACCGGAGGAGATCGCAAAGACAAGGCCCGATTATATTATCATTCTACCTTGGAATCTCAAAGAGGAGATTAAAGAGGCTTTGGCGTATACGAAGGAATGGGGAGCAAAATTTATAGTTTTAATCCCGGAAGTTGAGGAGTTTGTATAATGAATCAGAAATTTGAGATAGAAGATACAGAGTTTGAGGGGCTTAAAATTGTGCATCCTTTTGTGGCGTACGATGAGCGGGGCTTTTTTATGAAAACGTATGAGCGTGAGTTTTTTGCATCGCATGGAATCGTGCTGAATAACGATGAGGACATGACAACTTGCTCCCGCCAGAATGTTGTTCGAGGTATGCACTTTCAGTTAAAATATCCCCAGGATAAATATATTACAGTTTCGATTGGCACGATTTATGATGTAGTGGTGGATTTGCGGAAAGGCTCGCAAACGTTTGGAAGATGGAAGGGTATTGAGCTTAGCGACGAGAATAAGCTGGGGTTCTATATCCCGGCAGGATTCGCACATGGATTTGTGGCAGTGTCTGAGCTTGTAAAATTTCACTATCGCTGTGGCGGCAAATATTTGCCAGAGTATGACAGCGGTATTCTATGGAATGACAAGGATATTGGAATTGAATGGAGTTATCTGAAGGGGGAGCCTATCGTATCTGAGCGGGATAAAGCGCTGATGAGTTTTCAGGAATTTTGTCAAAAGTATCAGGGGCTGGAAGTAGGATAAAAGTGTGCAAGCCGCGTTTGCCCGGAGAGATGTAATAGCGGTTGGTATTTACAGGAAAGGATATGGGACAGCAGCCACCCAAAGGAACGTAAGGGTATGGGGACGGCAGTCACCGGAAGGAGCAGAGAGTATGAGGATAGCAGTCACCGGGGCGACAGGTTATATAGGAAGCCATTTAGTTTCCGCTTTTTGCCGGAAGCATGAAGTATACGCCATAGTGAGAACAACTTCAGAGACAGCAGGGATTCAGGCGTATGTAAAGGAGTTCATTGTCTATGACAGTGAGCAGGTATATGGGAGGTTGGCAGCAATTCAGCCAGAAGTATTAATTCATCTGGCGGGCGTATTTTACGGGGAACATACGGCAGATAATATTGAAAACCTGCTGAACGCAAATCTGGTTTTTTCAACGGTTGTATTTGATGCGGCTGTCAGTGCAGGATGTAAGAAGATTATCAATACCGGCACTTACTGGCAGCAGTTTGCAAAAGAAGATTATAATCCGGTAAACCTTTATGCGGCGACAAAACAAGCGGCAGAGGATATCCTTATGTACTATGTAAAGGCAAGAAGATGCAGTGCGGTAACCTTGCAGATTTTTGATTCTTATGGCCCGGATGACAATAGGAAAAAGATTCTCAATATTATCAGGGATTTGGAAGATGGAGCCCGGATTGATATGTCCGGCGGCAGGCAGAAGATGTATTATTGCCATATCGAAGATTTGGTAAGCGGTTATGCGCGCGCGCTGGAACTCTTGGCTGAGATGGCTCCCGGTACGGCTGTCCGCTATGCTTTACGGGAAGAAGAGCCGGTCATGCTGCGGACGTTAATAGAGGAATTTCTGAGGATTCAGGGGAAGCGTTTAGAGATTAATTGGGGCGGGCGTGCTTACAGAGACCGGGAGATCATGGAGCCCGCTGGGATTGGTACGGTTTTGCCGGGATGGACGCCTCGTTATAGCTGGCAGCAAGGGGTAGAGACTTTATAAGACGAGAGGTGTTTGCATTTATGAAAGCTGTAATTTTGGCAGGCGGAAAAGGGACGAGGATCAGCGAGGAATCAAAGAGCAGACCGAAACCTATGGTGGAGATTGGCAGGAAGCCTATTCTGTGGCATATTATGAAAATATATGAGACGTATGGTATTACAGAGTTTATCGTATGTTGTGGGTATAAAGGACATATGATAAACGAATTCTTTGTCAATTATAATGCCAGCTGTAACGATGTGTGTGTAAATCTTGAGAATGAAACAGTCTCTTTTTTTGGCGACAGAGCAGAAAATTGGAAGGTGACCCTGGTGCATACGGGGGTTGAGACTCTGACGGCAGGGAGGCTTCTTAAAGTCAGGGAATATCTTGGCACGGAATCTTTTATGCTGACATATGGAGATGGGGTGGCAGATATTGACTTAGATGCGTTGCTTCGCTTTCACAGGAAGGAAGGCAGGATTCTAACGATTTCTACGACCAGGCCGGAGGGAAGGTTTGGAACGCTAAAGCTGAACGATAAAGATAATATGGTTAAAGGATTTAAAGAGAAGGCGCGGGAAGATCAATCCTGGGTGAATATCGGTTTTATGGTAATGGAACCTGAGATTTTCCGTTACCTCGGAGATGGCGGCAGTATGTTGGAAACAGAGGCTTTTGAACGGTTAGCGGCAGAAGGGCAGATGGCGGCGTACCGCCATGATGGTTTCTGGTCACCGATGGACAACATACATGACAGGGATTACCTGGAAGGGCTTTGGAGCAGCGGGCAGGCACCATGGAAGGAGAGGCATCGTTATGCTTGACGGCGTATTTTACAGAGGGAAAAAGGTTTTGATAACCGGAAATACAGGATTTAAAGGTTCGTGGCTAAGTAAACTGTTGTTGGAAGCAGGAGCGCAGGTTTATGGGTATTCGCTGAAGCCGCCTACAGAGGAGAATTTGTATGACATTTTGCGGCTGCATGAGTCCATGGAGACGGTAACAGGGGACGTGCGGGATTATGAAAAGCTGGTGAGGACAATGCAGGACAAAAAACCGGAGATTGTCATTCATCTTGCGGCTCAGCCAATTGTACGGGAGTCTTATGTTCGCGTGCGGGAGACTTTTGGCACCAATGTCATGGGAACCGTCAATCTGCTGGAAAGTGTGAGGCATTGTGGCAGTGTGAAATCGGTGCTCAATGTAACGACGGACAAGGTATATGAAAACAGGGAGTGGTGCTGGGGATATCGCGAAGACGATGCGCTTAATGGGTATGATCCATATTCTAATTCCAAGTCCTGCTCAGAGTTGGTAACGCAGAGTTTCCGAAAGTCCTTTTTTGACGGCATTGATATTGCTGTTTCCACGGCAAGGGCAGGCAACGTCATAGGCGGTGGAGACTTTGCGCATGACCGGATTATACCGGATTGTGTGAGGGCTGCAATAAGAGGGCAGAAGATAAAGGTGCGAAATCCTTATTCTATCAGGCCATATCAGCATGTTCTTGAGGCATTGTCGGCATATCTTTTGATTATCAGAAAACAGTATGAGGATACACGGCTGCAAGGAGAATATAATGTGGGACCGTCAGAAGCGTCCTGTGTTTCCACCGGGGAGTTGGTAAATATGTTTTGCTCGAAATGGCAGAATGAACTGGAGTGGGAGACGTGTGCGGAAAATAATCCGGTGCATGAGTCGAGCTTCCTGCGTTTGGACTGTTCTAAGATTAAGAGCAGATTAGGCTGGCAATGCACGTGGGGGATAGAAGAGAGCATAGCATACACCGTTGCCTGGACGAAGGAATGGCTGGCGGATGCAGATAATATAGAATCATGCATGAAGAAGCAGATGGAGGATTTTGGAGAAAAATATGATACGATTCTGTGATAAAAAAATTTTTGATGTAGGCCGGGAAATGTTGTCGCAGGCAATATTATATGATTTTTTTAAGAATAATACGCGCGATGTTATAATGGTTACCAACGGCGGAGAGACAGAAGGGTTTATTACTTATGAAAGCATTGCGTATTATGAAGCGGCAGATTGGAGCCGATGTGTAATTGGAGAACGTGTAATTGCAGGACCCCAAATGTGGGAACAGGCAAAAGAAATTTTCCACAGATATCCGAAATTAAAATATCTGCCAGTGTATAACAAAGAGCGTGAATTGACATATTTCTGTTATGATAGTTTTTCGGATAAAGAGAGTTATCTGTATATTGGACAGGTTTTGCAAATGTTAATGCGTAACCCTCAATTGTTGCGTTGGGAGCAGAACTTTTCCGGCATAGAATCCGTGGAGATTTATGATATGAATGAATTTTCCTTTTATTTGCTGGAGATTTTGCGTCAGAATGGGATAGATTATATTTTGCATGGAGACAAGTGGAAAATTCTGGGCTACGAGACAGACGCCATGCAGACGCATATGGACATGACAGTCATGAGAATTTATGCCGAGGGCACGGAAATGTTTTTGCAAAGAGCGGCAGAATGCGATGTAACTGCAAGTTTCCAGTTTCTGGTAATGCTGATGAAAAAAGAGGTACGGCTGCTGGAAATGCGGATGCAAAAAGAATGGGATAATTTCTTTCTCTGCCGGCTTCCTCTTTTAGGGGAGCTGTCCTATATGACGGATGAGGAAGAATACATGACGAATTTTGTCGGCGGAGCAGACGGAAGGGAATTAAAAGAGCCGTCTCAGACAGAAGCATTTCGGAAAGTGAACGGATTGCAGCCGGAGATTTTTTATGAGAAGAAGGAATGGGAAAGGCGGCATATCCTGGATAAGTTGGCGGAGTATCACGGCGACGTTAAGGTAGTACGAATTTCGCAGGGAGAGCATACGGTTTGGCTGCTAGGCCCGTGTATTGTAGAAGGATTTGGCGTCTTGTACGATGATTATCTGAGCTGTAAGATTGACAGATATCTTAAAACGCATGGGATTGATAATTACGGCGTCTGTACGGTGAGTTATCTGTTTTATGAGCTTGATATTCTTCAGTCGGCAATTGCTTCGTTGCCTATCCACAAAAAAGATGTTATTATATGCATGGGAGAGGATATAGGCTGGGGAAAAATGGTGGGAGAAGAGCCAGATTTAAAATTAGACGCCCTTTTTGCACAGAGACAAGGAGAACGGTGGTTCTATAATGTTCCCATTCATACGAACGCAAGGGGAAATGAGCGGATTTCACAGGAGATCAGCGAGAGCGTGATTATGCCCTTTATACGACAGGCAAAAGACGTGGAGGATGGATATGCCAGGGCGGATGGTCTTAACCTTACAGTGAGAGGCTCCTGGAAGCGGGAGGCTGAGATTAAAAAGTATATAAGCAAGCTGGGGACGGACTACAGGATATGGGAATTTCTGGGGGACAGCAGTTCGGTTGGGGCAATAGTCATGAACTGCAACCCATTTACTTTGGGGCATAGGTACTTGATTGAAGAATCGGCCCAAAAGGTTGAGAAATTAATTATTTTTGTGGTAGAAGAGAACCGTTCCTATTTTTCATTTGCGGAAAGGTTCCATATGGTAAAGGAAGGCGTTAAGGATATGGGAAATGTGATTGCAGTCCCTTCCGGCGATTTCGTCTTATCATACCAAACGCTGCCGGCATATTTTCGTAAGGAGGAAAACCGCCAGATCAAAGTTGACGCGTCCTCCGATTTAAACATATTTTGTGAATATATTGCGCCGGAGTTTAGCATAAGCGTGCGTTTTGCAGGGGAAGAGCCTCTTGACCCGGTGACTGCCCAGTATAATCAGCAAATGCGGGAAATATTTGCCAGGGCGGGGAACATAGAATTCTCGGAGATTCCCAGAAAGGATTGGGCAGGGGAGGTAATCAGCGCCTCCGCCGTCCGCAGGGAGTTAGAGAAGCAGAGTTGGCAGAAGGTAAAGGCGATGGTGCCGGAAACAACATATAAATTCCTCATGAAAAAGTATAGCAAATGTTAGCGGTTTTCCATGCAGGAGCAAAGACAGCATGCGAAGAAGGAATGGCAGCCGCGCGGTGAGGAGAAAGAGCTAAGAGGAGAAGGGATGATTGAAGAAAAAGATTATAAGTCAACAGAACAGGAAGCGTTGGCCGAAGAGCAAAGGGAACGGGAATGGCAGGAGACCTGGGGGAAAGATATAAATTTATACCTTGCAAAGATAGATGGTCTCCTGGCAGAAGGAAGCAGTGAGAGCCGCATGAAGATTAAGGACATGTTTGGCGATAGAGAGTTTTTTGAGCATTATAAGCAGGTGGATGCGTTTGCAATCATGTTTGTTATTATGAGCATCTATGAGCTGGAAGACGCCAGAGGCGTTTCGCCAACAATCTTAGAACAGGCAGATACGGTAGAAGGTTTGCTGGATGTATTTTTCCAATTTAAAATGATTCTCTACCGTCTGGATTTTAACGTTGGGCGGGAGACAAGAGCCGAGTTCCTGTCATTTCTTAAAGAACATTCGGTATCGACGAACTGGATGGGTGTGATGCTGACGACGTCCGTTTTACGTCCGCTGACGATGGCCTTGAAGTTGGAGAAGATTTTTGATGATGAGGGATTACAGCAATTATGGCTTTCCATATTGCTTTTTCTCCAGGAATATTTACCGGGGAATTATCGGGTCACTGCCAGAATAGCGGCAATTTACCGGGAGAATGGGCAGACGGTGGCGGCAGAGGGCTATCAGAAGAGAATTCCTGAGATTCCGGATGAGCTGCAAGCGCAAAAGGAGCTCGTCTTTGAGTGCCAGGAATTGTTATGGAAAATGCAGTATAAGGAAGCTGGCGCGGACAGGTCTATTGTAAAGTTTATTAAACAGCAGGAAGCAGATAACGCCTTGTGGGAATTTGTGCTGGAACATTGCGTTGTGCAAGAAAAAGAATATTATCTGCGGATGGCAGAGCTTCTCCTGGATGCAGAAGAAGCAGAGAAAGCAGAGATTGCCTTGAAACGTTCTTTGCAGTCGGCGCCGGGAGATGAGATAACGTTATGTCTTTTGGCAGAAGTAGCGGTAAAGTCCGGTAATATAGATAATGCGCTGGCATATTTGTCACAGATTGAAAATCCCAGCGAGTTGGCGGTGAAGTTTCAGAAGACTTGCATGGAGTTAAAGGAGAGAAGGCAGTATGGATGATAAGAAAATATGTTTTATTGCCTGTGTGAACAATGATAAGTATGAACAGGAAATGTTAAAATATATCAATCATTTGGAGGTTCCTGAGAATTATACGGTGGAATGCATGTCTATCCGTGGAGCCAAGTCCATGGCGGCAGGTTATAACGAAGGGATGCAAAGCAGTGATGCGAAATATAAAGTTTATCTTCATCAGGACGTCTTTATCGTCAATCCGCATTTTATCCGGGATATGCTGCATATATTTGCAGATGAAACTATCGGTATGATAGGGATGGTCGGCGCGCCGAAGATGCCGGAAAACGCCATTATGTGGAATGCGCCGCGGGTAGGCAAGATCTACTACAGCGCTATATATGAGTCAAAAGAGAGTGAAATTGGCAGGATAGAGGGAACGTACTGTGAGGTGGAAGCTATTGACGGCTTGCTGATGGCGACACAGTATGATTTGACATGGCGTGAAGATTTATTTCACAATTGGGATTTCTATGACGCTTCTCAGAGCCAGGAATTTATACGGAAGGGATATAAGGTAGTGGTACCAAATCAGGAACAGACTTGGTGTATTCACGACGACGGCTTTTATAATCTCAAGAGTTATTATAGCTCAAGGAAAATATTTAACGCGTATTATAGAGGGGAAAGTACGTTTCGGGAGATTGCCGAGGGGCTAAAGCAGGATTGCCGTAATTACCGGCTTTATGTAAAACTGGGAGATTATTACCGCATGAGAAATATCAGCCAGGCGTATCTCTGTTACGAGAATGCGGAATTTTATTGTGATTCTGATGAGGACAGACGGCAAATTCGCCGGCAAATGGAGGAACTGCGCCGCCAGGACGGCGTTAAGATACCTCCCCCCATATCGGTGGTGGTCGTATCTTATAATTGTAATGCCATGATGCAGGATTGTATAAGGAGCATCCGCAGCACGAACCCGCAGTCGGCGTACGAGCTGGTTATCGTAGACAACGCCTCAGACGACGGTATCGCGGAATGGCTAAAACGGCAGGATGACATTGTTCTTATACGCAATCAAGAGAATAAAGGGTTTGGCTTTGCCTGCAATCAGGGAGTGGAGGCTTCCAAACAGGGACATGATATTTTCTTTTTAAATAATGATACACTGGTTACCGCTAACGCTGTTTTTTGGCTTCGCATGGGGCTGTATGAAAGTGAAAAAGTTGGGGCGGTGGGCAGCGCGTCTAATTTTGTCGGCAATGAACAGCATATAGAAGAATGTTTTCATTCTGTGGCGGAATATCTGGAATTTGGCGAGAAAAATAATATTCCACATGAGAATCCTTATGAGAAGAAGGTCTGGCTGTCCGGCTTTGCGCTTCTTGTGAAACGCAAGGCTTTGGAGGAAACAGGGCTGTTTGATCTGCGCTTTGGCAAGGGTTTTTATGAGGATGACGACTTAGGCGTAAGGCTGCGATATGCGGGCTATCATCTTCTTTTCTGCCGCAACAGCTTTATTGTACACTTTGGAAGCCAGAGCTTTCGCAAAGATGCAAGCGGCAGTGCAAAAAAATGGCGGAAAACCGTCAGATTTTTCAGGATAAATGGGGGTTTGATATAGAGAAATATACTTATATCCAAAAGGATTTCCTTGAGATGATAACAGAAGAAAAGGACATGCCGCTGCGCGTGTTAGAGATTGGCTGCGGCGCCGGCATGACCTTGTCCAGGATAAAATATATGTGGCCTCAATCTATTGTCAGGGGTATAGAATCCCGTCAAGCAGTGGCGCGGCTGGGCGGCGATTACCTGGGCGTGGACTGCGGCGATGCAGAGACCATGGAGCTGCCTTACGAAGAGGGATATTTTGATTACATTATATTCAACCAAGTTTTGGAAACGTTCAATTCCCCGGAACAGGTTGTCAGAAGATTCAAAGCATATTTGAAAGACAGCGGCAGGATGTTGTTTTCCATATTTAACGTTATGCATATTTCGGTGTTTGTTTCTATGTTGAGAGGCAATTTTGCTTTTGTCCATTCGGAAATATTGGATAAATCACATATTCGCCATTTTGCAGTCAATGATATACTGAAATTGATTGCAGAGTGCGGTTTTGCGCTTGAAGATTTACAGGGGATGAACCTGGACGGCGAACAATGCGGCGTGCCTAAGGAGACGGCGGATGCAATATATCAACTGGCGGGGGAAAATGCACAATTCCTGCCCATATCCCAATTTATATTAAAGACAAAAAAACTGTGAGAATTCAGGAGGAATAAAGATGTACCGTGAATTGATCGAAAAGTTGAACCCCAAGCCGACATTTAACCTCAAATGGTATAAGGATGGGGACTTGTATTCAGATGGAGATATTGAGGACATACTCATTAAGCTGATAGCTGAAAATGAACCGGAAAAATATGCAGACGTTATTCTGGCAAATATGAGCTGGCCGACTTACTACCATTTGACGCATCTGCGGAAGAATATCTTGAACTGGTATCCGTTTGAGAAAGAGAGCAGCGTATTAGAGATCGGCTGCGGTATGGGCGCCATTACCAATATGCTCTGTGAGAAATGCCATGATGTGACGGCAGTGGAGCTCTCGAAGCGAAGAGCGACAGCAACGCTGCTGCGCTGCCGCGAGAGGGAGAATCTGGAAATTATTGTCGGTAATTTAAATGATATTCAGTTTGACAAGAAGTTTGACTATATTACGCTGATCGGCGTGTTGGAATATCAGGGAACTTACACGAATACAGAGAATCCCTACCTTGATTTCCTGATGGAGATTAAGAAATTCTTAAAGCCGGGCGGAAAGCTTCTCATCGCCATTGAGAATAAATATGGGCTCAAGTATTGGTGCGGCGCCAGGGAGGATCATACTGGATTTCCTTTTGAGGGGATGAATCAATATTCCATCACCAATAAGGGTGTGAGGACTTTTTCTAAAAAGGAACTGGAAGATTTGGTGAAGGACAGTGGGTTTGCACATTCTTTCTTTTATTATCCACTGCCGGATTATAAGCTGCCGACGGTGCTTTACTCGCAAAAGCAGTTGCCTAAGAATGAGAACATGCATAACTTACAGCCATATTATATTCCTGACAGAAAAACCTTAGTTGCAGATGAGATGGGTGTTTATAAGGATGTCATTGAGAATGGCGTGTTTGAGTTCTTCGCCAATTCTTTCCTTGTAGAGTGTTCAGACGACGGGCATTTGGGCAGGGTCACGTTTAGCTGTTTCAGTACGGAGAGAAAGGAAAAGTACCGGATTGCCACGTTGTTTACGGATGAGGGCAAGGTGGAAAAAGTACCGCTCAATGAGACGGAAGGGGCGGCCCATATATGGCAGGGTGTGAAAAATGGCCTTGCCTTGCAAAAAGCGGGGAAGAACGTGCTGCCGATGCAGCTTAAAAATGGGAGGCTGGTGTCTGAGTTCGTACAGGGGCAATCGCTCGAAGAAGTGGTACTGGAAGCCGTAGAGCGGAAAAATAAGTTTGAGGTATGCAGGATTTTGGATATGGTATACCAGGAAATTCTCAGCTCTTCACAACATATAGCGGCGGAAGAGAATATTTTCTATACGATGGAAATTGACAAAGAGGTAAACGCGGACAAATATGGCCCCATATTAAAGGTTGGATTTATTGATATGATTTTGCGTAATGCGTTTTATATAGATGGGAATATTCAGTGGTTTGACCAGGAGTGGGTGTTAGAGTGCGTTCCGGCGGGATTTGTATTTTATCGTATGTTGGTTGCCTTGTATCAGTCCTTTCCCTATGTTGATAAGGTTCTTCCAGTCGGTGGAATTGCCAATAAATATGGTCTGCTTGCGGCATGGAACGAGTATAATATGATGGAAAATTTGTTTGCAGATATGGTGATTGACCGTGCGCATGTTGCAGAGAGTAACGTTTACCGCGGAGGAGACAGGACGGCTTGTGTGAATAATATTCAGAAGTTGCTGGGGATATCGCCGTAAGCCTGCGCCGATAATATGGTGAGAGGACTGAAATTTGCAGGTACGGATAGGAGAGGAAAATGAAAAAAGTTTCTGTAATATGTATAGATTGCGATAGCAGTTATATTGACAGGATGTTAGCAGTGCAGACATACGCCAATTTAGAGGTAGTGGAGACGACGACGGGGATAGATTTCTATGAGGATATTGCAGGGTACTGTGCGAGTACGGATAGTGATTATATCTGTTTTCTGGAGCCGGGGCAATTGCTGGCGCCCAATAAGATTCAATGCATGGTAGAATATGCGGAGAAACTCAAGGAGGCGGCAGTCTTCTTCTGCTACCGGGAGTATGTTGAGCCTGATGGGACAAATATTGCGTCTCCCGATGAATATTTTTGCGGCAGTTTTGCTGATACCTGTTTCCGCGGCAGCCAGACGCTGCGTGTATGTATAGAATTAAGCAATAACTTGTTGGGAAACCTCACGACAATGATGTTCCGCAGAGAATGCGTACAGTTATGTCTGGATAATCTCAGGCAGTATGAAGTCAGGGGAAATTCTCAGATGCAGAAGACAATGCTGTTGTTTGAGGTCGTGGCGGAGAACGTGATCGGCGTTTTAGAAACGGTGTTGACAGCTACGTTTGTAGAATTGCTTGATTTGCCCGCGCTCAAAGCACAGACAGGTCTGTTTGCCAGCCAGGTGGAGACTTTTCGCAGACTGCACCACTGGGAGGCGTTTCATAACAAGCCGTTGGGGATTGCTATGGAGCATCAGATGCTGCTGCATGGACAATCTGATGTGCGGGACAGGCATTTGCAAAAAGAGATTACATTTTTTGCTA
This sequence comes from uncultured Lachnospiraceae bacterium, assembly GCA_910588845.1. Taxonomy (GTDB): domain Bacteria; phylum Bacillota; class Clostridia; order Lachnospirales; family Lachnospiraceae; genus Petralouisia. Next base: position 78,163 of record CAJURU010000004.1, read on the forward strand.
CAGATAAGGGGGAAGAGTATAATCTCCATCCGATTCTGGAGGAGGCGAAGCGGCGGGGATATGAAGTGCGCATGACAAGCGATCTGGATGAGAAGGCAGAAATCGGCGTATACTGTCAGCATGTCGGTAAGCCGGAGAATGCAAAATTTTCTGTAATCCTGCTGCATGACATGGCGCAGGGGCATCTCAGATGGCCGAATATGTGGGGAGTAGAGCGTTGGCATAAATATGATATCGGGATTCTTCCCGGGGTCAGATGGAAGGAAAGGTGGCAGCGGTGCGCGTGTCAGTATTATTTGAATCCGCGTTGTGGCGCCTATATGCTCGGCTATCCCAAGAGCAGCCAGGCGTATTCCCAAGAATTGCAGGAGCGCGTAGATGAATTAAAAAAATCTATGGATTTAAAATATGACGTTAATGTCTTGTATGCGCCATCCTGGGAAAACGACGGCAAAGAGGATGATTTTGTGCGCGCGTTGGCTTCCCTGCCGGTAAATCTTCTGGTGAAACAGGCATGGTACGATGAGAGTTCATTTGAGCATAATCAGCTGTATGCAGAAACTTTTCGTAATATCCAAGAAATGCGCAGGCTCCACGAGGGGAAATATGATAATCTGCATTACATAGAGCCGGAGGAGAGCATCTTGGTTGCCCTCAAAATGTGCGACTTGATTGTGTCCGACGAATCCAGCGTTATGACGGAAGGTATGATGTTCGGCAAGCCGAGCATTGCCGTTGAGGATTGGCTGGTGCCGGACACCATTCCCAAAAGGTTTGCCAGTATTCCCTATGACGACGTATATAAATGTAAAAAGGCGCAATTGAGAGAGACCGTTGCGCATTGGCTCGCCTCAGAAGATGACATCATACCGTTTGTTGAGCTGGAAAAAGCTTTTGCGAACAAGGAATATGTAAACCGCGACATTCTGGACGCCATAGAATATTTTACTACCGGCAAGGGCAATACGGACTTTCTAAAATGGAAGATGTCTGCCTTGTATATGCCGGCAAATCTGTGGTCGTAAACGATTATATATACGAACTATCTATTTGTTTTAATTCCTGGTAGGTATCAATTTCTACAATATCGCTGAAACGGCAGGGACGTACTGTGACATGGTAGTTACGGCTTCGGTATTCTAAGGCCACCTGATCCCAATAGCGTTCCCTGCCGCCTGGAGAGCGGTAAACTTCCTCAATATCCTGTATCAGCCGTGAGCCGTCCTCCTCATTCCAGTAGGAAATGCCAAACATATGGTAGCAGTCGGTTCCTCCGAGGCACATTTTAGTGACGACGCCATTTCTGGTGTGTAAACACCAGTCGTCCGTGCGTTCTACCGGCACGCCCAGGTAATTTGTCTGGTATTGATATTTGGTAATCAGCTCTGGATTATAAATCAGCAGGTCGGCGTCGCAGACATAAGCGTTGGCAATCAGATGCCGCGCGCGCATGGCGGAGGAAATGCTGTTTTCCTCATGGTAGGAGGGGTTTTCTATAAATTTGATCGAGGGATATTTGGATAAAAGCTGGTCGAATTGTTCGCCCAGATATCCCCGCACAATATAGATTTCCTCAATATCGGCGTCGCAGGCGGCGTCAAGCAGGGTGTCGATGATGCGTTTACCCTTCACGCGCACCAATGGTTTTGGTGTGTTTAGCGTGACGGGAACCAGACGCGAGCCGAATCCAGCGGCGAAGATAAGGAGCCGCTTTACACGGTAGGGCTCTAAAATATGTAATCCTTCGTCGGTAATCATGCCGTCTTGCAGATATCCGTCTTTCGTTAATTCAGCCAGTATCTTATTTACCGTTCCCAGGGAAATATCAAGAGTTGCAGCGATTGTCCGCTGGGAAAGTTTCTGTCCTGTTTTCTCGATCAGAGTCAAAATATCAAATTGTTTCTTCGATAACATAGTATCACCTCATTTCTGTGATTTTTTAGCCGTCAGGCTGACAATGCCCTTCACGCCAAGGTTGATCCCCCAGATTAGGAGAGAAATAAACGCGGACGCTTCCAGCATGGTCTGCGCTTCAAATTGGTTAATCATCAGCGCCACCGGCCTTGTGGAGGCTGTGGCAAGAAAGGCAACGGCAGAGATCGTCATCATTGAATTGATAAAAAAATAAGAAAACATTTCCAGCAATGTGGAGTGGGTCTGCGAGACAAACACATTGCAGATCATTCTCAGCCTGCCGATGCCTAAGGTTGCTCCCACAGCTTCCAGGTTGGCGTTTATTTTGCCCATGCTGTTGTACATCATCAGGTAGGGCGAGGCAAAAAAGTGTATCGTGTTGACGATAACCAGGATTATAATGGTGTTATAAATCCATGTGGTTTTAAAAAACATTACATAAGAGAGACCAAGCACAATTCCGGGTATGGCGAGCGAAACTGTGGACGCAAGGTGGAGGAGACGCGAGCTGCGGGAGGGCATACGCGCGCAAAAATAGGCGCAGAAAAAGGCGATAACAGTACCCAGCAGCGCGGTGCATACGGCAATTATGAGTGAATTCGTTAAGTAACCCCATACGCCCTTCTGGATGGATGACAATATATGGTGCAGTGTGAAACTCATATCTCTGGGATAACGCTTGGCAAAGGCCAGCACGGCAAAAGAGACGATAGGAACCAGCGCGCACACGGAGGCCAGAGAGAGGAAAATGTAGGAGAGCGCGTTTCCTATGCGTGATTTGCGCGGAGTAAAAGGCTTTGACTGGAAAGTGGAATTCGTGCGGTTTTGACAGAACATATCTACCACAAAAGCGACGATGGCAGGCGCCAATAAGATGACGCCGAACACGCTCCCCTGTGCAAAATCCTGTCTGCCGATGACTTCCTCATACATGAGCAGAGGAAGCGTCTTGTATGTGCCGCCTACCATAAGGGAAACGCCGTAGTCCGTAACGCATAAGGTAAATGTGGCAAAAAGCACGTTTATCAAAGGCTTACGCAGATAGGGCAGCGTGATGGCAAAGAGTTTCCTGTGCGGGGGAATGCCCAGCACGGACGCCGCCTCGTACGGCGCAGCATCTTCATAGCGCAGGATATCAAGAAGCATCAGGTAGGCTATGGGGAAGGAGTACATGACGCTGCCGGTGACAATCCCCCAGAAACCATAGATACCCTGGGAAATGTTAAAAAACCGGGTGAGCGCCCCATTGCTGCCGAAAAGGATGATCAGGCTCATCCCATGTGACAGCGAGGGAATCAGCATGGGAAAAAGCAGCAGCGTATGGAAAAACTTTTTACCGCGGATGGCGGTGCGCGCCATGCAGCAGGCGGCGGCCATTGCAAGCGTAACAGAAATCAACGTAGCTGTGAGCGATGAGGCAATGGAGTTCACGAATGCATGACCGACTGTGGGCATGGCAAGTATTTTCGCGATATCCGCCTGTCCGAAGTTCATAAGCAGTTTTGCCAGTGGAAGGATTACGGATAGAAAGAAAAAGCATCCGATGATTAATTTGATGAATCCCAGGGTTCTTTTTTCTCGGTTTGACAAGGAGTAACACCTTTCCTTTCGTAAAACTTTATGAGTGATGAAATCTTGCGGTTTAGATTATCAATCACAAACTCTTGTACATAATCATCCGCGGGAGACTTAAGAATGTGGCTGGGACTGTCTAATTGGTGAATGGCAGAGGCGCCCATCACCATCACGCGGTCGGACAAGGCAAACGCTTCTTCCTGATCGTGGGTGATATAAAGCATCGTCGTTCCAGACTCGTGTTGGATGCGTTTGAGCTCTTCGCGCAGCGCAAGCCGCGTGGCGGCGTCCAGCGCGCTCATAGGTTCGTCAAACAGAATGATGGCTGGCGAGAGCGCCAGCGTGCGCGCGATGGCGACACGCTGCTGCTGGCCGCCGGATAACTCCCCCGGATATTTTCCCAGATGCTCGGCCAGCCCGACCTGTTCGAGCATCTGCATGGCAATCTCGCGTGAACGGTTCTTATATTCCTTGTGCAGACGCAAGGCGTATTCCACATTCTTTAAGACGCTCATATTTTCAAACAAGGCATAATTCTGAAAAACGATGCCCATGCTGCGCATGTTTGGGGCGGCATGGGTAATATCCCGACCGTCCAGCAGGAGCTTTCCGCTGTCTGCGTCCAGCAGCCCGATAAGGATGCGCAAAAGCGTTGTCTTGCCGCAGCCGGAAGGTCCCAGGATAGACAGGAATTCCCCCGGTTCCACGGTAAAGGAGACATTGTTCAGTACGGTCTTTCCATCAAATTGTTTTGTAATATTTTGTGCAATCAATGATTCCATTTGTCCAGCAGCCGCTCCTTTAATTCTATATCTTCAATTCCCTTCATATCTGCATAGGGGATATCTTGCGGGAAGTTTTCCATGGTAATCTCTGTGTCTGTGAAAATGGGCTCCGGCGCATAAATTTTATTTTCTTCCCGGCTGACTTCTGCGCAGATATAGTCGAATACTTTCATCACATCTTCGTCTTCCTGTCTGCCCTCAATTACAGCGTTGCCGTAAACGGTATAGGGCGCGCCGGAATCGAAAAAGAGGATTTCAAAATCATTTCCTTCATTAATCTGCTCTGCCGCGTGGAAGGTCATTCCCAGGGCGATTGCCGCCTCGCGGGTGACGAGCGCCTTTACCGGACCGGAGCCGGAGGTGGTAAAGCCCTGTCCGGAAATATTCTCGGCAAGCTTGTCGAAGTATGCAAAGGCTTCGTCCTCACCGCGTTCATTTATCATTTGCAGCAGGAAGATATAGCCGGTGCTTGAGGATTTGGGATTGGGCATGGAAATCAGTCCTTTATATTCCGGTTTTAACAAATCATCATAACACGTGGGTTTGGCAAGTCCCTTTTCTTCTAAAGCAGCCGGGTCGATAACGATGGCGCCGCTCATACGCATAGCGGGCACATATTTATGGTTTTCCGGCACGAGGTCTGGCGTATACTGTTCAAAGTCAATATTTTCCAGCGTGGCAAGGCTGTCGCTGCATTTTTGCAGAGAAGAAGATTCCAGTTCAAGAATGATATCGGCGTTAGAATCTTTTCCCTCGGCGGCAAGTTTGGCGGCCATGCTGCCGGTGTCTATGTAAGTTTGCTGAATGTTGTACTCGGGAAACTTCTCATCCAGCCTGTTTTGCATCAGTTCCAGGCATTTTTCTTCGGCGCAGGAATAAATGGTAATCGTTTTTTTCGAGCCGCAGCCAGCCAAAAGACCCAGGCAGAGAATGGCGGCGCCCAAGAAAATGGAACATTTTTTCTGTAACATATCAATCACACCCCGTTTGTTCATTTTTGATATATCATAATACTAAAATGAACATATGTCAATTATTATTTTCTACTGACTTTTTGACGTGGCTGTGGTAGAATAATAAACAAATGTCAAAAAAATAAGAAGATGTTATGGGGAAGGGTTAAAGGAACGATATATGGATAAGATTATAATTTTTGAATCAGCGACAGACTCCCTGAAAACGTTTGCCAGGCTGATGGCGGAGGGATTTCGGGAAATTGGCTGTCAGGTGTTGCTGGCGGATATGCAGGATGTAGATAAGGCCAGGGAAGCAGTCTATGGGTTTGCATCGCCAGGGAAGACGGCGGCACTTTTTTTTAACCATGCCGGGATGAATCTGCTGACAAAGCAGCGGGATATTATCTGGAATGAGCTGGATGTGGATTGCTATGATTATATTGTGGATCATCCGATGTATTATCATGCGGCAATTATATTTCCGATCCGCAGGCTGACGTTTCTGTGCGTAGATGAATATCATCAGAAATTTATCGAACGGTTTTATGGGGGCAAGGTGAGAAGCTTTTTCCTGCCGCTGGCCGGCATCCGCAGCCGGCGTCCGGCAATTCCTTTTGAGGAGCGTTCCATGGACGTGCTGTTTACCGGGGCGTATCTGGTGGATGACAGCACGGAATATCATGTTCAGGGTCTTGGAGAAGGCTTAAAGCAAATATGGCTGGACTGTTATGATTTGTTGTGTACTGACACTTCCCTGACATTGGAAGCGGGAATGGAACGCTGCCTGGGACAGAGGGGCGCAAAGCTGCCGGAGGAAGACCTGCGGGATATGATACGATTGTTCCAGGACATGGACGGTATCCTGCGCAGCCGCGCGCGCGCCGAGGTAATCCGCACGCTTGCCAATGCGGACGTCAAAGTTCATATCTATGGGGAGGGATGGCAGTTTTTGGACTGTAAGCAGGAGAATTTGATTTTGCACGAGAGGATTCCTTTTGACGAGACAATTCCCTTGATTGCAGACGCTAAGATTGTGCTGAATGTGATGCCCTGGTTTAAATCCGGCGTTCACGACCGTGTGTATTCCGCCATGCTTAACGAGAGCGTGTGTCTGACAGACGGCAGTGAATTTGTGGCGCGGACGCTCACAGACGGCAGAGAGGCGTTAATCTATTCGCTGGAACATTTGCAGGCGCTTCCTGACAAAGTACGGAATTATTTACAGCATCCGAAGGAATTGAGAGAAGTCGCCGCCAGAGGTTATGCTTACGCCAGGGACGCGCAGACCTGGCGGCATCGCGCAGTGCGGCTGGCAGATATTATAAAAGGGAAATAGTAACGGCCGCAGCGAATGGGAAGAAGGTTGAGATTTTTTCATGAATGATAAAATAAATGTTATCGTCCCCTGTTATAATGTAGAAAAATATATAGACCGCTGTCTGGATTCGGTGGTGGGGCAGACCATCGGGCTTGATAAATTGGAAATAATCTGTGTCAACGACGCGTCCACGGATGGCACATGGGACAGATTATCTGCCTGGGAGAAGCGTTATCCGCTTAATATCAGGCTTATAAATTGCCCGCGGAACGGCGCGCAGGGAAGAGCGCGCAATATTGGCCTATCCCATGCTTTTGGCAGTTATATTACGTTTCTCGATGCGGACGACTGGATGGAAAAAGACGCTTATGAGAGAGCCTGGCGGGCAATGAAGGATTATAACTGTGATATCGTGCGCTATGGGTGGATACGGGATGACGGAACCGGCAATATCTGGGACACACAGGCCAGACAGAGAGGGGAGGATTATCTGCTGGTGATAGACAGTGTGCAGGAGCGCAGGAAATTTTTGGCGACCGATATTATGGATCATCTGTGTGTGAACAAGATGTACACGGCGGATTTCATCCGCAAAAGCAGGCTTTCTTTTCCCGAAGGGTGTAAGTATGAAGACATTTACTGGGGGGTGCTTGCCTATTATTATGCAGACCGTGTTTATTTCGTTAATGAGATCATGTACCATTATTATGTGAATCCAGCCTCTACGGTGATGACGACGGATATTCCCTACCATTTGGACAGGTTCTATGTGGTGCGTATGCTTTGGCAAGAGTGCGAGAGGCGGGGGCTGCTGGAAAATTACCGCCAGGAGACGGAATTGAATTTCTTGATTCATTATTACTTAAACGGACTGAAAATGATGGCCTTGTGCTATTCGGAGCTGAAGTATCAGGAATTTCAGGAAATTTGTAAAAGAGTGCGTGAAATTATATCGCAGTACAGGGAGAATCCTTACATAAAAGAAATTCTTTCGGAGATGGAGCAGCTGGAGATCGCCCTGATTGGGCAAAATATTTCGCAGGAAGAATTTGCGCAGGTGATGAATCTGCTGAGAGGATAGAAGTTGAAGATGGAAGAGAAAATCAGTGTGATAATTCCTTGTTATAACGTTGAGAAATATATAGACCGCTGTCTGGCCTCGGTGGTGGGACAGACGGTCGGCTTAGATAAGTTGGAAATTATTTGTGTCAATGACGCATCCACAGACGGGACGTGGCAGAAATTGTCTGATTGGGAAAGTAAGTACCCGCAGAATATCTTGTTGGTGGACTGTGCGCAAAATGGTAAACTGGGGCGGGCGCGCAATATTGGACTTACGCATGCCTCCGGGGATTATGTGGCGTTCCTGGACGCGGATGACTGGATGGAGCCGGATTCCTATGAGAAGCTTTACCGGGTAATCAGAGATTACCAATGCGACATTGCAGCGTTTCAATTTGTGCGGGATGATGGAGTGCGCAATGTGTGGGAGAGGCAGAAACGGCGGGAGAGCGAGGATTTCTGCCTGGATCTGACGGACGACGCGGAGCGCAAGAAGGTGCTTGCGACCGCGCTTATGGACAACGGCTGTACGGATAAGATGTACACGAGAGCGTTTATTGTGCAAAATAATTTGCAATTTCCCCAGGGTTGTGCTTATGAAGATATATACTGGGGGGTGCTTGTGCAGCTATGTGCGGGAAGAGTTTATTTTCTCAACGAAAAGCTTTACCATTATTATATCAACCCGGACTCCATTGTGCTCAAAAAAGACGAGCCATACCACATGGATATCTTTTACACGACGATGCTGATGTGGGAGGAGTGCGGGCGCAGGGGCGCGCTTGAGCGATATCCGCGGGAGATGGAGTTGAATTTTCTCATTTACTATTATCTGGGCGGGCTGAAAATGCTGGCGCTGCGCCATACCGATTTAAAGTACGGGGAATATCAAAAAATGTGTGAAACTGTCAGGCAGACAGTGCCGGAATATAAGACGAATCCCTATCTAACCCAAGTGTTGGATGATATGCAGCAGCTAGAAATCGCTCTGATTGAGCAGGATATTTCGCAGAAAGAATTTGCGCAGGTGCTGGAGCTGCTAAGGGGAAGGAATAGGAAAGTAAACAGATAAAGGAGCAACAAGTATGAAGAAGATTTCTGTAATATGTATAGATTGCGAATCAAATTACATTGACGAGGTGCTGCTGGGGCAAACTTACCGGAATCTGGAGGTTGTCGAGGCTGTGACGGGGAAAGATTTTTATGAGGATATCGCCATGTACTGTGCGGAGACGGACAGTGATTATATTTGCTTTCTGGAGCCAGGGCAGAGATTGGAAGCGGATAAAATTATCAAGATGACGGAGTACGCGGAAAAATTTCCGGAGGCCGCCGCCATCTTGTGCTGTAGGAATTATATTGAGGGGGACGGTACAATCGTGGCGCATCCCGATGCCTGTTATCAGGATTCGTTTGCAGATACGCTTTTTGACGGCGGGCAATTTTTACGCGCATGCGCAGCGCTCGGCCATAATTTGTTTGGGAATCTGACGACAACCATGTTTCGCAGAGAAAAAGTAACGTTAAATGCAGATAAATTAATGCAATATGGAACAGAGGACATCCCGCAGTTACAGAAAGCTTTTTTGTTATTTGAAATCATTGCAGACAGGGTGCTGGCTGTCTTCGATAAGCCTTTGGTGAGTACGTTGGTGGAAAAGGCCGATATGGAAAAATTAAGGGTGTGGGAAGAACTCTTTGAGAGCCGGATGAAGATGTTTTATGAAGCGCATGAATGGGAAACGCCAGAGATTTCCCTCAAAGGAATAGCCGCGGAACATATACAGCTGTTTAAGGAAGAGAATGCCAAAGATTTGCAGCTGAAAAAAGACATTACTTTTTTTGCCATGAATAAAGGGGAGTATTATAATCTGCTGCCGGTCATGGAGTGTGCGAAAAAGCGGGGATATCAGGTAAAATATTCGGATAACCTGGATGAAAAGGCGGAAATAGGCGTTTATTGCCAGCATGTTGGAAAGCCGGAGAATGCAAAATTTTCAGTAATCCTGCTGCACGATATGGGACAGGGACATAACAGATGGCCGAATATTTGGGAATTGGAGCGTTGGAATGTTTATGATATCGGCATTGTTCCAGGAGAAGAATGGGCGGACAGATGGAAGAAATGCGCGTTCCAGTATTATGTGAATCCCAGACGCGGTGCGTATATGCTTGGCTATCCGAAAAGCAATCAGGTTTTTTCACAAGAAATACGAGAACGTGCGGCAGAGCTGAGGGAACGTATGCAGTTGCAATATGACGTTTCCGTGTTGTATGCGCCGTCATGGGAATGTGCCAACAAAGAGGACGATTTTGTGCGTGCGCTCGCCTCGCTTCCGGTTAATCTTTTGGTGAAGCAGGGACCATGGGCCAGAGGGTTCGGAGACACGATTGTCAATAATGTGAACAATATGAGAAAACTGCACGAAGGAAAGTACGATAATCTGCATTATTATGAATGGGATGAAAATATTTTAGTGCCCTTGATGATGTGCGATCTCGTGGTGTCTGATGAATCCAGCGTACTGATGGAAGCATTGATGTTTGGCAGGCCAAGTATTGCCGTTGAGGATTGGCTGATACCGGATACAAGGCCCGCCCGGTTTGCCTGCGTTCCCTTTAAAAGCGTGTATAAGTGTGAAAAAGCGGGACTGAGAAAGCTGGTGGAGCAGTTGCTTGCAGGAGGGCTTGAAAATGCCGGGAAAGTACGGGAGGCAGAAGGATTTTTTGTGAATAAAGAGCGCGTAAATGAAGATATCATAGATGCAATTGAGTATTATACGACAGGGAATGGCAGTGAAGAATTTAAGAGGTGGCGGATGTCTGGCTTCTATCTGCCGGCGAATTTGTGGACATAAGAAGAAGGAGCGGATATGCGTATAACAGAGGAAATAGTAGATATTGATTATCATGAGACGAAGCGTTTTTTTGAGAAGCGCGCCGATAAATTTTCTGCCGATAACCCTTATTCGGTAACCATGTACCAGGATCACAACAAGGAGTTAGTGCGGGAAAGAAACCGAAAGGAAACGGAGAAACTTCTTCCCTTGCTGAAGCTGCATGAAGATTCTAGGGTGTTGGATGTGGCGTGTGGAATCGGCCGGTGGGCAGACGCCATGCCAGATTACATTGAGCAGTATTGCGGCGTGGATTTCAGTGGGGAACTGGTTGAAATTGCCAGGCAAAGGAACAAAAAAGACAATTTTTACTTCTATGAAGGGGCGGCAGACAAAATTGAACAGACGGCTCCAAAAACCCGGGGGGGGGTATATAACAGAATACTCATGGTGGGAATACTCATGTATCTCAACGATACGGAGCTCGCCGATACCCTGGCGCAGATTGAAAGAATCAGCCAAGAGCATACCGTTATCTGTATAAGGGAGCCCATAGGAATTTCTAAAAGACTTACCTTGAAGGATTTTTTTTCGGAAGAACTGGAAGACAATTATAATGCCATCTACCGGACGCGGCAGGAGCTGCAAAAGTTGATTGACGGTGCATTTATACAAAAAGGGTTTATTGTCAGCCGGGAAGGCTTTTTGTTTGAAGAGGATGCGCTAAATAACCGCAAAGAGACGGCGCAGTATTTCTATATATTGGAGAGGTAAAGATGATGTCTGGGATTTCAAGAACAGTGATTATTAGCTGCGCGGGAATGGGCAGCCGTCTGGGGTTTGGATGTACGAAAGCGTTGGTCGAAGTTGAGGGGAAGTCCCTGCTTGCGAGGCATTTAGAGCTGCTTGCAGGGGTAGAAGACGTCCGGGTGGTTGTGGGGTATCAGTCTGAGCGGGTGATGGAGGAGGCGAGAAAGTACCGCAGTGACGTAAAGTTTGTATTTAATCATCGTTACCGGGAAACCAAAACAGGCGTCAGCGTTTCCCTGGCCGCTCAGGGAGCCAGGGACTATGTCCTGACGTTGGACGGCGATATATTGGTACATCCCCAGGATATGGAGAAGGCATTGTCATGCGGCCATGAATTTGTGAGCGGCGGCGTCCCGGCGTCTGACGACCCTTGGATGCTCCAGGCTTATGTAGAAAACGGCAGGGAGTTTGTGAGCGCTTTCTCAAAAGAGGACGGCGTTTATGAGTGGAATGGGATTACGCAGATGGCAAGCGGCAAGATGCAGCATGGGACGGGGCATGTCTTCCAGATGGCGGAGCCCCACCTGCCGCTGCCTTTTTTAGAATTGCGGACGCGGGAGATTGATACGGCAAATGATTATGAGCGCGCTGTAAGATGGGTGAAGAATGGTTTTGCAGATAAATAACATATTGGGAAGGGGAAAGTATGCAGATTAAGATTTTTACAATGACCCACAAAAAATTTCAGGAGCCGGAAGATAAGATTTATGTACCCTTGCATGTGGGCAGGGCGAGTGCAGGCGACCTGGGTTATCAGGGGGATGACACCGGAGATTCGATTTCACGGTGGAACAATTTTTACGGTGAACTTACCGGCGTGTATTGGGTGTGGAAGAACGAGCAGGAAGCCGATGTTGTGGGAATCTGCCATTACCGCCGTTTCTTTCTCAATGGGCAGCGCAGGCTGATGAATCAGCGGGAATACGAGGAGATTTTAAAGGATTACGATATCATAGTCTCCAATGAGGTGCAGGCGGACACGAATTACCTCGATTATTTTGGCGAGGCGCACAATGCCCGGGATTTGCTGACGGTCGGTGAGGTGATGGCGGAGAAGTACCCGGAGTATGCGCCTTATTTTCAGTCGGCGATGGAGGGAAATACCTACTATTATGGAAATTTGATGGTGACTTCCCGCCAACTGTTCGCATCTTATGCAGAGTGGTTGTTTGATATTCTTTTCGAGGTGGAAAAGCGCATTGACGTGGAAACGTATGATTTATATAACCAGCGGGTGTTCGGCTTCCTCTCGGAGCAGATGGTAAAAATCTGGGCGGAGAAAAACGGCCTCAAAATCTATGAGGGTACGGTCGGCATCACGGCGGAGAAAGCGGAGACGGTAGAATTTAAGCTTGCCATGGGCCAGCTTGTGAAGATGAAGCAGATCGGGCAGGCCAGGCAGATGTTTTATGAATACTTGAAGCTGCGTCCTGATGTGCGCCTGGAACTATCGGATATCCGGGGGGAAATACCGATTATTGAGCAATTACTCTATATCGCCGAGGAGGAGATGCAGAGGAATCTTCCCGGGCTCATGCAGACGTCTGCCGATTTGAATGCATGGATTGTGCATTACCGCAAAGTCTTGGAGTGCCTTTCTCATTTGTCTGTGGGAGAGGCCAGGCAGGAAGAGGCAGATTATATCGTTACGCAAAATGTGTCCTGGGTAATGGCTAAGGTCATGCTGATGAACGCGGCTGAAGGCGTCATTGATAACCCCGCGCAGGCGTTGGAGGCGTTGCATAACATTTATCAATCGGCCGGCAGAATGAAAGATTGCGAAGGGCTGGAAAGGGGATAATGTGAAGAGACTGATATTTTTTGTCGGCGTGTACGACACGCTGGATCTGTTTACTTATGAATTAAAACGTGAGTTTGACGCCCTGGGGTATGAGAGCATGGTTTTTGATGTGCGCGAGATGGCGCAGAGCTTAAAAGAGTTGTCTGCGTTTGCATCAAGGCCGGTGAAGGCAGTCATTACTTTTAACAATCTGGGATTTAATATGGAACTCCATGCCGGGCGCAATCTCTGGGAGGAACTTAAAATTCCCTGTATTAATATCCTTATGGACCACCCGTTCTGTTACAGGAACGCGCTGGACAACGCACCGGCTAATTCTGTGGTGCTGTGTACGGACCGTAACCATATGCGCTATTTGCAGCGTTTCTATCCACAGATTCCGATTACAGGCTATCTGCCTCACGCGGGCAAGGAATTGCCGGGGGAGAGAAGGCCGATTGCCGGGCGAAGCATTGACGTGCTGTATGCAGGAAATCTGTCTAAGAGCTTTGCCGATAACATTATGCCGGATTTGTCGAAATATACGTCCTTTGACGCGGGAAAAATATGCCGCCGGGCGTATGAGGATTTGGTGGCGCACCCCTTTAAGACAACGGAGGAAGCTCTGGAGCAGGCGTTGTTGGCAGAAGGGCTCAAACTGCCGGACAGTGAGTTGAAAAATATCATTGCAGACCTGCATTTTGTGGATCTCTACGCCGTCTCCCATTACCGTGAGAAGACCGTGCAGTCGTTGGCGGAACATGGCATGAATGTACGGATTTACGGGGCTGGGTGGGAAAGCTGTCCCTGGATTCAATTGCCCAATGTAAACTTTTGTGGTAAAATTCCAGCAGAAGAAGTTGTCCTGAAAATGCAAGACGCCAAGATTGTTCTCAGTACCATGACCTGGTTTAAGGACGGCACGCACGATCGGGTATTTAACGGTATGCTGCAGGGCGCAGTTGCCATGACGGACACTTCGGGCTATATGAAAGAGGAATTCTGTGGATTTTGGGGTGGGGAAGATTCCCAGGGCGACAAGCGCGAGCTGGTATTTTTTGAGTTAGAGGCATTGGCAAAGCTGCCGCTGCTGGCAGAGGAAGTGTTAAATAACCCCGCGCAGGCGCAGCAGATTGCCGACAGAGGCTTTGCGAAAGCCAGGCAGTCCCATACATGGAGGAGCCGCGCGCTGGAGCTGGAACATGATTTATTGGAACATCTGTAGTTGTGGAGGTAAGTGATGGGCGATTTTATCAACGAATATTTCTCTGGTTTGCTGCAACCAGCGTTGCAATATCTATGGACAAATTATGATTATTGCTACTTGAAAGCCATGCATGAAAAGAATCGAAACGTTGGGTGTAAGACTATAATTGCCGGGTCTTCCCATGCCATGAATGGAATTGTCGAAAAAGAAATGCCCAAGAGCGCCATTAATTTTTCAATTTCGTCCCAGGATGTATATTTTGACTTTCTCAATGTGAAACGGGCGATAGAAGAAGGCAGACAACGGATAGAGAATTGCGTCATAAATATTGGCTATTATATGCTTTACCAGGATTTGTCGCTCAGCACGACTATGGGGTATTTGATGTCCAGTGTGTACGGCCCCTTATTTGGAGACGTCCATAATTGCACGGAAGAGGTTGCGCAAGCTCCAGGCAGTATGTGTTTGGGTGATTGGAAACAGCAGTTGTATATGGACTTTGCCCGAGCATATTTTGAGCGGGAGGGCTCCTATTACGGCCAACTGAAAATGAGGGAGCAGAATAACCTTATGCTTGCCAATGGGGTTGTCTGGCAGAAATTATCGGAGGAAGAGAAAGCAGCTTATGCGAGAAAGCGGACGGCGGACCACAATCGTCTCAAAAAACATCGGGCGTCGAGAGAGGAAAATGGGAAAATTGTGCTGGAAATGGTGGAATACCTTCATGGGAAGGGGATCAAACCGTTCTTTGTGATTTTTCCCTTTACGCGGTTGTATAATAAATATATTGATGCGGATTACAGAAGGGATATTTTTTGCTTATTGGACAGTCTGCCTTTGGAAGTGGAATTTTTAGATATGAACGATTTTTCAGATATGTTTGCGGATGAGGATTTTTTAGATACGGATCATCTGAATCTGCCGGGAGCCGTAAAGGCGACAAGGCTGTTGGGGAGTTTCATGACAGCAGTGGGAAATTAAAATGGCGAAATAGGAGGCAATATATGAATCAGCAGGAAATCTATATCAATCAGGTTCAGGAATTGCTTGACGGGGTTGACCGTGGAGATTTTACAGGTGCATCGGATATTCCTGCGCAGTACACATACGGGCACTTAAACGCATTGTTCCAACTGATAGATCAGCTGCAAAATGGACAGGAATTGTTCGAGAAATTATATGACAGGATTGTCGCGTTTAGTAAACGTAAAATTCAGGAAAAGATATCGAGCGGGCAGAAAGTGAGAGTTGCTTTTTTGGCAATTTCGGCCGCCGAGTGGGCGGCAGATAAAGTTTACCGCATATTGTCACAAGATGAACGGCTGGTATGTGGCGGATAGTTTAAGTTGAGTTTATGCAAAGACGGCGGTATATAACAAAGAAATGGTGAATCTGATGTGGCGGGTATATGCGGATTCAGAGGCAAATGTAGCGGGCTATGCGCGATATGGGCTGCTTCATGCAAAAAACGCGCGCTATTCAGGATTCGCGAAGATGGACTTCTTTTTTGAGAAGAAGGAGTACACAGAAGAACAGATCAGGAACATATGGAAAATCCCCTCAGAGGCAGGCGTTCAATATCCTGGGCAAGAAATTAGTGTCTGGTTATTACACGGCAAGAGGAGAAGATTTCATGGCGATTGAGCAGTTTATAGAGCGTATCATTCTCAAGGGGGAAGATTCCATGAAAGACATAAGAAGCAGAATCTTTGCGGAGGAATTAGATTATGCAGGCCACAATGGATGCAGCGCCTCAGCGTTTATTTGCAACGATATCGTGAAGGGCTGTATGGAAACAGGAACTCAGAAGAGGATAAGTGATGAAGCAGACAGAACATAAAAAAATACTGGTAATTACGCATCAACTCTCCCGCACGGGCGCGCCGATTGTGCTTTTGGATATGATGCGGGCATATTGGCGCAAGGGATATCAGTTGGAAGTCATTGCCATGATGGATGGCGAACTGCGAAAAGATATAGAAGAAATGGGTGTTCCGCTCAAAGTGCAGGAACATTTTTTACAGCAGAGTGAGGAGTTTTTTGCCTATGCGGGGGGATTTGACTTTGTGGTGGCAAATACGCTGATTACCTTTGAGGCCGTGCATCTGCTCAAATATTTGAAAGTTCCGGTACTCTGGTGGCTGCACGAGGGCAGGCAGTATTTTGAGTATTTTGCAAATGTATTGCCTGATTTTCGTACGCTGCCGCACAATATCCATGTATTTTCTGTCGGCCATTATGTGCAGGAGGTCATTGAGCAATTATACGGTGTGCATACGGAGATACTGCATTTTGGCGTAGCGGATTCTTTGTCTCACGAAATAAGGCAGACGGATGATAAAAAGGCGCGTTTCCTTACCGCAGGCACATATTCGCGGGTAAAAGCACAGGATGTGCTGGCAGAGGCAATCCGCAGTCTGCCGGAGGATTATCTGGCGCGCGCAGAATTTTTCTTCTGCGGCAATGAGCAAATGTACGACGAATCGGTGTTTCTGCCGGTAAAACAGCTCTGCGGTGAGTATGAAAACGTTACGCTGCTCCATCAGCTCTCACGCCGGGAGACCTTGGCGTGGATGGAGAAATGCCATTGCCTTATCGTGCCCTCGAGGGTCGACCCGATTCCCACGGTGGCGGTGGAGATGATGATGAAAGGCAACCTCTGTCTGTGCACAGACGTATGCGGCATTGCACATTATATGAAAGACGGCGTCAATGGTTTTACGGCGCCGCCAGACGATTCATGCGCCCTTGCCGATAAGATAAAATATGTGATTGATTACTGTGGGGAGTTAGAACCGTTGTGCCAGGCAGGGCGGGAAGTTTATGAGAAGTATTTTTCTATGGATGTGTTTGAAAAGAATATCATGGAATTGGCAGAGCGTTATGTGCAGCAGAAGGGGTCGAAAGGAGCAAAATGAAGATATCAGGAACAACAGTTGTGATAACTACTTATAACCAGAAAGAAAGCCTTGTGCGCAGCCTGCAATGGTTAGCGCACGTTTCCGGGATTTCTGACATTGTAATCGTGGACAATGGTTCTACAGACGGGACGTCAGATTTACCAGAAATACGAGGAGGGGGGTATATTTACTTTGACGAGGGCTTCCAGAGTTATGGAAAAGCGTGGAACGCCGCTGTAGATAATTTTCCTATGAGTGAAACGATAGTGTTTATGGAACCGCAGTATATTTTAGGGAGAGCATGTATTACAAGGCTCATTGAGGTATTGCAGCGGGAGAAATGCGGCATTGCGGCGCCAATGGGCAATGGATTTGAGGGCTGTCAGGAAATAAATATTGACACCGTGGATACCTTGAACCGTCTGGAAGAGGCGGCGACAGGAACGTTTTTACACAGTCTGGACATTGCGCACGGCGTTTGGGCAATTTCTAGGGAGGCATTAGAAGAAAACGGCAGATTTGAGGAATCGTTGTTTGATCCTCAAAATGTATTTATGGATTATAAATTGCGGCTGATACAGAAAGGGTATCAGTTTATGGTCTGTAGCAACGCCTTGGTTTATAATATGTTTTGCGAATGTGCCGATACATATGCTTCTGTTATTTCGCAGAGAGACGACAGGGAAACGCTGAAGAATAAATGGCACATGAATTATTTTAATCTGTTGCCCAACAGGAACCTTGCGAACTTGATTGAGGAGGAGCGGGAAGCACCTATACGTGTGCTGGAGATTGGCTGCGATTTAGGGGCAACCTTGCTGGAAATCAGAAACAAATATCCGAACAGTCAATTGTATGGATTGGAAATTAACGAGTCTGCGGCAGATATTGCCGTACATCTTGCACAAGTGCAGGTGGGGAATATCGAAGACAAAGAGATTCCTTTTACGGGTACGTTTGATTACATTCTCTTTGGGGACGTGTTGGAGCATCTGCGCGACCCGCAGGGAGCCCTTCGATATTGCAAGGAAAAATTGAGTGAGCATGGGGCTATCGTTGCATGTGTTCCGAACTTGATGCATATTTCTGTGATGCGCCAGCTCATAAACGGTAGGTTTCAATATGAAGACACTGGCCTGCTGGATAGAAGCCATATACATTTTTTTACATATTACCAGATGATCCTCATGTTTCAGGAGGAGGGCTATATGGTGGAAGACGTTAGGAATATCCTTCCTCCGTTGGCGCCGCAGGATCGGGAATTAGCAGAAAAATTGTTGGAACTCTCTGGGAATACGGATATGCATATGTACCAGTCGTTCCAATATCTAATAAGAGCAAGAAAGTGAGTGACAAGAACATGCTAAATGATAAGACGATTTTAATTACGGGTGGCACAGGCTCATTTGGAAAAAAATTCTTAGAAAAAATTTTTGCCGAGTACGAGCCGAAAAAAGTAATCATTTATTCCCGTGATGAATACAAGCAGAGCGTAATGAAATTGGAATACGCGGATAAGGTTGACATGAGCAGGGTGCGTTTCTTTATCGGGGACGTGCGGGATAAAGAGCGGATGAAGCGGGCGTTTGTGGGCGTGGATTATGTCATTCATGCGGCAGCCATGAAACAGGTGCCTACTTGTGAGTATAATCCGATGGAGGCAATTAAGACCAACATACATGGGGCGCAGAATGTGATAGACGCAGCCTTAGACTGCGGGGTGGAGAAGGTAGTGGCCCTGTCTACGGACAAAGCCGTCAACCCCATTAATTTATACGGCGGCACCAAGCTTGTTTCCGATAAACTGTTCATAGCGGCGAACGCTTATATCGGCAACAATTACAACACCGTATTTTCTGTGGTACGGTATGGGAATGTCGCCGGCAGCAGGGGTTCCGTTATACCGATCTGGAAAAAAGTAATAGAAGACGGCGGCGATACGCTGGGCGTGACGGACATGCGTATGACGCGGTTTTGGATTACGCTGGATGAGGGCGTTGAATTGGTGTTCAAGGCGCTCAGGGAGTCAAAAGGCGGAGAGACTTATATTTCTAAAATCCCCTCTTTTCATATTGGCGATTTGGCACAGGCGATGCTTCCCGGATGTAAGATTGACGAGTTTGGTATCCGCGAGGGCGAGAAACTGCATGAAGTGATGGTGACAAAGGATGATTCCTTTATGACCTATGAGTATGAAAATCATTATATCATATATCCGCATTTCGAGTGGTGGAATCCGGAGCGGAATTATACTCGAGGGGGAGTAAAGGTTTCGGAGGGCTTTGAGTATAATTCAGGGAATAATACGCAGTGGCTAGCTGTCGAGGAGCTGCGGGAAGCGTTAAAACATATGTAACTGTATCGGAAAATGTGAAGTCTAAATAGTTATAAAAACTTAACGGAGGGATCGTTTTATGGATAACGCAAACCGCGGGCTGCTGGCTGTATTGATTGCCCATAATGAGCTTGCATATGTGAAATTAAATGTAGAAATTCTTGCGCAGGAGTTGAAAACGACCGGCGGTGAGATTGTCGTTGTGGATAACTGTTCGGATGATGGGCTGCGCGAGTGGTTGGAAGGACAGAATCTGGCATCTTATATGATTGCAGACGAGGGGCTTGAGGGTTATGGGAAGATTCTTGGCATTGTAAATGAGCAGTTTGCAGACGGCAGGGATTTACTGCTTGTGCGCGCCAATTATTTTCTGACGCCGGGAAGCGTCGCCTGTATGCAGGCTGCGCTACATGACAGTGAAGATATTGCTGCTGTGGGTCCAGTGGGAAATACCCTTCCCGGAGAGCAGAAATGTTTTTCCGGGAATACTTACGAGGAGGCAGCGTTGTTTGCAGATGGGCAGCCAGCTGGAGCCGCACGCACTGCGTATCTCGACATGGACGTTATGATGTTAAAGGGCAGCGCCAGGGGAAGCCTGGATGTGGAGGCGCAGATTCCGCAGGCGGCGATGCGGGGATATATGAGGCGTGTGCTGGCACAGGGGCTCCGTTTTGCCGTTGTTAAGAAAGCCGTATGTTTTGCTGTTGGCAATACGAAAGACGAGCCTTATCGTGCATTTGACCCTGACGTATACCGCAGGGAAAAGCTGCACCATCTCTTGTACAGCTTTGGGGATGTTGAGTGTCAGGGGGTATATATTTATAAATACCTCGAAGCAAGCATTCTCATATATCTCAATGAGCGGGAGAATGAGCGGAAGAACAATGTATTTTCCGAACCCTGGCCTGCCGATATCGTGTTTTTGTCTACCGAGGAGGAGGCAGATAAGACCAGGGAAGTACTGGAAAATCTTCCCCAGAGAGATATCTTATTTGTGACGCTGCCTCTGCGCAGGCCTTATGAGGGGAAGTATGTCCATACCGCTATAGAGACGTTTATATCTAGTCTGGATGAAGAGAAATATGTGGATTTGGAATGGTATACGGCTGCAAATGAAGAGTTTTGGAACATGGCGCCAACCCAAAATATGTATCCGCTTGTAAAATCTACTGTTCCCAGGATATACGGTGTTCCTGATACGAACATGGAAGAGATTGTAAATTGTGTCTGTGAACAGTTTATCTCCCCATTGGAGCAGCTATTGGATGTTAGTTTTGAACAGGAATTTGTACGCGGGCTCTGTTTGAAAGCGTCTTATGTTCTCAAAGAGCGGTATAGTTATATGGAGTTTTACCGGGAAGCCATTGCGCGTGTGAAGCCCAAAGTTATTATTTATTCCCATGGGCAGGACATGTCTCTTACTTATCTGCGTGATTTGACGCTGGAGCTGGGGATCCCCACGTTAGAGATCGCGCATGGGGTTGGCAGGGTCAATACTTACCATAAGCAGCTAGCGTATGCAGATTATCATCTTGTATACAGTGATATTGTAGCTGCCAAGAGTTTAGAGCAGGGCAACGACAGGGTGATAGGAATTGGCAAACCGGGCGTGTATGAGTCTGTAAAACAGCCGGAGAGCCCATATCCTTTGACGGTTATTTCTTTTATTTCCAGTACGGAGAAAGAGATATTCCCTTATGCCAGAAATCTTGCCGCCCGGTTGGATAAGCAGAGGTATCTGGTAATTTACAAAGCGCATACGGCGGAAATAAATGATGATAAATTACCACAGATAGCTGAAGAATTGGGAAATATGCAGATTGTGGGCGGAGAGCTCGACATCAGGGAAATTGCGGCGCTGTCCGATATTGTAGTGGGTATACGCAGCTCGGCAATCTTTGACGTCCTGCCATTTCCGATGCTCAAAGTAATCGCAGTCAGAGATATGATAGAAAATGTCAGCGAGGCGCGAGCCAATGAAATTATTGAAGCGGTGGCGGCGACCGGGGAAATTGTCATGGCAGAGGATGAAGAGCAGCTCTATGAGGAAGTCGTCAGTTACAAGCGCGGTATGCGTTTCCGCCAGGATATCAATACGTTCTGGCCGAGCGACGCCAGGGAGAGATTTCGCGCTTTGGTAGACAGATATCTGGAGGAAGGTATTCGTTAAATTATGAAGCCAAATGGTTGGTGAGGCGGCGGTTACTTATACTAGGAGGAATTGTCATGGCAGAGAAAAGTCTTGCCGTAATTACTGCGCGGGGAGGAAGCAAACGCGTTCCGCGCAAAAATATTAAGGAGTTTTGCGGGCAGCCGATTATTGCATATTCCATCCGGGCGGCGTTGGACAGCGGCATTTTTGACGAAGTGATGGTATCGACAGATGATGAGGAGAGTGCAAAGATTGCCAGGGAACTTGGCGCACAGGTGCCCTTTTTGCGGTCGCCGGAGAATTCCGGGGATATGGCGATGACCCATGAGGTTGTGCTTGAGGTCTTGCGCGGGTATCAGCAGTTAGGCAGGGAATTTGAGATTGTCTGCTGCATTTATCCGACCGCTCCCTTTCTTACGGCGGAGCGGCTCAAAGAGAGTATGGAAAAGTTACGGCAGGAGAAGGCGGACGGCGTCATGCCGGTTGTTCGTTTTTCATTTCCTCCACAGCGGTGCTTTGTGATTGCGGATGGACTGGTAGCATATAAATGGCCGGAGAACCGCCTCAAACGTTCTCAGGACTTGGAGCCGTATTACCATGATTGCGGGCAGTTTTATCTGTTGCGTGTGGAACCTTTCCTCCGCGAGCAGAGTATGGTGCTGGCGAATACGGCGCCTGTCATTATGGATGAGAAGGAAGTGCAGGATATTGACACGCCCGAAGACTGGGAGATGGCGGAAATGAAATTCAGGCTGCTGCGAAAAGGTAAGGATTGATTGGAATCGTATGCGAGATTAACACGAAAATGGCAGGGAGGATGTCAAATGGACAAAATCAAAGTTGGAAACAGGGAAATCGGGGCGGGGCGTCCCGCATATGTGATCGCGGAAATGTCGGCAAATCATGCCGGGAGCCTTGCGCGCGCCAAAGAGATTATCTATGCGGCGAAGGAAGCGGGCGCGGACTGTATAAAGCTTCAGACTTATACGCCGGACACTCTGACAATTGATTGCGACAATCAATACTTTCAGATTTCTGACGGTACCTGGGGCGGCGAGAACTTGTACCATTTATATGGCAAGGCATATACGCCCTGGGAATGGCAGGGAGAACTCAAGGAAGAGGCAGAGCGTGCGGGCATTGATTTTCTGTCCACGCCTTTTGACAGGACGTCGGTAGATTTCCTGGAAAGCCTGGGCGTTGATTTTTATAAGATTGCTTCCTTTGAGCTTGTGGATCTGCCGCTGATTTCCTACGTTGCTTCCAAGGGCAAGCCTATCATTATGTCGACCGGTATGGGCTCGCTCGGGGAAATAGAGGATGCAGTGAAAGCGGTGCGGGACGCGGGCAATGAGCAGCTTGTACTGCTTCGGTGTGCCAGCGCATATCCGGCGATTACCGATGATATGAATTTAAAGACCATGCAGAATATGGCGGATGTGTTTGACGTTCCGGTGGGGCTCTCCGACCATTCCCTGGGTTCTGTCGGCGCGATCACGGCGGTTGCGCTGGGAGCGTCTGTCATTGAGAAACATTTTTGTCTGGACCGCGCGATTGAGAATCCCGACGCTTCTTTTTCCATGAATCCCCAGGAGTTTTCCCAGATGGTAAAGGACATCCGGCAGGCGGAGCGGGCGATTGGGCGTGTGAGATATGGCGTTACGAAGCAGGAAAAATCCAATATTGTTTTTCGGCGGTCTATTTTCTGTGTGCAAGACGTTAAGAAAGGCGAGAAGCTCACCGAAGAAAATATCAGGATTATCCGTCCTGGGTATGGTATGGCGCCCAAATATTATGAGCAGGTATTGGGACAAGCGGCGTTAGAGGATATTGCGCGGGGCACGCCTCTTAAATTTGGCATGATGGGGGAGGCGGTGCGATAATGGCAAAGAACATCCTTTATCTGACAAATAACAGCAATACCGCAGGGTTGTTTGAATGGCTGAAAGAGAGATATCCCACGGAGCTTTGCCATGATGCGCTGCGTCTGCCGCAGCTTGAGCAGTTAAAACCGGATATTATTATCAGCTATAATTATAAATATATCATCGGGCAGGAGCTTATTTCATATATGGACGGGCGGATAATTAATCTTCATATTTCCTTGCTGCCCTGGAACCGGGGAGCTAACCCGAACTTCTGGAGTTTTGTGGACGATACGCCCAAAGGCGTTACCATCCATCAAATCAATGCGGGACTGGACAAAGGGAAAATTCTCTGTCAGAAGGAATGCTTTTTTGACGCGGAGAAAGAGACGTTTCTATCTACTTATGACAAGTTAAATGAAACGATTGTCGCTCTATTTAAAGAAAATTGCCAGGACATTATGGGCGGACGGATTGTACCCAGGGAGCAGCCGTCAGGAGGGAGTTACCACTCTGTGAAGGATTTTCAGGAGGTCGAATCACAGCTTGATTTTGCCTGGTCTGATAATATCGCCTTGGTGCAGTCGAAATATAAAACTTTTAAGGAAGCGCAAATGAAAAGAGAGTAAGTATGTTGTATATTAGAGTTGATATGAATAACCGCATTGCCACCGGACATGTAATGCGCTGCCTGTCTGTGGCTGACGCGGCAAAGACACTGGGGGAAGAAGTAACGTTTCTCCTGGCCGATAACCAGGCGGCAGGACTTGTCAGGAAGCGGGGGCACCGCGCCCATGTGCTGCATACGCCCTGGGACGATATGGCGGCGGAACTTCCTGAATTGAGGGATTTGATTTGGGATCATGGTATGAAAAGGATACTCATTGACAGTTATCAGGTGACGCCCGCGTATCTGGGGGAACTGAAAAAGTATACGGAAGTATTTTACCTGGACGACTTGAACTCGTTCCATTATCCGGTGGACGGACTGATATGCTACGCCAATTATTGGCAGAGATTCCAGTACGGGGAACATTATACAGATACGAAGCTGTATCTGGGGACGCAGTACATACCGCTGGGAGATGCTTTTTCCCACTGTGGGCAAAAGGAGATTAAGCCCGGCGTGGAACATTTACTGCTGCTCTCAGGGGGCTCAGACCCTTACGATATCCTGGCCGGTATGCTTAGGCAGATTCACAGGGAGAGGTACAAAAGGATCAGTGTGATATGCGGCGTTTATTATCCGAAATATAAGGAATTGTGCGAGCAATATCAGAAGGATGAAAATATCAGCATTTACCAGGGAGTTCCCGATATGGCGCGTTTTATGCAGGAGGCGGACCTTGCCGTCTCAGCGGGAGGCACGACGCTTTATGAGCTGTGCGCCGTGGGAACGCCGGCAATCTCCTATTCGTTTGCCGACAATCAGTTGGGTAATGTGGAGAAATTTGAGGAGGACGGTATGATTTCCTATGCCGGGGATTTGCGGCGCGATCCTGTGGCGGAACACGTCGCCGCATATCTTGATTATTTTGGGCAGAATCAAAAAGTGCGCCGGGAACGGTCGTTAAAGATGCAGGAATTGGTAGATGGAAAAGGAGCTTTGCGCATTGCAAAGGCTTTGATGGATTAGCGGGGGATTGTGATGATACCATATGGAAGACAGATCATAGATGACGATGATATACAGGCAGTGGTGGATGTGTTGAAATCAGATTACCTCACCACCGGGCCTAAAATTGCAGAATTTGAACAAAGTGTGTCAGATTATGTGGGAGCGAAGTATGCAGTGGCAGTATCGAACGGTACGGCGGCGCTGCATGCGGCTTGTTTTGCGGCGGGGATCGGCGAGGGGGACGAGGTCATTACCACGCCCATAACTTTTGCGGCGTCAGCCAATTGTGTGCTGTACTGCGGCGGCAAACCAGTGTTTGCCGATATTGACCCGCAGACATATAATATAGATGCAGAGGATATTAAGAGGAAGATAACCGCCAGAACGAAGGCGGTTATTCCGGTGCATTTGGCTGGACAGCCCTGCGATATGGACGCTATCCATAAGATTGCCGAGGAATACCATCTTATGGTAATAGAGGATGGCGCGCACGCCCTGGGTTCCGTCTATAAAGGAAAGAAAATCGGCGCGCTTTCGGATATGACGACGTTCAGCTTCCATCCCGTAAAGCCGATTACCACCGGTGAGGGAGGAATGGTTGTCACCGACGACGAAGAATTGTACCAAAGGCTCGTGCTTTTCCGCAGCCATGGGATAACCAGGGATGCGTCGCTGTTGACTGAGGACGGCGGGCCGTGGTTCTATCAACAGCTGGAACTCGGCTATAATTACCGGATAA
Source organism: uncultured Lachnospiraceae bacterium (assembly GCA_910588845.1). Taxonomy (GTDB): domain Bacteria; phylum Bacillota; class Clostridia; order Lachnospirales; family Lachnospiraceae; genus Petralouisia. Next base: position 104,016 of record CAJURU010000004.1, read on the forward strand.
CGGATATTCAATGCGCCTTAGGATGTTCACAGATGAAGAAATTGCAGCGGTTTATCGGGCGCAGGCGTGAACTGGCGGCGCGGTATGATGAAGCGTTGAAGGATTGTCCGCATCTTTTACTGCCATATCAGCTTCCGCAGACGGAGAGCGGCTATCATCTCTACATTATTCAGGTGACAGACTGCGATAGGAGGCAGGTTTTTGAGGAATTGCGCGCAAAAGGCGTGGGAGTCAATGTGCATTATATCCCGGTGTATTATCATCCATATTATCGTGAACATGGCTATGGGGACGTTTGCTGCCCCCATGCGGAGCAGCTCTATCAGCGGATGATGAGTATTCCGCTGCATGCGGGGATGACGGATGCGCAGCAGGATTATGTGATTCAATGTATAAAGGAAATAGCAGGGAATTTATAAAACAACCTAATGTAAAACAACTTTCCTTACGATATATATATCAGAGTATTTTACAGGAAAGGACGAAGATATCATGGAAGATAATCGTAAAGAGCAAGTGGAGGCTTTGGAAGCGTTAAAGGATTATAATCCCAAGGTCTGTAAGGCATTGAAAGAGGTCATCCCTGAAGTGAAGGGAGATCGTAAGGAAGATACCCAGGAATATCTGGATTACATTTTTAAAGGCATTAACTGGGAACTCCAGGTGGTCAACGGTACAATGACGCTTCTGAATGAGAAAGAGGAGCAGGTATCGAAGGAAGAACTGAATGAGATTGTAGTTCAGATTAACGACGCCTATACGTCTAAGGATGACAGTAAGCTTGCACAGATTATGGAAGAAAAATTGCTGCCGTTTGTGGAGAAGTTAGGTACATATATCGACAAAGCCCTGGCATAAGGGAAGAGGATATTTCATACAACAGACAGGAAGTTTCATATAATAGAACTTGGTCTCTGTTGTGCTATATTTGGTGAGATATGTTTGAGAGCGTGAAAATTATCATGGATGATAAGCGAAATACAAGGATGTAGACGGCGAAACGTATAGCACAGTTTATAAAAAGTTCATGGTAAGGGAATAATAATTCTGCCATGAACTTTTTTTATCTTTATAGAAAATACCCTGTCACGTTAAAGTGTGAAAATATATTTCCTATCGAATAAAAATAATATGTCAAATCGTATAAGCTTAGAATTGGGAAGGTAATGTATGGAGAGTTACGAGATATCGAAAGAAGAATTGAGGCAGTTGCAGCGCATTCAACTGGAATTATTGCAGGAGGTTAAGCGCATTTGTAAGAAATGTGGGATCAGATATAATATTGTTGCCGGTACGCTCTTAGGGGCTGTACGCCATCAAGGTTACATACCCTGGGACGACGATGCGGATGTGGCGCTGCTGCGGCCGGAGTACGAGAAGTTCCGGAGGGCTTGTAAGACAGAACTTAACCATGAGAAGTTTTACTTTCAGGATCACCGGGCGACCAAAGGATACCGCTGGGGATATGGCAAGCTGCGCCGTAAGGGAACGGTGTTCCTGCGGCAGAATCAGGAGCATATGCCATACGCTCAGGGAGTGTTTATTGATATTTTTCCTCTGGATGGCGTGCCGGATAATTACCTTCTGAGGAGCCTTTTTAATTTTGAATGTTTTTGTGTGCGCAAGATGCTGTGGGCGCGCGTCGGCAAGGTAGCGGACAAGAATTTGCTGATGAGGGGCTGGTATGGTCTGCTGGACAAAGCGCCGGAGCAGAGAATTTTTGCACATTACCATAAGATGATTCGCCGGAGCAGACGGTTTGGCGGCAGGATGGTGAGGACGCTTTTATATCCCACAGCAAATAATGAATACGGTTATTATCGCTGTTGGTATGAGAACACGGTTCCTATGGAATTTGAGGGTGTGGAATTTGAGGCTATCCGTGATTACGATTCATACTTGAGCTATGAATATGGAGATTATATGGAACTGCCGCCGGAGCATAAGCGCAAGGCTCATCCGGTATCGCAGTTAAAAGTAGACGTAGGGCAATGACGCGCAGAGGATAAGATTATGAAAAAAGTGATAACATACGGCTCATTCGATTTGTTTCATGAGGGACATTACCAATTGCTCAAGCGGGCGCGTGAATTGGGGGACTACCTGATTGTCGGGGTCACGACGGAACATTACGACGAATACCGTGGGAAATTAAATGTTATGGATTCGCTGATGGAGCGCATTGATAATGTTAAGAAGACCGGGTTTGCAGATGAAATTATTATCGAAGACCATATCGGACAGAAGCTGGAAGACGTTCAGAAATATCAGGTAGATGTGTTTACAGTCGGCTCTGACTGGACGGGGACTTTTGATTGGCTCAAAGATTACTGTGAGGTAGTCTATTTAGAGCGGACGAAAAATGTTTCAAGTACCATGCTGCGCGCCAAGAAATACAAGATTCTCAACCTTGGCGTAATTGGAACCGGCAGAATTGCCAGACGTTTTTATCCAGAGACAAAATATGTCAGCGGCATCAATGTCAAGGGCGTATATAATCCGCATTTGCAAAGCGCTTCGGATTACAAAGAAACGTTCGGCCTTGAGTTTGGCACCGACCGCATAGAAGAATTCTGGGAACAGATTGACGCTGTTTATATTGCATCACCGCATGAGACGCATGTTCCTTATATGGAGCAGGCATTACGAAGGGGCAAGCATGTATTGTGTGAGAAACCGATGGCTTTGTCGGAGCAGGAAGCGAAAGATTTATATGCACTGGCAGCAAAGAAGGGGTGCGTGCTCATGGAAGCCGTTAAGACGGCATACTGCCCCGGTTTTCAGCAGCTTTTGGGTATTGCCAGGAGCGGTGTGATTGGCGCCGTCCGCGATGTGGAAGCTGCGTTCACGAAGCTTGAACCTGCGGGCAGCCGGGAATTGACAGACCTGGCATTTGGCGGCAGTTTCCTGGAATTGGCAAGTTATCCCTTGTTGGCGATTATCAAATTGCTGGGCACAGATTATGAGGACTTGCGGTTTGAAGCGATACGGGGCGAGAACGGGATTGATTTATACGCGAAGGCACATTTCCGCTACAAAAACAGCCTGGCAACGGCAAAAACCGGATTGGGCGTGAAGTCGGAAGGCGAGCTGTTAATTTCGGGGACAAAAGGTTATATCTACGTGCCCGCGCCCTGGTGGAAGACCCAGGAAATAGAAGTACGCTTCGAGAACCCAGAGCAGAATGAGAAGTTTTTCTATAAATTTCTCGGGGAAGGGCTGCGCTATGAGATCAGTGATTTTGTGGCGGCGGTCAACGGCAATGAGAAGAAAGAGCATAAACTGAGGGCAGAAGAGTCTGTGGCGATGGCAAGAGTGATGGAAACCTGGAGGGGTGCGCAGGGATGAACTGTTGACAGAGATATATATCCTGGTATATATTATAAAGATATATAAAATATTTTGTTGCAGAGGGAGGTTGCTAGGCATGACAACAGCAAAGATATTTGAGAATGGAAGAAGCCAGGCAGTAAGATTGCCTAAAGAATATCGTTTTTCCGAGGATGAAGTTTTGATAAGCAAAGTTGGAGAAATTGTAATGCTTATACCTAAGTCTTTGAAATGGGATGGTTTTTTTAGCGGAATTAATATGTTTTCCGATGATTTTATGGCAAAGGGGCGGCAGCAGCAGGAAGAACAGGCGCGTGAACAGCTATGAAATATATGCTGGACACAAACATATGTATCTTTATTATTAAGCAAAAGCCGGAAAATGTATTGAAACGTTTTTTACAATTAGAGCCTGGGGATATCTGCATTTCTTCTATCACTTATGCGGAACTGGTTCATGGAGTGGAAAAGAGCCAGGCGAGAGGAAAAAACAGGCTTGCCCTGACGATATTTTTGTCAGAAATTCAAATTATGCCCTTTGATGATTTAGCGGCGCAGGTCTATGGCAAGGTTAAAACGGATTTACAGAAAAAAGGGACAGTGATTGGTCCGTTTGATACTTTGATAGCCGCCCATGCAAAATCTTTGCATTTGGTGTTAATTACAAATAATACAAGAGAATTTGCCAGGGTAGAGGGATTGGAATTGGAAGATTGGGTATAGGGAATATGCGCATGGCAGAAGAATTAATGCCAAAGGAGGCGTATCATGAATTGTCAACGAAAAGAAGAGATACCAATCAGCGTCATTATACCCGTGTATAATGTCGCTGATTGGCTTGATGTATGTATAGAGTCGGTGGTAAAGCAGACGTTTGCGGAGTTTGAAGTCATTTTAGTGGACGACGGCTCAGACGACGGCTCGCAGGACAAGTGCCGCCAGTGGGCGCAGAATGACAGCCGTATCAAAGTAATCGCCAAGAAAAATGAGGGACCGTCCAAGGCGAGGAATCGGGGACTTTCGGAGGCAAAAGGCAAATATGTAGTCTTTGTAGATGCGGACGACTGGTTAGACGCGCGTTATCTCGAGCTTATGTACCGCAGGGCAGTGGAGACGGAGGCAGATATCGTGGAGTGCGACGTGTTCCGGGTCAACAATGAGACGGGCAAAAGGAATGTCCGCGTTTCCTCCGGGGTCATGGGCGTGGACGATACGTTAGAAGCGCATATGAAATATGGGTATACAGCTATCTGGAAATGCATGTTTAACAAAGAGCTCTTTACCAAGCATAATGTCATATTTCCAGACTGCCACAGCGAAGCGAGGGCGGTATACGCCTTGTTGCTGGCGTTAAGCGGCCGGATAGAAAATGTGCATGAGCCCTTATATTATTACCGCACGTTCCGGCGGGGGTCGCTGACTTCAAAACCGCGTTCCGGCGGTGAAGACCGGAGTATGACGGGCGTCCAGGCGTTTGAACATCTGTTGGCAGGTTTTCGGCAGTGCGGGCTTTATGCAAAGTATGAGAAATTGTTACAGGAGATTGTTACATATAAAATGTCGGATTTGCTGGCGGCGTTTTTTCCGCGGAGGAAAGCGGAGGATTATCGGCGGCTTGCCGGGAATTATGAGTTGTTTCTTGCACAGAGGTTTCCGGCCGCGCCGAAATACCGCTACCTGACCTGGGGCGGTTACAATTTAAACCGTATTTTGTGTAATATGAATTTACTGCACGACCCATACTGCCGTTTCAATTTTTCCAGCATAATCAGCCTCATGCATCCAGTACAGGAGGAAATGATATGCCATCATAAGAACCGCTATCGGGAAATTATGCTGAACCGGGAAATCAGCGGTATGTTTTGGCAGGTGTTAGAGGAGATGGCGCCGGATTTCCTGTTTGTAGATTTTCTGGAAGAACGTTTTGACATTGTGGCCTGTAACGGCGGCTATCTCACAAAAAGCGACGCCTTTGACGGTGCGGATTGTCCCATAGAAGGAGGAAGAACCATTGCCCGGGGCACAAAAGAATGTGAATCGCTGTGGCGGGAAAGCTGCCTTGCTTTTATCCGGCAGATAGAGGCGCGCTGTCCGTCTGTGCGCCTGGTACTGGTGGAGAATTACCTCAGCGAACAGAAGGGCGATATCCATGGGCAGGAACCGTTTGAAAATCTTGAGGAGATTAGGAGCGCAAACAAGCTGCTGAAAAGTTATTACAGTTTCTTTAGAGAGAATTGCCAGGATTTGCTGGTGGTGGAAGCATGGAAGAGCGAGTATTATTTTACAGACGAGAAATATGAGCACGGCGCGATACCGTCTCATCTCAATGAGATAGCCAACCGGGAGATTGCCGGGATGGCGGAAAGGGAAATTGGCATATGGAAAGCATGAAGCAGGAATTGGAAAGGCGTTACCATAACTTGTTTGCGGATTACGGGCTTTCGACCCCTATGGATACCGGGGATATCATCCCTATCATCCGCAGGTCGCTGCGCGCATTCCTCAAGGACGCCAAACGGCCGGCGATCTACTGTAACGGCGGGCACACAAAAATGTTGATGGCAAGCTTCATGTATGAGCTTAGGAATGTCAAACATATTGTGGATAATTACGCGCCCTGCGAGGAGGAGGGAGGATTTGCGCTGATCCGGGATGACGCGATAGAGGAACAGGGGATTGACGCTATTGTGCTGTCCTCCTACAAGTTTCGCAAGGATCTCAAAGAACGCCTTGAGAAGAACCATCCTCAGATTCCCGTGCTGGATATATACGATGAGTTTGCCAAAGAGGGCATTCTGGTGGAGACGGACTATTATTATTTCAGTCATCCGTACCAGCATTATAAGAGAATCAATGATTTACAGCGGCAGATTCGGGAGGGCGGCGCTGGTACGCGCAAAAAACTGTACATTGACCTTGTGTCAAGATATCTTCATATCAAGGATTTCCGCACAGCGATTGTCAAATTGAATGAGTGGGCAGCTTTCGATGGCGTGGGAACAGAGGATATCGCGTTGGCTGAGAGGATGCGCGCAGATGTAGAACGGCTCTATGAGCTGGAGCGCAAAGCGGCGGCGGCGCTTTCTGGGGATCATGTGCTCATGTTCTGCATGGACGGCCTGCGGCAGCAGGATTTGTCACAAAAAGATATGCCGAAGCTCAAGAAAATGTTGGATGAGACTTGTTATCAGTTTACGCGGGCGTACTCCTATTCCACCTCCACTTATGAAAGCCTGGTTGCCGTCTATAGCGGGAACAACGATTTCAGGACGCGGGATTTTGAGAAGAACCATGTGGAAGTGGAAGACTGTTCTTTTGCCACGCTTGCCTTGCAGCAGGGCAGGCAGATCCATATTTATGCAGATAACGCGCGTTTTCTGGAGGGGGAGGGCGTACGCCATAAGGAGCGTTTCTTGACGGTGACGCAGAAATTGTGGCAGTTCATCTTAGACGCCCTGGAAACGGAACGCGAATTGTTTTATATCCATGAGCTGTATGAGAGCCATTTTACATTTTCTAATCCTTATACGCAAGAGAAGCTCATGTCAGAAGGCACGGCGATGCTGTTTGATTTCCTGCCGGCGAAGGGCGGCAGGCTGAGGGCGGATTATGACAGGCAGCACAGGGACGCGATTCATTATCTCGACGACGTCATAACGCCGCTGCTTCGTCCCCTGAAATGCAGGATGGCGATTTATGCCGACCATGGCAATCTGGTGCTCGGTTATGACAGCAAATTATCGGACGTAGGGGCGCTGGAGTACACTTGCTCCGAGGGGTGGACGAGAATTCCGCTGGCTCTGCGCGCACCGGAACTGGGCGTGGGAACGGACGGCAGGCTGATTTCTTTGATGGAATTAAATACGATGCTGGAAAGACTGCTTACGGCAGAATCTTATGAGGCGAAGGATGTGGGTTATATTAAAATAGGACGCTCACAATTGTATAACCCCAATTTCCAGGTCTTATATGAAATGGTCGGCAAGAAAAGGCAGCTTCTTGCCTTTGAGTGTTTCCTGTTCGCGGACGGCAGACGGCTGATTGTCTATGGCGACGGCGCAGTGGAATTGTATGGCGCAGCGGGCAATCCCCTGCAAGATGGCAAAGCGCAATTGTGCGCGCAGATAGAGGAAGATATTACCGTATGCGATTCTCGTTCCCTGCGGCTTTGAATTAGCAGTATAATAGATAAGGAGAGAGCGGCGATGAAGAAGATATTTTTTATAATCAACTGCTATACGAAAGGCGGGGGAGCGGAATCGCTGCTCACCCAGATTGTGAACCATCTGAATCCTGAGAAATATGAGATCGGCATTATGGAAATCATTCATGATACGGTTAAGACAGAGCCCGTCAATCCGAATATCAGGATGTACCCTTACTATGTGAAAGCGGACGACAGCGGGCGCAAGGCCAAGATGTACTATGTCTACCATGAGTGGGATAAGGTGATTGCAGAGTATATCCCCATGGACTATGACTTGTATGTGTCGTTTAACTATCTCAAGCCGACCTTCCTACTGCCGCCGGGGAAAAAGAATATCGCCTGGATTCACAGTGATGTGTATCTCTTGGGCAAGCCGGACAAGGTAGAGGAACGCGCGTTGCAGGAGGAAGCCTTCTGCAAGGCGGAGCGGATTATATCCATCAGCGACCTCACGACGCAGTCCTTGATTGACTTATTTCCCAGGCATAAGGATAAGCTGAGGGTCATTTATAACGGATTGGACACGGAAAGCGTCAGGGCGAAATCAATGGAACCGACAGAGGTTAAGCTCTGCCATCCGGCAATTTTGTCGGTAGGCCGTTTGGACGCCAGGAAAAATCCGCTGCGGATGCTTGATATTTTTGAGAAAGTTCATGGCAGGGAGGCAGGCGCCCATCTCTATTATCTCGGTTATGGGGAACTGCAAGAGGCCGTTTTGCAAGCGGCGCAAGAGAAGGGCGTCAGCGAGTATGTGCATTTGCTCGGTTATTACGATAATCCCTTCCCGATTCTGGCACAGTGCGATGTAAACTGTATGTTTTCCCATTATGAGGGATTCCCCATGGCGCTTCTTGAGGGGGTTGCGTTAGACAAGCCGTTTGTATCTTCCGTTGTCGGCGGCTCAAAAGAGCTGGCGAACGGTGGGCGGTGCGGCAGGACCGTGGAGACGGATGAAGAGGCGGCAGAGGCTATTCTTACAGCGTTGCACGCCGACCGGCGGCAGATGGCAAAGGAGTGCCGGGAATCCATCAAGCGTTTTGAATTGCCGGAATATATGCGTCAGATAGAAGAATTGTTTGATGAAGTACTAGAAGGTTGACAGGTGATTTGAGCAGTAAAACGGTAAGTACAGGAAGAATTATGATTGTAGAAACAGTTGCGGTTATCTGATGAAGAGCGGAAAGGGGGATGCGGATGTATACGGTGGAAGAGTTTGTGCGGCGGGCCATGGCAAGCAGGGGTCTTATCTGTTATGGTACAGGGAAACGCTTTCAGGTGTTTGTTGAGTGTTTCCAGGGCACGCAGGTGTTAGATAAGGTGGCTTTCTGCGTGGACAGGGACGCCAGGCTGCATGGCAGCCAGGTTTCTTTGGGAGCCAGGATGGTTGATGTTTTGCCAATTGAAACGCTGACGGATATAAAAGAAAAAGGTATGGTTCTTTTGATTACCAATGTGCGTTATCAAGATGTGCTGTCGGATTTGTCGGCGAAAGGACTTTTGCCGGCAGAGGAAGATTGTTTTTGCTTCAAACATCTGTACGGCATGATTCTCGAAGAACAGGCAATGACAAAGACGGTTCCCGCAGACTGCCGCCTCACCGAAAATGCCGTAATACCCAAGGTTATCCATTATTGCTGGTTCGGACGAAATCCTATTCCTGAGCATTACCAAAGGTGGATGGAGAGCTGGCGTAAATACTGCCCGGATTACGAAATTAAGGAGTGGAATGAGGACAATTACGATATCACCAAGAATCAATATATGTACGAAGCCTACGAGCATAAAAAATGGGGATTTGTCCCCGATTATGCGAGGCTGGACATCATTTATGAGCACGGCGGCATATACCTGGACACGGATGTGGAGTTAGTGGGGAATTTGGATGATTTGCGCTATCAGATGGGCTTTGCCGGATTTGAACGTCCGGGCCTGATAAATCTGGGGCTGGGATTTGGAGCGGCCAGGGGACTGCCGATTATCAGGCGGATGCGGGACGCCTACAATGATTATTGTTTTGTACGGCAGGATGGTACCCTAAATCTGACGGCAAGCCCCGTGTACCAGACGGATTTTCTTCTCAGGGAGGGGCTCAATTTGAATGGAGAATACCAAAAGCTCGGTGATTTTGTCATTTACCCGGAGAAAATGCTTAGCGGCAAGTGTCCCTATACGCGCCGTATAAGGCTCGCGCCCTACACGAAGTCCATCCACCATTTTGACGCTTCCTGGGTCGATGACGCCTGGAAGGAGCGCAACCGCAGGTTTGAGGCGGAGATGAATGAAGCGGATACGGACGCAACGGCAGGCGGACTGGTGTCTGTAATTATTCCGGCGTATAATGTAGAGCAGTATATAGACCAGTGCCTGGAAAGCGTCACGGGACAGACATACCGGAATCTGGAAATTATATTAATCAACGACGGCTCTACGGATGAAACAGAAGAACATTGCCGTTGTTGGGCGGAATGGGACAGCCGCATTCACTATATTTCTAAGGCAAATGAAGGTTTGGGAGCTACCAGGAATTATGGATTATCTATGGCGCATGGCGATTATATTTTATTTGTAGATACGGATGATTGGCTGGAAATAGAATGTATAGAAAAGATGCATAGGCTGTTGGTAGAGGAACAGGCGGATATATGTCTGACAGAACATTACAGGGTAAGCGGCGAAGAAAAATACCATCGGCAGTTTGAACCCTTACCAGGGGACAAATTAAGCGATTTGGAACGAAAAAAACTAATTCTCTTTACACCGCCAAGCGCATGGGGTAAATTGTACCGTCAGAGCTTCCTGTCAAGAATATCGTATGAACAGCCTTCCTGTGTGTTTGAAGACACGGCGGTTTATCCTTATGTTATTTCACAAGCTGAGCGGATCTGCTGTGTGCACGAGCCTTTATGGAATTACAGGGAGAATAATGCAGGCAGCATTATGCATAAATGGTATAATTATAGTAAACTCCCTCAGGCATTTGCTTACGGCAGGGGAAAAATGGAGCAGGCAGGCTGCCTGGAGAAATATGAGTATGTCTTAGAGCATTTAGCCTTACATCATTTTGCGGCGGCATATAATAATTGGCAGGGGCGTGTAAGCCGGGAAGAGTTCCGTACATATTTTGAGAAGCCTTTTGGGCAATTTCTACAAAAGAATTACCCTGATTGGCGGCAGAAGGTCTATACAGGTTTTTTCGTCTGGGGCAGCTTTGCCATGCGCTGGCTGGCGAGGAAGGGAATGCTTAAGTATGCGAAACTTGTGAGGCATTATCCATTTTCCAGCATAATCAGCCAATTTTTGGGTAAGGGCGGCACATATTCCGTGAGGAATGAGAATCCATTTCGCCGGCAGACGGTAGAGGCTGATATTCGGGGAAGTGGTTTTGAAAATATCAGCCAGCAAGTGGGAAATAAAAAACAGACGGTATTGTTTGTTGACTTTATGGAGGAACGTTACCCGGCTATCCACACGGCAGCCGACGTATATATGACGCAAAGCGAAGCGCTAAAGGAGAGTGTGGAAACATTTGCTGAGGATGGCTGTGAGGTGATTGTGAGTGGCAGCGAGCGTTTTCTGGCATTGTGGAGGGAAGCGTGCGGGGAATTTGTTTCTTGTTTGCGAAATGAGCTTTCCGGCATGACAGTGATACTTATAAGAAGCAGGATGGCGGAATGGTACGGAGTACATGGGAAGGAAGAGCAGTTTCCCAATGTGGAAGAAATCCGTAGGTATAATCAAATGTTTAGTCAAATGGAAGATTATTTTCTGAAACTGTATCCGGAGGCGAAGACGATAGAATTGCCGGAGGAATTATTATATACAGATGTAAATGGCAAATATGGCTGTTATTGCTGGTATTGGAACAAAAAGTTATATGGAAACCGGGATTTTGCGATGAAAATGCTGCAATGGGGCGGTATGATTTGAAAAATTTTGGGTAAAGGTGAATGGAAATGGGATGGAAAAATAGCGTTTATATTGCGGGAGCGGGGAATTTCGGACAGATTGTTATGGAGTTACTGGAAGAATACGGCAAAGAAGAATGGCATGTGAGGGGATTTTTGGACAATAACAAAGCCAAACAGGGGAACGACATAAAAGGATTGCCTGTTTTAAATCCCTGCCGGGATTTGTTCAGCGATTCGGCAGAAAACGTATATGTATTTATTGCGGTGATTGACTGGCGCGTCAGGTCGGAACTCGCAGAGCAATTGTACAGCTATGGTTTAGAACGCATCTATTATGTGGGAGAAGACGTATATTGGCAGAAGGCAAGGTTTTTTGAGGGGAGCAAGTTAATTCCCAGGTACGCCACGAAAGCCAAGCTGGCATCAGACGGAAAGTTAGAGCCGGTATTCCGTTATATTGAAACGCATGTAATGGATGGATGCAATCTGAAATGTAAAGGATGCACCCATTTTTCCAATCTCTTTCCTACAGACGCTGCGGTTCCCTTAGAACAGTTTGAACGGGATATCAAGCGTCTAAAAGAAATTTGTGATGTAAAAAAACTGCGGCTTTTGGGAGGCGAGCCATTGCTGCATAGGGAGTTGCTCAAGTTTATGAAGATTGCAAGAGGCGCGTTTCCCTACAGCGACGTCCGCGTAGTAACAAACGGGCTTTTGATTGACAGGCAAGATGAGGAATTATTAAGCTATATGCGGGAGCATGAGATATTTTTTGATATTTCCTGGTATCCGCCGATGTTACAGAGAAAGGAGGAAATATTATCATTTCTTGACAACCGACGGATAAAATATCATGCGTTTGAGACAGAAATTTATGAATTTTCCCGTTGCCTTACTTTGAGCGATATTCATGACCCGGAAATCAGCCAGTTAAAATGCGGCAGCAGATATTGTACGATACTCAGAGATGGAAAGTTATATAAATGCGCGCTTGCCGCTTATCTTCCAGAATATAGGCGGGCGTTTGGCGTAAATATAAGGGAAGAGCCGGGGATGGATATTTATCACGATAGCATAGATAAAATCAGAGATTTTTCTGTTGCCTGCGTCAAAGATCCAATTGATATGTGCAGATATTGTACGGAGCAGCCGGAAAGTTTTTCGTGGGGCGCCCGCCCTCATCCTGAGAAGGAAGACTGGCTGGTTAGTAACGTTGAATAAATTATATGAGAAGTCAGAGTATTTACATTTTTAATTATATGACTATTTGAAAGAGTATTTATACCTTACAAAAGGAGGAGGTATAAGAGATATGGAAAATGATAGAGAAGACGAAAAAATAATGTTCTCCACGCAATCGTTTTGTAAGATAGGGAATGAAATTTGGTTTGTCCCACGGAATTTTAACGCTTTGTTTCGCATGAGCTGTGCAGACAGAAGGTTAATATATGTGCTGGAATTTGAAATGGAACCCAGGGCAAAACAAAATCTGGTGAAGGGTATGGTACATTATGGGAATGAATTATGGTTCCTGCCCTCAGAGGCAGAGAGAATTTATATTTTGAACCTTGGAGATAAGCAGATGCAGAGTTTAGAGCTTCCGGCAGAGTATCAGGGGAATAAGTATAAGACGGGGGCTTATTGCGCAGATGGGAAGTATATTTGGGTTCTGCCCTTTGGCACAGTCCATGGATTCCAGATAGATATGCAGGAGAAGAGTACAGAACTTTTGCCAAAGATGAGTTATGCTGAGAATTGGAAAGCATCTTATATGTACTGCGCAAAATTAGGCCATAAAATAGCGGCAGTTGACAATAATTCTGGTAAATTAATGTGTTATGATTCCTATCTTAAAACTGCAGATTTTATAGTAATGAATAAGAAGAAAGGTATGGCGCAGGAGTGTTTGGTCCTTTCATATTGCGATTGCTTTTACTTGTTTTCAGCTGAAAAGGCGTATTTGTTTGATTCAGAACTGAAATTATTAGAGAAGAAATCGTTGATTGCGGAAACGCGAGAAATGGATGTGTTAGACTGCCTGGCTGATGGAGATGATATTTGGTTGTCGTGCTATCCCGATTTTATACTACGCTGGAACCTGAAAGACGATAAGGTTATAAAGTTCCAATTGGAGCATTGCCAGCTAGTACGCAGCGCGGCAGTGTTGGGAGAGATAGGGTGCGGGGTGTTGTTTCAAGATGAGGAAAAGATTTATTGTCTGCCTGGGGATTATGGATATTTTATTGAGATTAATAAGAAAACACAAGAGAAACGTGAATTTCCGTTTGGTAAAGAATTCGATTGGATATATGAGTATTTAGCGGCGGATATACGGAATCAGGAGGCAAGATATTTGTTTTTCAATAGCTGCGTGTATACGTTAAAACAATATTTTCGCTGCATGAAACAAGATACGGCGTTAAAGCGGAATGAACGGCAATCGGAAAAAAATTTGCGCCAAACAGGAGGCGAAGTTGGAAAAGCTATTGTCGACGAGATTATCAGTGAGATGTTTTAAGGGTGGATGAAAGATGTATTTGTTTCCCTTTGGAGAAGTAAAACCGAATGCAAGGGTCATTATATATGGCGCGGGCAAAGTGGGCCTTGATTTTATGAGACAAATAACGAGGTCCAATTATGCACAATTGTTGTGTATGGTAGAAAAGGATTACCAAATGATTCAGGGAATAAGCGATGTGGCGGTTCCGGTAGTTTCCCGGGAGGGGCTTTTACAGTTTACGGACAATTATGATATAATTCTTATAGCGGTACTCAATCAGAAGATTTCCCTTGAAGTGAAGCAGGAATTATGCGGAAGAGGAATTCCCGAGAGTAAAATTATCTTGCCTAAAATAGTCGCAATAGAGGATGCGTTTTGGGGCAAATGGGAGCTTACCGCGCTGTGGGATGCCGAAGAGAGGCAGAAGGCAATGGAAGGTTTTGCCAGGGAAGGGAATGGGAAGATATCTTATTTTACATATATGATTGCCGAAATCCGACTGGCAAAAGACAAGAATGGGCTTCTTGCAGAACTTTTTCGCATAACAGATGGGGAAGAATGTCTGGAATATAAAATTATTATGCTTCGTATTTTTCTTGAAGCGGGTGTTGTAAACGGTGAATTGACAAAAAAGTTTATTGCGCTTGTAAGGCAGATAGAGCCTCTTGAATCCCGTTATCTTTTGCTTTCGGATATTGCAATTTTTCCCGTGCATTTTGCGGAATGTCTGTATCGGGAATTCTATCTTGATTTGCGGGACGCATATCGGGAATTGATGGAAAGCTATAATCTGCAGGTTCCGAATAAAGGAATGCGATCTATCAAGAGAGCAGAGAAGAGAGCGGCAGTATTGTTTAATTGGCTGGGCGGCGCATTCAACCATGGAGATTTCAAGAAATACTTGATAGAAGAATTAGCGGAGGAAAAGTTTGAGGTGCAGATATTTTGCCTGGATATACGCCTATGGTATACGGGGATGTGCTTTATTGAACCATTTGACGATATGTCCTGTAAGGTGAAGCCGTCGGAGTGTTATGCGTCAAGCCACAAGGCGGTATTAGAAGGGACTGCCCGGCTGCAATATATTCATGGGCGGACTGTCCGGCAGAGGATGCAGGAGAGTATTGATAGGTTATTTGCATGGAACCCGGATGTCATTATAGACATTACGGATGAGATAGCGCCGCAGTCCTATATTTTGAATCAGTACTTTCCGGTTTACTATGTTCCAATGCGCGGTTTTTTATCCGCCATGTTTTTTGGCAGGATTTTGTCGGAGGGTAAACGTGCGGCGCAATATTGTAATAAGTTTTGCCCATCTATGGCGGAAGAACAGATGGCGGATTGTTACATCAATATAACAATTCCATGTGAAAAAGAGCGAAGGGACAGGGAAGAGTTTCAGTGGGGAGAGGAAGATTTTATTATGGTGACAGTCGGGGGAAGACTGGAGCATGAATTAGATGAAATGTTCCTTGCATCTGTCGGGAAAATGCTCAGAGAGAATCCGGATATCAAATGGCTGCTGATAGGGACAGAACAAATAGCTTTGTTGAAGAATACATATATTGAGTTCCTTAATTCAGGGCAAGTTCGGATATTAAAATATGAAAATGACCTGATGGGGATTTTTGGCATATGTGATGTATATCTCAATCCCAGACGTTCAGGAGGAGGGACCACGCATCTATGGGCAGCGGGAAGAGGGATTCCGGTGGTGGCGGATGCAAGTAAATGGTTTGATACAATGGAATTGCTGGGATGGGATAGTTTATGCTGGAGTACAAAAGAGCAGATTGCAAAAATAGTAAAGATGAAGAACGATAAGCAATACTATCAGCAGATAAAGATGCAGACAGAGGCTTTCCATCAGAAATGGAAAAAACGTGCGGTGAGAAGAGAATTTGTTAAGAGTGTAAAAGAATTTATAGGGATGCGAGATAGTCAATAATATACAGATGGAGGTAACGGAAAAATGATAGACTTTAGCAGGCCTGTATATGTCAAGGAAAGTATGTCATATATCCAACAGGCGGTAGAGCAGAATCATTTGTGTGGGGACGGTTCTTTTACACGCAAATGTACGGAGTGGATGGAAGAACATACCGGAACGGAAAGAGCAATGTTTACGACTTCATGCACGCATGCGATGGAACTGATGGCGCTTTTGATGGAGATTGAACCTGGAGACGAAGTGATTATGCCGTCCTATACGTTTGCATCCACGGCAGATGCGTTTGTGCTGCGTGGGGCAAAGATTGTTTTTGCAGATATTCGCCCGGACACTATGAACATAGACGAGAATCTGATTGAGCAGGCAATAACCCCAAGGACAAAGGCAATTATTGTTATGCACTATGCCGGGGTTGCCTGTGAAATGGACAAGATTATGGAGATTGCCAGGAGGCATAACCTGTTTGTCGCTGAGGATGCCGCGCAGGGTATGATGGCGTCTTATAAAGGTAAGGCGTTAGGTACAATTGGTGATTTTGGAACGTACAGTTTTCACGAGACAAAGAATTATACTATGGGAGAGGGAGGCGTATGCCTGATTCAGAACAGAGAGTACATAGAACGGGCTGAGATAATCAGGGAGAAAGGTACGGACCGCAGCAAATTTTGGCGGGGAGAAATAGACAAATATACCTGGGTGGACATGGGTTCTTCTTACCTTCCGAGCGAACTGAATATGGCGTATCTATGGGGGCAGCTTGAAATTGCGGAAGAGATTAACAGGGAAAGGCTATCTGCCTGGAATAGATATTATGACGGATTGTCCGCCTTGGCGAAACAAGGTATGGTGACTCTGCCGTTTGTGCCAGAAGACTGTGAACACAATGCCCATATGTTCTATATTAAGGTCAGAGATGAGGCGGAACGCATTAAGCTTATCGACTTCCTCAAACAGCGGGGAGTGTGGGCAGTTTTTCACTATATACCTTTGCACAGCACGCTGGCAGGTAAGAAGTTTGGCAGATTTTCCGGTGAGGACAGGTATACAACGAAAGAGAGCCTGCGGCTTTTGCGCCTGCCAATGTATTATGGCCTGAAGGAGGAAGAGATTGAGTTTGTTATTCGGGCAGTATATGAATTTTGGGGTTGAAGCGATTTGAAATGTTATTGCTTACAATCCCTCCATCCCCAAATATAGTAGGGAGCCTCTTCACCAGTGTGGAACAGCAGATCAAGAATACTGACATTATGGCAGAAATCCCCATGTAACTGTTCATATGCCGGATAACCTTGGTAATCCTTCCAGATAATTTCTATTCCAGCCCGTTCATATATGTCCAATTGCATATAATCTTTCGCGGCGGGGCCGGATATATAAGTATCTGCGTTTGTATTCTGTATCAATTGAAACAGCTTTGCCGCTTTTTTGCCGCTGGAGGGATAATTCCTGCTGTCTTCAAATTTCGTATCAATGCCCAGGAAATCTCTTGATATATGTTCAATTAAATATCTGTTTAACTGATATAAGTAATCCCACTTTGTTTCTAAATATACATACTGTAGAAAATCATCGTACTTATGATAATACGGTGCGCCTTTATAACTCTGCTGAATTATGTTGTAGTGTTTTGTCTGCCAGTCAAACTCCGGTTTTATCTGCACTTCATAAATCAGTCTTTTTAAGTCATAACCGCAGGGAAGCGTCAGCCATTTCAATCCCTGTTTCGTCTTAATGCGGTTTCTGTTGCGCCAGTCATTTTTGGTGTATTGCACCTCATCATAAAACAAAAATAAGTCCGCATCGTGTATAATGTCAAAATACCCTTTCCATGGTATGTAATCAGATTGCAGTACTGCAAGTTTCATACAAATATCTCCTACTGTAAATATCTCTTTGTTTAAATGTTGTCCTTATATTTTATAAATGTAGTGTCTTCTTTTTCAAAACTGTCATCATTCCAGACAAACACGCTGAATTCAAATGGAAAATAGTCATTCCGTAGCAAAACGCGTCTGGAAAAGCCATAGGCAATTTCCAATATCTTCATCGGGTTATAATAAAATGCATGTTCATAACGGTAATCCACTCTGTCCGATAAGAAATCAAAAGCTATCCCATCTTTACATAAGGATAATGCTTTTTTCATGACCTCAAAAACATACTCATAGTTGTCTCCTTTTACAGGATAATTTAACGCTCCAGCCAACACGCCGTAATCGAAATTTTCTGTAAACGGATAATTCAGAAATTCTCCATGCACAAATGAAATATTTGTGTCTGGGAATTGTTTTTGCGTCTCGTTTACTATACTGTCAGAAATGTCGATTCCCTGATAAACATAGCTTTCTTTTCCAGTAAGTTCGGACAACTGCTGATTCAGCTCGCCAAATCCACAGCCGATATCGAGCACCCTCTTACCTTTGAAATTATATTGTGAAGTGAGAATCTTATGGCGAATATAGGATTTATTGCCTTTACTATCCAAAGTTTCCGGGGAATATCCAAATTGTGAATACCTGTTTTCCACTCTTAATTTCAGCTCATCTAAGGAGCTGTGCCATATACTTGAGCGGATATTTTGGCTCTCATCCGTTATTTCGTTTTCTTTCAATTTTCTACCTCCATGATTTCTAAATTAGCAGGTTTTTTACTTTTTAGAACGTTACCTATGTTCCATTTTGTTTATAAAATAATTAATTCCTTTGCATATCCGATAAATTTGTTCCTCACCAATAAGCAGAGGAAAGTTTATGAGTCTTTTCTCCATATAGCCGGCTCCTGGAAATTCCCCGGATATGCCGAATATAGGCGTAACCACAGGGTACCAATCACTTACGGGCAAATTATGCTCCAAGAAATAAGCAATCAATTCCTTTCGGAAAGCTGGTTCTGCAATTAAGGAAAATCGCCAGGGAACAGCGCTTTTTTCATAAGCGTATATCTCAAAATATTTACAGGGCGGCAAAAATTTTTTGTACAATTCCATTTCTGTCTTCCGTTGGGAAATAATAATATCTAAATCTTCTAATGCGTCTTTGATTTTTGTCTCTATGCCCGGTTCATAATGAACAAATGTTTTTTTTAGTCCTGGTAGCAATCCTCTCCAAATATAATGGCTTAATTCCTGTTGAGTGTTGTTTCTGATTAATCGGTATAATTTTGAAAAAAAAGCTTCATTTTGCTCTTCCAATGAGGTTTTTTCAGGAAGCGCTTTATAATTTTCTTCAAATTTTCCCAAATCATGATTTGAAAACAAAATGCCGCCGCTGCCTATATCTAATGTTTTAGAGTAACCTAAGCTGAAGACAGAAAAATCTCCCCAGCTTCCGCACAGCCTGCCGGCAGAATATGCTCCCATTGCAGATGCGCAGTCTTCTATTAACAGAAGATTTTTTTCATTGCACAGGGCGGCGATTTTGTCTATGTGTTTAATCGGATTCCCATACATGTGCGGCAGGAGCATACCATCTACTTCCTCTGCGTGCTTTACACAGATTTCAAAAGTAACGTTTCCCGATGTTTTTTTTACATCGCAGAATATGGGGATATTTCCGGAATAGATAATCGGGTAAACAGCAGCATAACATATGTTAGCTGGAACAAGGATTTTTCTGCCTTGAAAGCCCAGTGTTTTTAGCACTATATATATTGCTGTAGAAGCACGGCTTACAAAAATATGATTTCTTTCCAAGTTTGTAATAAAAGACATTTTTTGCCCTCTCTCAAGTTGAAAGTAACCCGAAAATGTGTAAAAATTTAACAAATATTACAATTTGGATAAAATGTAATATTATGCTCTTTGAGGCATGTAAACAGGAAATAAAGGAAAGGATTGAGAATATGGCAAAAACAGAACCCATTAGAAACATTCAGGATATCAAAAAACTAAAAGAATATTTTAAGAAAAATAACAGGTCTCGGGATTATCTTTTGTTTACGCTTGGAGTAAATACAGCTCTTAGAATCAGTGATATTTTATGCTTGAGATATAATGACGTAATAGACTTTGAGAGCGGAAAGGTAAAGAAACATCTAAATTTAAAGGAGCAAAAAACAGGGAAAGATAAATGTTGTTTTCTAAATGAAGTATGTGTATGTGCAATTAACGAATATTATAATGAGACTAATGGAAGTAAAGAAGAATATTTATTTCAAAGTAGAAAAGGTACGAATCAGCCCATCACTCGTCAACGGGCATACTGTATTATCAAGGAAGCTGCTTCTTATACTGGATTAAGCGCTCAAATCAGCTGTCACTCAATGAGAAAAACTTTTGGATACCATGCCTGGAAAACAGGAGTGAGCCCTGCTATAATCATGGATATTTTTAACCATTCTTCCATGAAGGTAACTAAGATATATCTGGGTATTACTCAAGATGATACAGATGATGTTTATAGGAAAATATTGTTATAAAAATTAACTTTGTGGATAGAATCATTATCAGAGTCTTTGATAAGCTTAAGGTTAATAGCACTGACGAAAATATTGGCTACTGAAAGCTGATGGGCAAATGATTAATAATTGCATCCCGTGTGTTCCATTAAAATACGTGATACACCCTCTTGAAGCTGATATAATGATTGCGCCATCCTTATAACAGCCTAAGTAACAAGATGGGGCGTTCCTTGCTGAGTGTAAGGGATATTAAACATAAATATATTGTAGTAGAAAAAGAATACTATTTTATATTAATTTGTGCTATTATGATACTGGAAAATTTACGATATGTTAAATGTATGAATATTACATTTGATTGATACCAGATAAGGATAATTTTTTGTGACAAACATATTGAAAAAGATTTTTGCATATGCTATAATGCCAATAGGCAAAAAAGAGATAAAAAGTCCATGTGGGCAAAAGAAACGAATCCCCAGATTGGTATGGCAGTACCATCTGAGGATTCTTCTTTTCTTTTATAGTGGCAAAGCACCCACCAGGCTAGTTGTTGCTTTTGTCGTCACCGTCTAACCATTTGATGATGTAGTGGCAGGCTACACCTCCCAAAACGGTAACTAAAAAAGAGATAAAAAATTCCATGCAAGCACCTCCTCCCCGTTGCGGGTATTGGTGAGCAACAAAAAAATTATAACATATTATTCGACACACTTCTATCATTAATTCATACGAAAAGATATAAAGGGGATTCTGGCTACAATAATCCGATGCTCGCTATCTCTGTGGACATCTCAAATAATCAATCTGTGTAATGATACCCTTAATGCTTTTTACATTCCGAAAGAATAATCTGTATTTTGAATACTGCTTTTTCAATAACTGCAATTTACACAATGTATTTGGTAGAGAGGATTTCTTTCGGTAAGTAAAATTGAACATATTTTTGAATTTTATCCTTATCTGACTTCATACTTTATCCAAATTGTAATATTTATTAATTTGTGCTATTATGATACTGGAAAATTTACGATATGTTAAATGTATGAATATTACATTTTATCCAAATTGTAATATTCGTTTATTAAGGATGGATAAGAGATGTATTTGTTTCCTTATAAAGAAATAAAACCGAATGCAAAAGTTATCATATATGGCGCAGGTAAAGTGGGCCTTGATTTTATGCGCCAGGCGACGGCGTCCAGGTACGCGCAAGTGTTGTGTATGGTGGATAAGAATTATCGTGTGATTCAAAAAATAAGCGATGTGTCACTGCCAGTAATTCCCAAGGAGGATCTTCTGCAATTTGAGGGCAAATATGACGTGATTCTCATAGCGGCGTTCAATCAGGAGCTTGCCTTTGAGATCAAAGAGGAATTGTGTGAGTTTGGTATATTGGAGGAGAAGATTATCTGGCCCCAAATTGCTAAGGTAGAGGACGTAGTATGGGACAAATGGCAACTTTCTGCATTGAGGGATGATGAGCAAAGGCAGAGAGCAATGGAAAGCTTTGCGCGGGAGGGAAGAGGGAAAGTCTCTTATTTTGCATATATGATCGCGGAAATTTGTATGGAGGAGGATAAAGAGAGGATTCTCACGGAAATTTTCAGTCTGACAGACAGGGAAGAGTGTTTGGAAAACAGAATTGTCATGCTGCGCATTCTCATAGAGGCGGGTGTGATAAGCGGGGAATTGACAAGAAGGTTTATTGCGCTTGCAAGGCTTATAGTGCCTTTGGATTCCCGTTATCTTCTGCTTTCTGATATTGCTATTTTGCCTGTACATTTTTCGGAATGCCTGTATCGGGAATTTTATCTGGATCTGCGTGAGGCGTATCGGGAATTGGTGGAAGCGTATGAACTTCGGGAGCCCAATAAAGATAGGGAAACTGCCGTAAGCGGAAAGAAGAAAGCGGCTGTGTTGTTCAACTGGCTGGGCGGTTCATTCGGTCATGGGGATTTCAAGAGATACTTAATGAAAGAACTGGTAGAGGAAGGGTTTGAGGTGCAGATATTTTGCCTGGACGTCAGGCTTTGGTATTCGCAGATGTGTTTTATAGAACCGTTTGACGGTATGTCCTGCAAAGTACGTCCATCTGCATATTATGCTTCAATTCACAAAGAGATGCTGGGAGAAATGGCTCAATTCCACTATATTCAGGGAAGCACAGTGAGGCAGAGGATGCAACAGAGTATTGACAAAATATCCATCTGGAACCCGGATGTTATTATTGATATCACGGATGAGGTTGCGCCGCAGTCCTATATTCTGAATCAGTATTTTCCTGTTTATTTTGTCCCTATGCGCGGTTTTCCTTCCAGCATGTTTTTCGGAAGAAAACTGGTAGAAGGCAAGCGGGCGGCAGAATATTGTAATGAGTTGTTCCCATCAATGTCAGAGGAACAGATGGCAGACTGTTTTATGAAAGTCGCAATGCCTGAAAAGAAAGTGGACAGGGATAGAAACGAATTTCATTGGGGAGAACGGGACTTTATTATGATAACGGTTGGAGGAAGGCTCGTCCATGAGTTGGCAGAAGATTTCCTGCGCCCAATATGCAGGATGCTTAGGAAGAATAAGGATGTCAAATGGCTGTTGGTGGGAACGTCAAGGATTCCTATTTTGAAGAACGTATGTCCTGATTTGATGACATCCGGGCAGATTCAGGTCTTGGGATATGAGGGCGATTTGTCAGGTTTGTTGGGGATATGCGATGTATTTCTCAACCCGAAACGAACTGGAGGGGGAATCACACAGCTTTGGGCGGCGGAGCTGGACGTGCCGGTGATTGCAGATGCGGGCATGTGGTTCGACGAGATGGAAACTTTAGGTTGGGATAACTTATGCTGGAGCTGTGAGGAGCAGATCGAGAAGATTCTGAGGATGAAGAACGACACAGGGTATTGCCAGTGGGTGAAAGATCAGACAAAACTAGCGCATCAGCATTGGAAAGAACGGGTGGAAGATAAAGAATTTGCAAATAGTGTAAAAGAATTTATTGGGATGATTGAAACAATATAGATGGAAACTGATAAAAACAGGGAGAGAAAGTATGAGAGATAAAGTGGTGCAAAAATCAAGTTTTGAAGGGGAGATTGTGAGGTATTATAATGCGTTTTTTCTGGATGAGGAGCGTCTTGAACGTGAGATCAGCCATATTCAGAGACTGATTGAGAAGTATGCGGTCATGGAAGGGTTCCCCGCCATTTTAGACATAGGATGCGGCACAGGCGCACATGACGTTAAACTGGCGCAAAGAGGGTTCAAGGTAAAAGGAATTGATATTAGCGAGGATATGGTTGCTTTTGCGAGGAACAGTACAACAAACGAAAATGTGGAATTTAAATGTTGTAATATCCAGCAAAGTTCTTTTCCGAAAGCTTATAGTGTGTGCATTTCTCTTTCTCATGTGATTGGCTATCAGATTGAGAATTTAGAAGTGGAGAAAATGCTTTCCAATATTTTTGAGTCTCTTCAAAAGGGGGGCATATTTATTTTTAATTTTTATAATATTGCAGGTATTTTGGAGAATGGCCTGCGGGCGCAGAAGAAAGAGGTTATATTTGAAAGAGGTAGAATTTTGCGCTTTTCTAACGCAGAAATGGATTTGTCGCAGAGCGTTTTAAATCTTGCCTATAACTATTTTATAGAGGATGGAGATAAGCAATTTGAAATTGAGATTAATGAAAAAATGCGCTATTTCTCTAAAAAGGAAATGAGTTATTATATAGAAAAAGCTGGGTTTGAAGTATTGAAAATGTATAATTATATGGGTTATAATAAGGGTGAGAGCTGGAACTGCGGCGTGGTTTGCAGGAAGGCAGGTAGTCAGGCATAGACCAATTATACTGTAAATTTGGCATCAGAGGAGGATGTATGCTGGAGTTTGTCAGAAAAGAAGTATGGTGTATGGAGGAGGCGGAGATTACAAGAGCCTCGTTGTTAAGTTTTTTCCTGAATGGACATAGGGAAGATATAGTTGTACTGTTAAACAGAGGCGTTTTTTGTAAATACATGACATATGAAAGTTTATTATATGATATTCCAGGGAATGACTGCTTCGTGACGGCGGGGGAGAACATATTTTACGAGGCTGAATCTTTTTTTGAAGAGAAAGTGAACAGATTGCGTCTACTTCCAGTTGTGGATTGCGGTGGCAATCTGATTTCTTTTCTACGCTGGAATAATCAGAAAAGGGAGAACGGACAACCGGACCAGAGGTTAGAAGAGATTGAAAAGGCAGCCAGGCTGCTTCTGCGCGAATGCAGTGAATCAATCTATTTATGGCTGCGTGATTTTTTAAAAGAACATACAGGAAAAGAATTTGTTCTACAAGGGGAAGGCTGGGAGGTATTGACGGCTTGTCAGGCAGTTCCAATGGGCGGCAATATAGTTACCATGAGTATGGAAGAGGAAATAAGCGATGCCTTAGAGCTGACGTTTGGCCGTATTCCCCAGATAATTGTTAATTCAGTAAAGTCCATGTGGGAATTGAAAGAAGCATATTACAGTTACCGTATATTTGTACGGCTGGAAAATAAGGCGGATGTAGATATTTTTACACGATTGGCGTTTTCAGGAATAAGGGTAGAAGGATTTTGCAGCAGCGGAGGGAACTCGCTTTGCACATTTTTGGATAAGCCAGTGTGGGAGCCGCAAGTTTTGCTGGAGGAGCCGGATGTGTTGCTTGTTTTCCCGGATGGGCAGGAAAGCTGGAAGGAAAAGTTTACAAATGGCAAACCTTTGTGTCTTTCCTATTCTGCGCTGTTTGAAGTACGCAGAGAATTACAGGAACAGCAGATAGTGATATTGTACGATTCTTCCCAAGAGGCAAAAAGGATTACTGGGAATTTAGAAAAACATGGTCTTCAGGTCTGGGGATATTGTCCAATTGGGGTGTCGCAGAATAAAATTGCAGATGGGAAGATGGTCAGTAAGGAAGAGTTGATGAAGCGCGCAGATTGCTATCATATCATTCTGGCGAGTGCGACTGTTTATTTTGAAAAGAGTCTGTATGCGCTGCAAAATAAGAATTTGCAGATATTTGTTCCCGGCAGAGATATATTTTACAGAGCAACATTGTATATCATGCTTGGGAATGTATGCTGGTATCTGGACAAAGCGTTTCAAGCGGGTAAGAAGATGGTCTTATATGGAGCAGATACTTGTTTTACGAACGCTTGGCTGTCCTTCTTTTATCGCCTGGGTAAAGAGGTAGATAATATTGTAAATGATATTTATGACCTGGCTTATGAGGATACGTCAGATACCTTTATAATTTTAAATAACAAAATAGAACAATGGGTTAGTTCTTGTGAACTTTTGGAAAGCCTGGGGTTTTCTGAATTTAATGAGAATTATGCGGGCTTATACGCAGTCAGTTACCGTCATTTGGAAGAGAAGAAAGATGTGACTTTAGGACATGTGACAGGAACGCTTTTGGACAATACGAGATACCCGGGATTTTCTGTATATGGAGGTGAGGAAGCGCAGGATTTGCGGATTGTAATATTGGGTGGTTCGACTTCAACGTCAGAAGCTTACCGTGTGCCATGTTGGCCGCAGTTGATGTATGAACGTCTCCATCATGAGGGGAAGTGTGTGACAATTTATAATGGCGCGGTGGATGGTTACACATCTTGTGCGGAACTTTATAAGTTAATCCGTGACGTGGGCAGGCTGAATCCTCATGTAGTTGTCAGTTTTTCAGGGGTGAATAACATTGTAAAAGAGGAATATCCCTATACATTTCAACATTTAAACCACATTTTTAATGATATATTTAGAGATGATTACAGTAAAGGGCTGAGAGAGGAAGCGTTGAGTGCGGCGCAGATTTGGGTGCAGCAGGAGCAGATGATGGAGGCCATTTGCCGTTCGGTATATCATGCACAATTTTTTTGTTTTGTGCAGCCGATGTATCTCTCCAAAGGAGAACTGCTTGCCGGGGAACGGCTTAAGTTTGAGCATGATGAATCTTATCGCAGGGCGGCTTTGAAATTTCGGGCAGAGGCATCAGAGATTGCCAGGAAGTTTGCCTGGATGGTTGATTTGCAAGATATATTGGATGAGAGCCCGGAGGTATTCTTCGACAGTATGCATGTGGACGGAGCGGGAAACAGAATGATTGCCGATGCTGTCTATGCGCATTTGATTGGAGAATTTAAGGAGAAGTAGAATGATAAAAATATATGACAAAGAAGTATTTTCGTTTGACATAGGAGAATATGATAGAAGCCGGATTCTCAATCAGTGTTGGGCGAACAGCAAATGCTCAGAATTGAAATTTCTTGTATACGATGGAGAAGAGCTGATTGGCGCCATGTCTTATCAAGATATCCTGGCCGACAAGCCAGTGACGTCGAATTGCCTGAGTTTTGGAGAGGATTTGTTTGACCTCGCAAGAGAATATTTCCGAAAAAATGGGAACCGCCAGTCATGTATTCCGGTATGTCAACAAGGGGGGGGACTTATGTTCCTTCTTGTGTTTGTGGAGAACAGGCTTTTTGATGGTTTTAGGGAAGGGGAGCTATTCCATGAGTACTGGGAAATAGATTTCAATTCAGATATGAATAACCTGGATTTTACGTTGCTGGAGCGCGCAAATGGGTTTTATTTTTTTGAATTGGAGGAATATACATATGAGCTTGCAAGTCTGATTCGGAAAATATACCCCGAAAAACAGGTTTGTTTTGGTGACAAGATGGCAAAAGAGTTTTTTCCAGAGAGCGATATCAAAATATATGAAAGTACTTGGGAGTTTCAGGAAAAGGAACATCCGGCAGGCTGCCTGTATATTAATTCTAAGCGTAACCAGACAGACTACAGGAGAACCATGCCTTATCTGAGCGGGCATTATGGAAGTATACAGATGATGGAAAGCCTTCTTTGGTGCAGGAAAAGGATCAGAATGGGAAATAAGAATGAGGGAAAGACAGTATTCTTAATGGATTTTTGCACAGATACCCATGGTATGGTAGATATCTTGAGGTTTGGATATATTTGGGTAATGATTGCCCGCAGCCGTGGCTGGATTCCTGTGATGAAGCTGGATCGTTATCCCAATCAATATTTGGAAGTAGAGGGGGAAAATATGTGGGAGTATTTTTTTTGCCCGGTGTCGGAAATTTCTTTGACGGAGGCAATGCAGAGCGCGGAAGTCGTCTCAGCGTGGGAAAATGAGCTGCATTTGGGGGAGACTGTGGGGAATCCATATTTTTCTGACAGCCTTGCAATGGTTTCTGAAGAGGCGGAATTTCATCATGGAAAGGCGTTTAATCAGATTGTGAGAAAAAACAGCGAGTTAGAGCGGTTTCTTGAAGAGAATCTTTTGCCGGAATTTAAAAGCGGAGACAATCGTATTCTGGGAGTTGTGGCACGCGGAACAGATTATACGAAAGAAATGCTGGAAAAGGCGAATGGTTATATAGACAGAACGGAAGTGAAAGGTATTCAGCAAATTATCCGCAGGGCCAGAGAGTGCGCCGGTAGTTGGAATTGTAATTATATCTTTGTCGCCACAGAAGATGCGGGGTATTTTCAGCGTTTCTCAGATGCGTTTAGCGCGGGGCTTTTGTATGTTGAACAAAAGCGGGTAGAGATGGACGTGAATGATACGGAAGTGTATATCTTTGAAAAGTTGGGGTTAAAAAGAGAGGAAAAGAGAGCATTTGTCAAACAGTATCTGCTGGCAGTATACTGCCTTTCAAAATGTCAGGTGTTAATCAGTAACCGCAAGCATTGTGGGGCGGATTTGCTGGCAAAAATGTGGAATGCAGGGCGGTATGAGTATACGGAGATAATTTAAAGATTTAGGTTAGGAGCCAACAGTAACATTTAAATTATAAAAAGGTGTAAAGTCTTAATAATTCGATAAAGATTTTACACCTTTTGGACTTATACTTTATGTTATTGTTACTCCGTTTTACCTGTCTGTCCTTTGGCTTCAGCAATTACTTCATTGATAAGTTCTAATGCTTTGTCGCTGTTATTACTTTCAAGTAATGCTTTAATAGAAAGTAATACTGTCAAGAGTTCTAAACGTGTCATACTTTCACCACCTTTTTATATGCCGTTAATCTGGTAGCCTTATTATATCAATATGCCTTTTTGATGTAAAGCATTTATTCCGCTTATTGACATTATTTCAGGGGAATAATATACTGTACAAAAGGAGAAAAATTATGTATATTTTAGGCATATCAGCGCTATACCATGATGCGGCTGCCGTGTTGATTGAGGACGGCAGAATCATTGCCGCGGCACAGGAAGAAAGGTTTACACGAAAGAAATACGACATGAGAATTCCCGTTCATGCGATACGTTACTGCATGGATGCAGCGGGGATGAAAGCGGAGGATTTGGAGTGCGTCGTTTATTATGATGATCCGAAGAAAACGTTGGACCGTTTTGCGAAAAATGTCCTTGCACTGGGAAAGGAGGCCAAGCCTCTGATTGAGCGGACATTTACTTCCATGTATGCTCATAAATTGTGGGTTCATAAAGAGATCGGGCGCGCAGTTGGCGGGCTGGGGAGACGGGGCAAGCTGTTGGTCACAGAGCATCACATTTCCCATGCGGCATCGGCATTTTACCCTTCACCGTTTGAGAAGGCTGTGATTCTTACGATTGATGGAGTTGGCGAGTGGGCGACGACAACGATCGGCGTCGGGGATGGGGAGAACCTAAAGTTGACAGAGCAGATATCTTACCCTCATTCCATTGGTCTTTTGTACAGCGCTTTTACTTATTTCTGCGGATTTAAGGTCAATTCCGGCGATTATAAATTTATGGGACTGGCGCCGTATGGTAAGCCGGTCTATTATGATGTCATAAAAGAGAAGATGATTGATATAAAACAAGATGGCTCTTACCGCCTGAATATGGAATATTTCGATTATGAGAACGGCGGGACGATGATTCGTGAGGAACGTTTTGCCGAGTTGTTTGGCGGCGGCAGGAGGCAGCCGGAGAGCGCGATTACCAGCCGTGAGATGAATATTGCCGCTTCCGTGCAGAAGCTTGTGGAAGAGATAATTATCCTCATTGCCAAACATGCCAAGGAGGTCTATGGGCAACGAATTAAACACCTGGTATTGGCGGGCGGAGTGGCCTTGAATTGCGTCGCCAATGGCAAGCTGCTGCGTGAGAAGATTTTTGAACGTGTCTGGATTCAGCCGGCGGCGGGCGATGCCGGCGGCGCGCTGGGCGCAGCTCTGTATACATATTATATGGAATATCACGGCAAACGCAGCGTCGATAATTGTGACAGCCAGCAGGGAAGTTATCTCGGGCCGGAATTTTCCGTGGAGGAGATGAAATCTTATCTGCAAAAGAATGGTTACATCTACCATGAGTTCGCAGACAAGGCGGAGTTCTTTGAGAAGGCGGCGCACGAGCTCGCCTCAGAGAAGGTGATTGGATTGTTCCACGGCAGGATGGAATACGGCCCCAGGGCCTTAGGAAACCGCAGTATCATTGCGGATTCCCGTTCGCCGAAGATGCAGTCCAAGTTAAACCTGAAGATAAAATATCGTGAATCTTTCCGCCCCTTTGCCCCCTCTGTGCTGGAGGAACGGCTGGGAGATTATTTTGAACTGTCAGCGCCGAGCCCCTATATGCTGCTGGTGGACGAGGTGAAGAAAGATAACCAGAGACCGTTTGACCTTGATAAACTGCTTGCGGCTTCAGAAGAAGATATGCTTCCGGTAGTAAATGAGGTGCGCTCCGATATCCCGGCAGTCACCCATGTCGATTACAGCGCCAGAATACAGACGGTGAACAGGGAGCGCAATGAGCATTATTACGATCTTATCAAGGCGTTTGAGAGGGAGACGGGCTGCGGAGTAATTGTCAATACCTCCTTTAACGTCCGCGGAGAACCGATTGTGTGCACGCCGCAGGAGGCGTATGAGTGTTTTATGCGAACGGAGATGGATGTATTGCTGTTGGAAAACCTGATTCTGTACAAGGAAGAACAGCCAACATGGACGGAGACAGAAGACTGGAGAGAAAAATATGAGCTTGACTGACAGCCTGACTAGCAGCAAGGGAATTTCTGACATGAGCTTGGCTGACAGCCCGCATAGCGGCGGGGGATTAGAGAGAGGCGGGCAGTGCTGATTGGATAAGATTTTGAAAGGGAGCCGGAAAAGGAGAATGATGTATGGAATTGACAAGCGATGGAAAACGGATGCTTGCATGGGCGGAGAAAAACAGTAACCCCAAGGAGCGTGACAGAATATTTGCCCCGGCGGACGATGCGGCGGACAGCTATTATGAGAAGCGTGAAGGACAGGAGCCTTTGCTCTATGAATATGACTTTGAAGATTTTCCGCAGATAAAGGAGCAGTTGCAAAAATTGTGGGCGGGGGAGCCGGCCATGCAGGAAATATCCTTGATTTCAGCGGTTTCAGCAATGAAGCATAAGCCTGCCGCAGAGGAGGAGCAGCCGGGACAGACTACGGAAAACGACGGAATAAAACATAACGGGGAGTTTGAGATACCGGAATATGTGTATGTATTCTAAAAATGACGAAAGATGGAAAGAGGTATAAGCATGGCGGATAATTCAATTGCGTTTATCATTTGCGTCAATGATGAAACATATTTTGAAGAATGTCTTTTTTATATCAACCGTCTGCGCCTGCCGGATGGTTATGAGGCCGAGGTGTATCCGGTGCGGCAGGCGGAAAGTATCTTTCAGGGGTACAATATGGCAATGCAGCAGTCCGAGGCACAATATAAAGTGTATATGCATCAGGACGTATTCCTGATTGATAAGGATATCATACGATATTTCCTGAACCTGTTTGAACAACAGCCCAAGGCGGGAATCGCCGGGGTGTTGGGCACAAACAGATATTCCAACGAGCGCAGTTTTTTCCGCAGCTGGAATCTGGGCAATGTGCTGGGATGCAGTGAAGGGAAAGCATTTCACAATCATCTGTCGGAAGAGCCGGCGCTGGCGGCGGCCTTAGACGGTATGTTCCTGATGACGGCGGTGGATCTCCCCTGGCGGGAAGATGTGCTCTCCGGCTGGGACTTTTACGATATTTCCCAATCGCTGGAGTTTGGCAGGAACCGGCGTCAGCTATGGGTTCTGGCCGGCAAAAAGCCCTGGTGCATCCATGACTGCGGATATCTCAACCTGACGGGTTATGATGAGGCGCAGGAAGCGTTTTTGGAGATTTACCGCAAGGATTTGCCGGATTATGCAGAACGCGGTCCGGTATATCCTGAGAGATACCGGCAGCGTCATGCGCTGATGATGGAGTTGAAAGAGCAGTGGAAATCGTTGCTTTTTATGGGCAAGGTGGATGAAGTCCGCGCAGTAGCGCCCAAGGTTTGGGACGAGCGGTTTATGGATACGGAGCTGGCAATTATCCGCAATATTTTAGAGATTTTACAGAAAGAGGAACGCGCAGGCATTTCTGCGGAGGATAGTTTTCTCTATGACTGCGGCTCCTTTGAACAGGCGCAGCGGAAATATTTAAAGACGAAGTTTTATATCAGGAGAAAGAAGTATGCGGCGGATGATGCGGGCATCTGTCCCAACGTGTCGGCAGCGGCAATGCGTGTGATCCGCAAGCATACGATGATACAGCGTTAAGCATAATCATATGCGCTGACGGCGCATGGCGATGTGGAGAGAGAAAGCTATAAAATAGAATCATGCAGCGAAAGGGAAAATTATGAGAATTATATATTATACTTGGGAGGAAAATTCCCGGGATGATATGGTAGGTACATTGCGGGGGCTGGGGCATGAAGTGGCGGTTTGCGCCGCTCCCTGCCGCGATTACGAGAATGACGTGGAGTTGGCAGCCAGCCTGGAAGAGATTATGCGGTCGCAGCATGTAGACTGCCTGTTTTCCTTTAATTTTTTCCCAGTGCTTGCCAAAACCGCCGAATGCTGTAAGGTGAAATATGTTTCCTGGATTTACGACTGCCCGCACTGGACCTTATTTTCTCCGGCAGTCAAAAGTGCATACAATGATATTTTTGTTTTTGACAGGCAGCAGTATCAACAGCTGAAGGCTGTGGGGGTACGGCGCTGCTATCATTTTCCGATGGCCGTCAATACCACGCGGCTGGAAGCCCAGCTGGAGGAGAACGGAACAGGTCAGGAATCCTTAACGCAGGGAAGTATACAAGGCTGGGACAGTTTGGAGCTCTCTTTTGTAGGCAGCCTTTATGAGAATAATCTCTATGACAGGGTTCAATATCTGCCAGAGTATATTCGGGGGTATCTTTCCGGTATTATGGAGGCGCAGGAACGCATTTACGGCTATAATTTTGTCAGCGAGCTTCTGACAGATGAAATCGTAACGCAGATGGAACAATTTATTTCTATGGATCTCCCACAGGGCTATTTCGTCACAAAACGCGAGCTGTTTGCGTCCATGCTAAACGGGAAGATTACATGCAGGGATAGGATGGGTCTGCTTAGGGAATTGTCAGAGCATTTCAACCTGACAATGTACACAGCTTCCGATATTACGGGACTGCCGCGGGCGAGAGCCGGTGGTATCGTCGATTACGTCTCGCAAATGCCCAAGGTGTTTCGCAATTCCAAAATTAACATTAACATCAGCCTGCGTTCCATCCAGAGCGGAATCCCTCTGCGTGCGTTGGATATTATGGGAGCGGGCGGATTTTTGCTGTCCAATTACCAGCCGGAGCTTGCGGAATATTTTGAAGATGGCAAAGAACTTACCCTCTACACAAGCGCGCAAGATTTAGTGGATAAGGCTGCTTATTATCTCGCCCATGAGGAGGAACGCAAGGCCATTGCGGAAGCGGGGTTTGCCAAAGTGAAGCGGCTGTTTTCCTATGAAGTGCGGGTGGAGGAAATGCTGCGGCTTGCGGACGTTTTGTGATTTTAAATGTTCTTTTGGCATACAGATTCAGATTACGAGTGAACCGTAACGATTTTCCAAATAGATTAAGAGAAAATCTGGAAAATTCCTTGAATTTTCCAGCAATGCTTGCTATAATATAAAAAAGTGTAAGAAGGTCTCAAGGAAGATAAATTGGGCATATAGTAAGTTATAATGCTAAGAAGGGAGGATGACCTATGAGTATTTCTAGTATAAGCAGTCAAGGGTTATATCAGAATTATCGGCAGCTTGCCAGTGGCAAACGTATTAACTCAGCGGCAGATGACGCGGCCGGTTTAGCCATTGCCGAGAAGATGTTGACCCAGAGCAATGGTTACGATGTGGGATGGAGGAATGCAGCGACTTCTCAGGATATGGTGAATGTTGCGGATGGCGGTCTCTCCACGATTACCGATTCTTTGCAGCGTATCCGTGAATTAGGCGTACAGGCTTCTAACACCGCTATCTACGGCGACTCTGAGCGCAAGATGATGCAGCAGGAGATCGACCAGTTGAAGGATACTATTTCTGACGCTGCCAAGAATACGCGTTTTAACACCATGAGCCTGTTAGACGGCAAGATGGGCAGCAGCCATGTAGCTTCCGGGCCGGATGGCAGCGGCATGGACATTAATATGCCGAACGCAACATTGGAAGCATTGGGTATTGCTGATTTTGATGTGACCGGAGATTTCGATCTGTCGGTGATTGACGATGCGATTGATAAAGTATCGTCAGCCCGGGGCGAGATGGGAGCCACATACAACCGTCTGGGCTATACCATGAACTACAATTCCTATGCATCATTGAATACTACAGCAGCCCGCAGCCGTATCGAGGATCTTGATTTTCCCAAGGCTATATCTGATATGAAGAAGAACAGCCTGTTAGAGGAATACAGACTTATGATGCAGAAGAAGCGGGAAGAACAGGATAGCATGGTAGTGAATCTGCTGAGATTTAATTCCTGAGATGAGTGATATTCGGGAAATGAAAATGCAATGGTTGATAGTGCATATCTATACAAAACTGGAGCCAATCTGTTTGAAAACAACAGATTGGCTCCAGTTTTTGTTCTCTTCATTTTTATCAGAATTTGAAGAAACTGAAGTTAATCTTCTGTTGCCCTAATTCAAAAAAATCGTTATAATATTCTTGTTTTTGTCCGCCCCGTAGAATATACTAATATTTAGGAAAGGTAAGGAAATTTATGGGATATATAACAGCAAATCAAGCAGCAGGGAAGTGGAATATTTCACAGCGTAGAGTGCAGAGATTATATTTAGAAAATCGAATAGAAGGTATTTTTAAGTTAGACGGGGCGTGGGCGATTCCGGAAGATGCAGAAAAACCGCATGATAATAGAAAGGCAAGAAAGAATAATGAAAAATAAATTGAATGTTATTGATTTGTTCTGCGGATGTGGCGGACTGTCCTATGGTTTTGAAAAGGCGGGTTATAGCATTTTACTTGGAATTGATAATGATGCCAAAGCGTTAGAGACATTTGAGTTAAATCATCAAGGGTCAAAATCAATCTGCGGAGATATAACAGAGGTGACTTACGAGGATAATATTAAGCCGTTGATTGGCAGTGAAACCATAGATGTGATTATAGGTGGGCCGCCTTGCCAGGGGATGTCGCTTTCGGGACCGAGAAAGTTTGATGATCCGCGGAATACGCTTTATTTAACATATATCCGTTTGGTGGAAGAGATCCAGCCGAAGGCATTTGTAATTGAAAATGTCCCCGGATTAGTTGGATTGTTTGGCGGACAGATCAAAGATAGTATTATGCAAAGGTTTACAGATATAGGGTATGATATTCAATATAAGATGTTATGTGCAGCTGATTATGGCGTGCCACAAAACAGGAAAAGAGTGATTTTTGTGGGTATAAAAAACGGACATTTTGAGTATCCGCAAGAGATAGAAGGAAAAGTGAGCTGTAGTATGGCATTGTCGGATTTACCGACATTAGAGAATGAATTAGGAAATGAAGATATGGTATATTTAACAAAACCACAGAATGCTTATCAAAAGCTCATGCGTGAAAAATCAAGCCGGGTAAAAAATCATATAGCGGCAAATCATTCTGACAAAGTAAAGAAAATAATATCGCTAGTTCCAGATGGCGGAAATTATAAGAGTCTGCCGGAAGAATATAAAAATAGCAGGAATTTTCATGTTGCATGGACAAGGTTTGCCAGTGATAAACCTGCGCCGACAATCGATACAGGGCATAGACACCATTTTCACTATAAGTATAATCGTGTGCCGACAGTACGGGAGTGTGCAAGGCTGCAGTCTTTTCCGGATAGCTTTGTCTTTCTGGGAAACAAAACGCAGCAGTTTAGGCAGGTAGGGAATGCCGTTCCCCCGTTGATGGCGCAATGTATAGCCGAACAGTTAAAAAAGACGTTAGGAGTTGGAAGCAATGGCTGAATATAAAATACCAGAACAATTTTTTTTCAGGCTGCATCATGTACGGCCTAGGTTCAAGGGGGATATAGAAAACGTCCTTATTTATGTGGCAGAGGAAATCACAAGAGTGGGAGAAAAGCCAACAGATGAGTTTGTTTCAGATGTAAATGCTGCGTTAATCCGGTATCCTGGGAATGCACATAGAGAGTTAAAGACGATCAATAATTGGAGAACAGAGATATCTGCATTATTTGGGTTTATAGAACATACAGATACAACAGATAAGCCGGGAAGGCGTGCAATTGAATTAGCTGAAAACCAAGATTTGGTTGAGTGTTTTAAGGTATATCTTTACAATTTTCAATATCCGGGCGCGCATATAAAACCGAAGGGCGTGTTAGAGCAGATAGAAAAAGGAATACATTTTAAACCGGCACAGTACATATTGCAATTGTTACGATATGCTAATCAAGAGGGTGGTAATTCGACGGGAATTACAAAATTTGAAGTTTGCCATTGTATTTTTAATGATTTGAGAGTTACCAGAGACAATGAAGGTGTAGAACAAACATGGGGAAGAATATCTGAAAACCGTAAACAAAAAGTGACATATGACCAGACGGGTGATGTTGTTCGTTACGCCGGCGATATTATAGATTATATGGAGACAGCCAATCTTTTAAAAACCTATGACAGCAGGACATATTATCTAAATACGCTTGAAGAAGATTCTATTGTAAAATTTTGTGAATCAGGCGAGTGGTTTGCAGGATATGATGTTATGATTAATAATCGCAGCGGCAGCATAGGAGCAGTCAAAGCTTGTGCTAATGAGTGGTTTGCGTATGTAAATCGGAATATGGAAGCTACCGATTTTTCGACAGATATTTTGGCATATATAGCAAGTGATGAGGAAGAATTAAGGCAGTTGAAGAAGAATGCTGAGAATTCCAATACAATGGGCGTAGCTGATTTTATAGAAAGAGATCGTGTGATTGAAAAGCGTATTGCATCATATTATGATGTGATGACAACAAAGGATATAGGTGATATAGGAGAAAGCTTAGTTCATGGACATGAATGTATGAGGATTAAGATTGGCGGACGTGAGGATTTAATACACTTGATAAAAAGGATACCTACACAGTTTGCAGTTGGATATGATATCAGTTCTGTAGAGTTGGATGAGCGCAAAAGATATATTGAGGTTAAAACAACTATTAGTTCCAAACCGTTGCATTTTAACCGTATTCATATGACAAAAAATGAGTGGAATACGGCAAGCAGTACACATGACAGATACTATATATACCGTTTGCTGCTTAGTAAGTCAGAACGGAAGCTGTTTCTATTGCAAGACCCGGTAGGGCTTTATAAAAAAGATATGATTGATATGATACCGTCGGACGGTGCTGATATTACTTTTGATCCTAAAAAAGTCGGAGAATTTGAGGAGTTATTAACATGGGAAATTTAAAGGTTGCGTCACTGTTCTGCGGATGTGGAGGAACAGATGTAGGTCTGATAGGAAATTTTGATTTTTTGGGTAGACATTATGCGTCTAACCGTATGGAAATCGTGTATGCCAATGATATTGATGATAATGCATGTAATATATTTAAACAAAACTTTAATATTGTGCCGGATAACCGAGATATACGGGAAGTAAAATCTGAAGAACTTCCGCAATTTGATGTTCTGACAGGAGGATTTCCATGTCAGTCTTTTTCGATTATTGCTCAAAATCCGAAGCGTCTTGGGGTAAAAGATGAAAGAGGAAAACTTTTTTTTGAAATGTGCAGAATTTTAAGGCAACGACAGCCTAAATGTTTTATTGCTGAAAATGTTAAGGGTATTCTTACGGCAAATAAGAAAAGTGCATTTCCTCTTATTATTAAGGAATTTGAGGAAAGTGGATATGATGTCCAATATCATGTTTTAAATGCGGCAGATTATGGTGTTCCTCAAAGAAGGGAACGTGTTATTATTGTGGGATTTAGAAATGATTTGGGTATTCATTTTGAGTTTCCGGATGGTGAAATAGAAAATGAGAAAGATTATCTGCCTCTAAGGAAGGTAGTAGAAAAACATGTGGAAGAAAAATATTTTTTTAGTGACCGTGCAGTAGCTGGCATGATGAGAAAACGGGAAAGTATGAACAAAGGAAGGGCTCAGGATATGAATAAACCCTGTAATACAGTTGGGGCGCATTTAGCTAAAGTATCGCTAAACAGCACAGATCCTGTGTTAATGGAAGAAGGCCGATATAGAAGATTTACACCTAGAGAAGTGGCGAGAATACAATCTTTTCCAGATGAATTTGAACTTGTCGGAAGTGAGTCAGCACAGTATAGGGCATTAGGTAATGCGATTCCTCCAGTTATGTTTTGGCATGTGGCGAAAGCGGTATGTGAGAAATTGCAAGGAGTTTAAGTATGGATAACCTGACTAAGGAACAACGTAGAAAAAATATGCAGAGAATAAAAGCGAAAGATACGAGCATTGAAGTGAAACTGCGTAAGGCTTTATGGGAAAAGGGTTTTCGTTATCGTAAGAATTATAATAGGCTTCCGGGAAAACCAGATATTGCTTTGACAAAATATAAGATTGCAATTTTTTGCGATAGTGAATTTTTTCATGGGAAGGATTGGGAGGTTTTAAAACCAAGATTAGAGAGAGGAGATAATAGCCAGTATTGGGTGAATAAAATAGCAAGAAATCGTGATCGTGATGACGAGATAAATAAGCGGCTTTTGTTTGAGGGATGGACGGTTGTTAGGTTTTGGGGTAAAGATATTGTTAAAAATGTTGATGAATGTGTAAAGGTAGTGGAAGAAGTGGTATGGGATATCAGGTTGCAAATGGAATAGTTGCAGATATGTGTTCATAAACATAGTTCTACAATGCGGCCTACAGCCCCCACCTGTGCATATTTTCCTAAGTGATTTACGTAAACCAGGGAGACAGTGAATCCGAATAAGCCACTGTCTCCCTGGTTTAGGACTGTCACATCCTGATAGCCCCTTATTGGGATTAGCAATATGCATCCATCATCATTCCAGAATAGATGGAAGTAATGTACGGTGTGACAAAAGTCTTCCCAGGATTCTTATAAGTTACAAGAATCTTATCCACATACCGCATGGGATCCAGGGAAGCGTTGTTTGCTTTGGCGCTTAACAGATTCTTAAAGTCGTTGAGTACGGAGAGATTTTCTTCGTAATCATTGGTAGAAACTGTCTCCCTCAAGGTATCTTCATCTATAGAGATGGAGCCGTCTTCGCCGACCATCAGACCGATATTTTCAAGGCTGGTCTGATAAGCAAAGGCCGTGCTGCTCATATCCTTGTAGAGCTGTACGCTCTGAGGCTGGCTGCCGGAATATTTGCTGGCAGTCTGTAAAACAGAATTATAAGAATCTACTAACGTCTGTATGTTATCAGCCATAGCGTCTGCGTTCGTCTTAAAGCCGACTGTGGCGGCCTGGCCCTCTGGGCTGGTGCCATGCAGTGTCAATTCAAAATTGTTGTCTAAAAGGAACGTATTGGAATATGCCATATGTTCCGTCCCGTTGAGCAGGAAGACGGCATTGTGCGCTTCCTGTGCCACATGATCTATGCCAAGCACGTCAATTGCATCCATAGAGTCAT
Source organism: uncultured Lachnospiraceae bacterium (assembly GCA_910588845.1). GTDB lineage: Bacteria > Bacillota > Clostridia > Lachnospirales > Lachnospiraceae > Petralouisia. The sequence goes on from CAJURU010000004.1 coordinate 143,267, forward strand.
GCGTGCCCTGCGGAGAAATAGAAAATAGAAACGTCTCGTCTGGGCTGATGCCTGTAGCTTGTGATTCAATCTGCAAAGCGCTTAAACCATCTGCATTTTCAGCAATCGCTGCATTCAAGCCAATATCTGCGTTAGTAACCAGACCGGCAAGCTTCCTCTGGATGGAAAAATTGGTATCCTCAGCGTTGACGGTAAATTGAAACTCGTAAGCTGAAGTATTATTCTCCAAATCAAAAGAGTATGAACCCGGCTTGAGGTTCAAACGATTCTTGTCTAGGAAATTTCCCTGATTAATCTGTGAAGTTGCAAGATTTTTGACTTCAATAGTAAAACCATCTGGATTACCGGATAGCCGGCTGTCGCCGACATAATCAGCCGATACTACATCTTCCTGAGAAGAAAAAGCTAACTTTTTCTGAAATGCGTTCCCGATTCCTTCTTCAGCATCGGAAAGAGATGCAATTACATTTTGGATTATGCGAGTGCTTTCTTTGATATCAATTGCAAATTTCTGTACATCCTCTGAACGCTTAATCTTGTACAGGGGGGAATCTTTGTTTATTTTAACAATTTTATTACAGATATTGCGTAACTCGCTTTTCTTGTGTGAATCATATCGGGATGCCGATTGGTTAGCATATGTGTTTAGATAGTAATGATAAGCTGTATCAATCGCGGCCACGATAATCCCCTCCTTTCATCCTTGAAATCGTGCTATGCACGGGGGTAAAATAAACATTCCATGTATTTGAGGTGTTTATCGGATAGTTTAGTTGTTTTCTTAACATCAATCATACAAAATATTGAAAACATTTACGATTTTTGAAACAAAAGGGTAAAAAAAGTATTTGTTTCTTTATATAATATAGCGACGGACCGGATGAAAACAGAGTAAAAAAGTATTGACGCTGGGCGGGGATTGTGCTATAGTAGACTAGCGATGGAAGTAGGTCTTTTTTTTATGCCTAAAATTAGAATTAAGTGGAGGTGGAAGTTGTGCGCACAAAAATTACATTGGCATGTACAGAATGTAAGCAACGTAATTATAACATGACCAAAGACAAGAAGACTCATCCAGACAGAATGGAGACAAATAAATATTGCAAATTCTGTAGGAAACACACGTTGCACAAGGAGACTAAGTAGCAGACAGAGCCAGGAAGTGAAAGGTTGGACAGATTGTTCACCCGCCCCTGTATTTTAGGCGCGAGGAGCGCGCCGTAGGAGGTAGAAATGGGAGAAAGCAAAACAGAAAAGGCTTCAAAGACGAGCTGGTTCGCCGGTATGAAAGCCGAATTCGACAAGATAATTTGGCCTGACAAGAAATCACTTACCAGACAGACAGTGGCAGTAATCGCTGTTTCAGTTGCCTTGGGTCTTATCATTGCCGTAGTAGATGTAATCATTAAGTACGGCGTAGATGCCCTGGTGAATTTATAGGAGGCGCAGGTGATTTATGGCAGAGGCAAACTGGTATGTAGTTCATACCTATTCCGGTTATGAAAAGAAGGTTAAGGAGAACATTGAGAAGACAATCGAGAACCGGCACCTGGAGGACCAGATTCTGGAGGTCAGGGTTCCGATGCAGAGCGTCGTGGAAATGAAAAACGGTGTGAGGAAAACCGTTGAGAAAAAAATGTTTCCCGGATATGTTCTCATTAATATGGTTATGAATGATGATATATGGTATGTGGTTAGAAATACCAGAGGTGTTACCGGGTTTGTAGGTCCGGGTTCCAAACCTGTACCACTCACTGAAGCTGAAATGAGACCATTGGGTATTCAGGTTGACAATGTGATTGTTGATTTTGCGGAAGGCGATTCTATCCGGGTGATCGGAGGCGTTTGGAAAGATACTGTCGGTATCATTCAGGCGATCAATCATGGCAAGCAGATGGTGACTATCAATGTTGACCTGTTCGGTCGTGAAACACCGGTAGAAATAAGTTTCACAGATATCAGAAAGTTATAAGATGCGTATTGTTATGGGATTTCCGGGAAATGCCCATACAAGAAATATTTAAGGAGGATTTTCCAAATGGCAAAGAAAGTAGAAGGTTATATCAAATTACAGATTCCTGCCGGAAAAGCGACACCGGCACCACCAGTTGGCCCGGCGCTTGGACAGCACGGCGTGAATATCGTTGAATTCACCAAGCAGTTCAATGCAAAGACAGCCGACCAGGGCGATTTAATTATTCCGGTAGTAATTACCGTATATGCAGACAGAAGTTTCAGCTTTATCACGAAGACCCCGCCTGCCGCTGTGCTGATTAAGAAAGCATGCAACATCAAATCCGGCTCCGGAGTACCGAACAAGACGAAGGTAGCAACGATTCCCAAAGCAAAGGTACAGGAAATCGCAGAGCTGAAAATGAAAGATTTGAATGCAAGTTCTTTGGAAGCGGCTATGAGCATGATTGCAGGAACAGCAAGAAGCATGGGCGTTGAAGTCGGAGAATAGGCATTGAATGCAATCGTGGGAGGGACAGCTCCCGATATTACCACTAGGAGGTTATAAGAATGAAACGAGGAAAGAAATATATAGAAGCTGCAAAGGCCATCGACAGGACAGTGCAGTATGACACAGCAGAGGCAATCAGCCTGGTAAAAAAGGCGGCGGTTGCTAAATTTGATGAGACAATCGAAGCTCATATCAGAACCGGTTGTGACGGACGTCACGCAGAACAGCAGATCCGTGGCGCAGTAGTATTACCGCACGGAACAGGTAAGAGCGTCAAGGTTTTGGTTTTTGCAAAGGGAGATAAAGTGGACGAAGCATTGGCAGCAGGCGCCGACCATGTAGGCGGGGAAGAATTGATTCCCAAGATTCAGAACGACGGCTGGCTGGATTTTGACGTTGTAGTTGCTACTCCCGATATGATGGGCGTTGTTGGACGTCTTGGACGCGTGCTCGGACCGAAAGGCCTGATGCCGAACCCCAAAGCAGGAACCGTTACCATGGATGTTACCAAAGCGGTAAACGATATCAAAGCTGGTAAGATTGAGTACAGATTAGATAAGACCAATATTATCCATGTGCCAATTGGAAAAGCATCTTTTACAGAAGAACAGTTAGCGGACAACTTCCAGACCCTTATGGATGCCATCATCAAGGCAAGACCTGCCGCAGTGAAAGGTCAGTTTTTAAAGAGTATTACCCTGACTCCTACTATGGGGCCGGGCGTAAAGGTCAACGCTGCGAAGCTTGTTTAAAATGGATGTTGACATCTGAGATATACAATGTTATACTATACAAGAATTTTTGCCGAAGACAGCAGGTGCCTATGGGCGTAACATTTTGGCCTGCCGAGGGATTTTGCCAGAGTTGTGTCTGGTAATGATTGAGATATTTCAAGCCTCTTTGTCTTTCGGACAAGGAGGCTTTTTATGCACACGGGGCAGAAAGGAACATGCTGCTGACGCAGCCTGTCCCGGCGCGTCGAACAGAGGAGGATAAATCTTCCCTGTTCGATTTGAATTAAATATTAAGGAGGTGCACGATTCGTGGCAAAAGTAGAGTTAAAGCAGCCTATCGTACAGGAGATTTCCGATTACATCAAAGATGCACAGAGCGTTGTATTAGTAGATTATCGTGGATTGACTGTAGAACAGGATACACAGCTGCGCAGGCAGTTAAGAGAAGCTGGCGTTACTTATAAAGTATATAAGAATACCTTGATGAATTTTGCATTCAAGGGTACAGACTTTGAAAGTATGTCTTCTTTATTGGAAGGGCCAAATGCAATCGCTATTTCTAAAGATGATGCGACTGCACCGGCAAGAATCCTTGCAAAATTTGCAAAGGGCGCCGAAGCATTAGAGTTAAAAGCGGGTGTTGTAGAAGGAACCTTCTATGATGCGGCTGGCATCAAGGCAATCGCCAGCGTTCCGTCCAGAGAGGAATTGCTCTCCAAATTCCTTGGAAGCATCCAGTCTCCGATCACCAACCTGGCACGTGTTCTTAACCAGATTGCAGAACAAGGCGGTGGAGAGGCAGCAGCAGAAGCAGCTCCGGCAGCAGAAGCAACCGAAGCGCCGGCTGAGGGCTAGAATAAAGGGACTTAGCGAAGACGAGCGTACAGCGAAGTCTGAGGTTTACGCGAGGTCGTTCTTTGAGATTTACGAGACCGAGCGCGCAGCCAAGGTTGAGGTTCGTGAAAAGAACTTCCCTGGATATTAAAATAATTAGAATAATCATAATAACAAAATGGAGGTAAACAATAATGGCAAAATTGACAACAGCAGAGTTTATTGAAGCTATTAAAGAGTTAAGCGTATTAGAGTTAAACGAGTTAGTAAAAGCATGTGAAGAGGAATTCGGCGTATCCGCAGCAGCAGGCGTTGTAGTTGCAGCAGCAGGCGGAGACGGAGCAGGCGCAGCAGAAGAGAAGAGCGAGTTCGATGTTGAGCTGACAGAAGTTGGACCGAACAAAGTTAAGGTTATCAAAGTTGTACGTGAAGTAACCGGCTTAGGCCTGAAGGAAGCTAAGGAAGTTGTTGACGGAGCTCCTAAGGTTGTTAAGGAAGGCGCTGAGAAGGCAGAAGCAGAAGACATTAAGGCTAAGTTAGAAGCAGAAGGCGCAAAGGTAACATTAAAATAATAATGTAGTGTAATTTGTGTTTCTTTAAAAATGAATCCCGTTCAGCAAGAAGTAAGGTATGATAACTCTTGTTGGACGGGATTGTTTTTCTTATTAGGAAATAAATGGGGGAACTCAAAACACAGGAGGTAGATATTGCTTCATGATTATCGTATAATGAAGAAAGTGAAAACCAGATAACAGCGCTAAGAATAGAAATGGGTGACGAAGACTATGTTACAGTTTGAAGATTCTTTTTTTGAAGATGAGGTTAGAGAAGGATTTTATGTACCTGCCATGATAAAAAAAGCGTGGGCGGCGGAGTTGACGGTCATGTACGAGGTAGACAGAATCTGTAGGAAACATAACATCCGATATTTTTCGGATTGGGGAACGATGCTTGGCGCAGTGCGCCATGGCGGATTTGTTCCCTGGGATGATGATTTTGACATTATGATGCGCCGCAAAGATTACGAACATTTTTTGCGGGTGGCAGAAGAAGAACTCCCAGAAGGCTTTGCTGTTTTGAATATGGACAACACAGAGGGCTTCTGGTATTTCCTGTCAAGGGTTGTGTTAAGGCCCCGTATCTGTTTTGAAGAAAAGCATTTAAAACAGTTTCATGGATTTCCATATATTGTAGGAATTGATATTTTCATACTGGACACAATGTCGTCGGATTCACAGAAGGAAAAGCAAAGAGAAACAGTGATTGAGTATATCCTTGCCTTAGCGGATTCCCTGGAGACAAAGAAGCTGTCATCGGCGGACAAAGAGTCTGCGCTGCTTAGAATTGAACAGATATGCAATGTGAAAATTCGGCGTGCTCTGCCAGATGGGAAACTGAAAATGCAATTGTACCAGTTGGTGAAAAAGCTGATGACGTCCTTTGAAGATGACAGGCAGGGAAATTATGTGCAATTAATACCTCATGCGGTATATCGTGGAAATACAGGGTTTCCTCAAAGTTATTACGAGGATGTAATACGCGTTCCTTTTGAAAACATAGAGATTATGCTTCCAGTAAGGTATGAGGCTATGCTTCAGAAAAAGTATGGAGATTATATGCAATTGATACGCAATAAAGCGGGGCATAATTATCCGTTTTTTCAGTCGCAGAAGGAGCAATTTGAGAAAGTTCTTGGCTATCAGCTTCCGCGGTATCAGTATTCGGGCATTTGCCCTAAGCGGAATACGAAAGAACAATCTTATAAGCATCAGATAAAAGGATTCCTGCTTGAGTTAGAGCAGATTCATGGGGAAATCCGCAGAAAGATGCAAGTGACAGAAAATCTAATAAAAGCGCAGGAAAATGCGATTGAAATAGGAACGCTGATTGAGCAGGTTAAGGGTCAAAATCATCCGCTTATCCGTAAACTGGAAGAATATTGCGAAGCGGTGTTTGGATTATATCAGGAGGCTTCTCAGAAAAAAGAGGATGTATTAGAAGAGAAAATCGAGAATTTGGAGCATCTTGAGCGCCAGATAGCACAAGATGCGGAAACGCTTATTTTACAGCGAAAAGAAGCCGTGTTCCTGCCGTTTAGCGGCAAACACTGGACTGCATTGCATAGCGTGTGGGAAACGGTTGACGGCAGGCCGGATTGGGATGTTTCTGTCGTACCTCTGCCTTATTACTATAAGGAGTATGACGGAAGTTTTCTTGACAGAGTATATGATGTGTCAGAGTACCCGCAAGATATCCCTTTGGAGGATTATGAGGGGTTTGGTTTAGCTTTGCATCATCCCGATATTATTTTTATCCAGAATCCATATGACGAGTGGAATTCTGTGATGAGTATTCCCAAGGAGTATTACTCGTCTGAAATTAGAAATTATACGGAACAGTTAGTTTATATACCATACTTTCTTGTTGAGGAGTTTGATAAGGAGAACGAACGCGAGTACTGGAACATGAATTATTACTGCACGGTTCCCGGCGTTGTCAACGCCGATCGGGTGTTCGTGCAGTCCCCAAATATGAAAAAAACATATGTTGACAAGTTGACGGATTTTGCAGGTGAAGAGACCAGGCAGCTTTGGGAGAAGAAAATTACAGGGCTTGGCTCCCCATTGACAGATGAGAAAAGGGACGTAATGGATTCGGATAACAAATACCCGCAGGAGTGGCGGGGGATCGTGCAAAAGTCCGACGGCGGCAGGAAGAATCTGATTGTCTTTTGTGTAAGTATGAGCGCGCTGTTACAGTATAAGGAGAAAATGATTGAGAAAATAGGAGAGGTGATGGAAGCCGCCTTTGAGAGCCGTGAGGAAGCGACGTTTATCTGGAAAGACGACGCTATGATAGACTTAAATGAAAAGGCGCTTGGCCAGACATTATACAAGAAATATCAGGCGCTCAGAGAAGAAGCAGTGGCCGGGCATACGATGATATATGCCGAAAATATCAGCGACGAGACGTTGGCGGCTGTATGCGACGGCTATTATGGAGCGCCTTCTGCACTGGGAAATAAATTCCAGGTTCTGCATAAACCGATGATGATTTGTGATTTCCAGTAAAAAATGATAGATTTCCCATTCGCTATCCGTAATAATTAATGTAATTACAAAACCAACCGCGCGCAGGTTTGGAAAAGAGGATGATTTATGAAGATAGGAGAGCACAATTATATTCGGCAATTACAATTGCATAATGAAAAAGCGCTATTATATGTGATTGACGCATATGGCGGCTTATTGAAGTCCGTCATACGCAAACAGCTTTTCTGTTTGCCGGGACGACAGGAGGAATGTCTGGATGATGTGCTTTTGAAAATCTGGCAGAATATTTCCGACTTTGATGAAAGCAAAAATTCATTTAAAAATTGGGCGGCCGCCATTGCGAGGTATCGGGCAATTGATTATCTGCGGCAATATCAGCGGGAACTTACGACCGTGGATATTGAAGATACTGTGATTGCCAGGGAAGACCACAGAATCGCGGCTATGATAGAACAGGAAATTTCAGAGGAAGTGGAAAAGATGCTGGATACGTTAAAGCCTGTCGATCGGGAATTGTTTATGAGATTATATGTGGAAGAGCAGTCCGTGGAGCAGGTCAGCCGGGAGACCGGAATGAAAAAAGAAGTAATCTATAACCGACTGTCCAGGAGCAAACGGAAACTCCGCAGGCAATTCCGATTAGAAAGAGGTGTGTGATGATGAAGAAAAACATTTATCAGCTGCTGAATGAAGTGGAAACTGATTTCAGGGAATATGAGCAGACAGAATTGTCCTCCCGGGAAAAAGATTATCATAAACAGAAGGTTTTGATGGAGGTAAGAAGAATGGGAAATAAGGAAAATAAAAATAAAAAAGGCAGAGTATGGAAAGCGGCGGCAGGGATGGCGGCAGCATGTGCGGTAGCGGTCGGCGTTACAAGTTTGGCAAACCCGGTTTTGGCGAAAGAGATTTTCAGCAATGTATTTGGCAATCTAGTTGAAAATGCGCAGGGTGAGAAATACGAGAAAGAAGATACAGAAATGTATACGAAGCTTGGCAAGAGCGCAACGGCTATCCAGGATGAAGTGAGTAAGCAGCAGGAACAGGGCAGTTATGTGACGACTATGGAGAATAATGGCGTGACAGTTTCCGTGTCCGACGTCTATTGCGACGGTTATGTCCTCTATTATACCGCATCTATTAAAACCGATAACGAGGGTCTGAATAAGGCGGATGGTATTATCGTGGAGACGAAAGAGGGACAACGCAACCCATCTATATTTGTAGATGGCGCCCAGTTGTCAGGCTATTCCTCCAAAGCATTTGATAAATCCAAGGACGGCTCTTTTGTAACGATTAACCAGATCGACTTGATAAATCCGACTGATGCTCAGGAGAAGGCGATTGATTTGAAGGTTGGCGAAAAAGATACGCTTGTCGTAGACTGGGACGTAAAGCAGTTCGTAGGTTACCTCTGGGATCAGTGGGAGGAATCAGGAGAATATGTGAGTACAGGCAAAGTGGAAGGCGACTGGCATCTGAGATTCCCGGTAACCGTTGACAAATCAAACAATGAGTCCTTCGATATTAATAAAGAAGAAAATGGAATTACCGTGAAGAGCGCAGTGAAAACGAAGGCGGGGCTTGTCGTTGAGGTTGAACTTCCTGATTTCACTAAGGCTCCGTATAACGACCCATACAACGACCCCTATGTGGGAATTAAGGACAGCCAGGGCAATTGGCTCCAGTGGATGAACCAGAGGACGGATATGCATGAGGACGGCACGTCAACCATGCAGATTATGGTGCTCTACGATGGAGAGCAGGATTTGACCTTTGAGGTGACGACAAAAGATGAAGAACCGGTCACCCTTGCCAATATTGGCTTCCAGGTTCCGTAAAGAAGCTACAGATAAAAATGTGAGAAGCAAAAGGTGCAGGCTTGGCCTGTGCCTTTTGTTATGAAAATAATCCTTGACATTGAATAAGCGGTTGTGCTATCATATAGGATGCACTATTGTGGTAACGTGTACTCATTGCCAGGCAGTAGGCAGAATATAAAAACGAGAGGTGAAACGTCAATGGAGAAAAACAGAATACGTCCGATTAAAGCAGGAAAAAGCGTTCGTATGAGTTACTCGCGACAAAAGGAAGTATTAGAAATGCCGAACCTGATCGAGGTTCAGAAGAATTCTTACAACTGGTTTATCAGTGAAGGATTAAAAGAAGTATTTGCTGATATTTCTCCCATCGCAGACTACAGCGGACAGTTGAGTCTGGAATTTGTTGGTTTTACATTGTGCGAAGACGATGTCAAATACTCGATCGCAGAGTGTAAAGAGCGAGATGCAACCTATGCTGCACCCTTGAAAGTAAAAGTAAGATTTTACAACAAAGAGGCGGTAGAAGAGGTTAAAGATTATGAAATCTTCATGGGCGATTTACCACTTATGACGGAGACGGGAACTTTCGTGATCAACGGTGCGGAACGTGTTATTGTAAGCCAGTTGGTGCGTTCTCCCGGCATTTATTATGGAATTGCGCACGACAAGGTGGGCAAGACCTTATATTCCTGCACTGTAATTCCCAACCGAGGCGCATGGTTGGAGTATGAGACGGACTCCAATGATGTATTTTATGTGCGCGTGGACAGAACGAGGAAAGTACCGGTTACTGTCTTAATTCGTGCGCTTGGGATTGGCACCAATCAGGAGATTGTTGACTTATTTGGAGAAGAGCCCAAGATTATTGCCAGCTTTGGCAAAGACGTTGCTACCAATTACCAGGAAGGTCTTTTGGAATTGTACAAGAAGATCCGTCCCGGAGAGCCGCTTACCGTGGAGAGCGCGGAGAGCTTGATTAATGCCATGTTCTTCGATCCCAGACGGTATGATTTGGCGAAGGTCGGAAGATATAAATTTAACAAAAAGCTGTCTTTGCGCAACCGTATTCACGGACAGGTTCTTGCCGAGGACGTGATTGATGAGACGACAGGTGAGATTGTCGCTGAAAAGGGAACCACCGTGAACCGTGAGCTCGCGGATGCGATTCAGAACACGGCAGTTCCGTATGTATGGATTCATGGCGAGGAGCGCAATATCAAAGTGCTGTCCAATTTGATGGTGGATGTGACGAATTATGTTGATGTTACGCAGGAAGAGGCAAGGAGCCTGGGGATTACAGAATTAGTATATTACCCGGTTTTAGAGAAAATATTAGAAGAAAACGAGAGTTTAGAAGATATAAAAGATGCGCTTCACAGAAATGCGGCAGATTTGATTCCTAAGCATATTACCAGGGAAGATATTTTAGCTTCCATCAACTATAATATGCATCTGGAATACGGTCTGGGAAATGACGACGATATTGACCATTTGGGTAATCGTCGTATTCGTGCTGTTGGAGAATTGTTGCAGAACCAGTACCGTATTGGGTTATCCAGAATGGAGCGTGTTGTCCGTGAGAGGATGACGACTCAGGATTTGCAGGGAATTTCTCCGCAGAGCTTGATTAATATTAAACCGGTGACAGCGGCGGTGAAGGAATTCTTTGGTTCCTCGCAGTTGTCACAGTTCATGGATCAGAATAACCCTCTGGGAGAGTTGACGCACAAGAGGCGTTTGTCTGCATTGGGACCTGGCGGTCTGTCCAGGGACCGCGCCGGATTTGAGGTGCGTGACGTGCATTATTCCCATTATGGAAGAATGTGCCCGATTGAGACCCCTGAAGGTCCGAATATCGGTCTGATTAACTCTCTGGCGACGTATGCCAGAATTAACGAGTACGGTTTTGTGGAAGCGCCTTACCGTAAGATTGATAAATCAGATCCCAAGAATCCGCGCGTTACAGATGAAGTAATCTATATGACGGCAGATGAGGAAGATAATTATCATGTAGCGCAGGCAAACGAGGCGCTCGACGCAGAAGGCCATTTCGTGCGTAACTCCGTTTCCGGCCGTTACCGCGAGGAGACACAGGAGTATGAGAAGGCAATGTTTGATTACATGGACGTATCGCCGAAGATGGTGTTCTCCGTGGCGACGGCATTGATTCCCTTCCTGGAAAATGATGATGCAAACCGTGCGTTGATGGGTTCTAACATGCAGCGTCAGGCTGTGCCGCTTTTGACTACGGAAGCTCCGGCAGTGGGAACTGGTATGGAGACGAAAGCAGCGGAGGATTCCGGCGTCTGCGTGCTGGCGAAGCGTGCCGGCGTCGTAGAGCGTGCTGTTTCCAATGAGATTACGGTTAAAACGGAAGATGGCAACCGCGACGTCTATAAATTGACGAAATTTTTACGAAGCAACCAGTCGAACTGCTATAACCAGAGACCGATTGTATTTAAGGGTGATAGAGTAGAACAGGGACAGGTGATTGCAGACGGCCCCTCCACTTCCAACGGCGAACTTGCATTGGGCAAGAATCCGCTGATTGGTTTTATGACCTGGGAGGGATACAATTACGAGGACGCTGTCCTTTTGAGTGAAAGATTAGTACAGGAGGATGTTTACACATCCGTTCATATAGAGGAGTATGAGGCGGAGGCGCGCGATACTAAGCTGGGACCGGAAGAGATTACAAGGGACGTTCCAGGTGTCGGCGATGATGCGCTCAAAGATTTGGATGAGCGGGGAATTATCCGCATTGGCGCGGAAGTGCGTGCCGGGGATATTCTCGTGGGTAAGGTAACGCCCAAGGGAGAGACGGAACTGACCGCAGAAGAACGCCTGCTGCGCGCAATTTTTGGTGAGAAAGCGCGTGAGGTCCGTGATACTTCCCTCAAGGTTCCGCATGGTGAATATGGTATTGTCGTTGACGCCAAGGTATTTACCAGGGACAACGGTGACGAACTGTCGCCGGGAGTGAATCAGGCAGTCCGTATTTACATCGCCCAGAAGAGAAAGATTTCTGTGGGTGATAAGATGGCTGGACGTCATGGTAACAAGGGTGTCGTTTCCAGGGTGCTTCCGGTGGAGGATATGCCGTTTCTGCCGAATGGACGTCCGCTGGATATCGTGTTGAATCCGCTGGGCGTGCCGTCGCGTATGAATATCGGGCAGGTATTGGAGATCCATTTGAGCCTGGCGGCGAAAGCGCTGGGATTTAATATAGCCACGCCGGTTTTTGACGGCGCGGACGAGAACGATATTATGGATACCCTGGATTTGGCGAACGATTATGTGAACCTGTCCTGGGAAGAGTTTGAGGCAAAGCACAAGCAGGAATTGCTTCCCGAGGTCTTGGAGTATCTTTATGAAAACAGGGAGCACAGAGAAGTGTGGAAGGGCGTACCGCTCTCCCGTGACGGTAAGGTCAGGCTGCGCGACGGAAGGACGGGAGAATATTTCGACAGTCCGGTTACGATTGGGCACATGCATTATCTGAAACTGCACCATCTGGTAGACGATAAGATTCATGCGCGTTCTACCGGACCGTACTCACTGGTAACGCAGCAGCCGTTGGGCGGTAAGGCTCAGTTCGGCGGACAGCGTTTTGGAGAGATGGAGGTTTGGGCTCTGGAAGCGTACGGCGCATCTTATACCTTACAGGAGATTTTGACTGTGAAGTCGGATGACGTTATCGGACGTGTGAAGACCTACGAAGCGATCATTAAAGGCGACAATATTCCCAAACCGGGTATTCCGGAATCCTTTAAGGTGCTTTTGAAGGAGCTTCAGTCATTGGGGCTTGATGTGAAAGTTCTGGACGAGAACAGAGAAGAGATAGAGTTGATGGAAACCAGCGAGTATGGCAACACCGATTTGAATTCCATTATTGCAGGAGACCGCAATTTTGCCTTTGAGGAGGAGGAATCCTTTGGTGAAATGGGCTTCAGCAAGCAGGAGTTTAATGAGGAGAGCGAAGAGCTGGTTGATATAGAAGAAGAGGATGATGAGGAAGAGGATGCGTTGGAACTAGAGGATGATTTCGCCGAGTTTGAGGATGTTCTTGAATAGAGAATAGAAGGGAGAGTCACCATGCCAGAAGCAATGAATAAAGAGAAATACCAGCCAATCACGTTTGACGCCATTAAGATTGGCCTGGCGTCACCTGAAAAAATCCGCGAGTGGTCCAGAGGCGAGGTAAAGAAGCCGGAGACCATCAACTATAGAACCCTGAAACCAGAAAAGGACGGTTTGTTCTGCGAGAAAATTTTCGGACCTAGCAAGGACTGGGAGTGCCATTGCGGAAAATACAAGAAAATCCGTTATAAGGGCGTTGTCTGCGATCGCTGCGGCGTAGAGATTACGAAAGCGAGCGTGCGCAGGGAAAGGATGGGGCATATCGAGCTTGCAGCCCCCGTGTCCCATATCTGGTATTTTAAGGGAATCCCCAGCCGTATGGGGTTAGTTCTGGATTTATCCCCCAGGACGTTAGAGAAAGTATTGTATTTTGCATCTTATATTGTTTTAGATAAGGGAAGCAGCGACTTGCAGTACAAACAAGTTTTGACGGAAGCCGAGTACCAGGAGGCAAGGGAGAAATTTGGCGCTGATTTCCGCGTGGGAATGGGCGCAGAATCCATCAAGGAGCTGTTAGAGGCCATTGATTTGGAAAAAGATGCGCTGGAATTAAAGACTGCTTTGAAGGACGCGACCGGGCAGAAACGCGCCCGAATCATCAAGCGTCTGGAAGTAGTAGAGGCGTTCCGCGGTTCCGGAAACAAGCCGGAGTGGATGATTATGGATGTAATTCCTGTGATTCCACCCGATTTACGTCCGATGGTACAGTTGGACGGCGGGCGATTTGCGACCTCTGACCTGAACGATTTATACCGCCGTATTATTAACCGCAATAACCGTCTGCGCAGGCTGTTAGAGCTGGGCGCGCCGGATATTATCGTCAGAAATGAGAAGAGAATGCTGCAAGAGGCAGTGGATGCGCTGATTGACAATGGACGCAGAGGCCGTCCGGTTACCGGACCCGGAAACCGCGCCCTCAAGTCGTTGTCCGATATGTTGAAGGGTAAATCAGGACGTTTCCGTCAGAATCTTCTTGGAAAACGTGTCGATTACTCCGGGCGTTCCGTTATCGTGGTGGGGCCGGAGTTAAAGATTTATCAGTGTGGATTGCCCAAGGAGATGGCAATTGAGCTGTTTAAGCCTTTCGTTATGAAAGAGCTTGTATATAATGGAGCGGCGCACAATATTAAGAGCGCCAAGAAAATGGTAGAGCGCCTCCAGCCGGAGGTGTGGGATGTTTTGGAGGAAGTGATCAAAGAACATCCGGTTATGCTCAACCGCGCCCCCACGCTGCACAGATTAGGAATTCAGGCGTTTGAGCCTATTCTGGTAGAGGGTAAGGCAATTAAGCTGCATCCGTTGGTATGTACGGCGTTTAACGCGGACTTCGACGGAGACCAGATGGCGGTACATCTTCCGTTATCTGTAGAAGCGCAGTCAGAGTGCAGATTTTTATTGTTGTCGCCCAATAACCTTTTGAAGCCTTCGGACGGCGGGCCGGTGGCAGTTCCTTCCCAGGATATGGTGCTCGGAATTTATTATCTGACGCAGGAAAGGCCGGGAGCGTTAGGCGAAGGAAAGTTTTTCAAGAATGTAAACGAGGCGATTCTCGCTTATGAGAATGAAGCCTTGACATTGCATTCCAGGATTACGGCGCGTATGCAGCGCACGACGCCGGAGGGTGAAGTCGTAAGCGGAAATGTGGAGTCCACGTTGGGACGTTTCATTTTCAATGAGATTTTGCCGCAGGATTTAGGATTTGTAGACAGAAGCAAGCCGGAAGATTTTCTGAAGCTTGAAGTCGATTTCCATGTTGGGAAAAAGGGCTTAAAGCAGATTCTTGAGAAAGTCATCAATATTCATGGCGCCACGAAAACGGCAGAAGTGTTGGATAACATCAAAGCGATGGGATATAAGTATTCTACCAGGGCGGCGATGACGGTTTCCATTTCCGATATGACCGTGCCGGCGAAGAAACCGGAATTGATTCAGAATGCGCAGGACACGGTAGATAAGATTACCAAGAACTATAAGCGCGGCCTGATTACTGAGGAAGAGAGATATAAAGAAGTCGTTGAGACCTGGAAACAGACGGACGACATTTTGACAAAGGAACTTTTGGACGGCCTGGATAAGTATAATAACATCTATATGATGGCGGATTCCGGCGCCCGTGGTTCCGATAAACAGATCAAACAGCTCGCAGGAATGCGTGGTTTGATGGCTGATACGACGGGACGTACGATTGAGCTGCCGATTAAGTCTAATTTCCGTGAGGGCCTGGACGTATTGGAGTATTTCATGTCGGCGCACGGAGCCCGCA
Organism: uncultured Lachnospiraceae bacterium; assembly: GCA_910588845.1. Taxonomy (GTDB): domain Bacteria; phylum Bacillota; class Clostridia; order Lachnospirales; family Lachnospiraceae; genus Petralouisia. The sequence continues at coordinate 158,578 of CAJURU010000004.1, forward strand.
AAGGTTTGTCCGATACGGCGCTGCGTACGGCGGACTCGGGATATTTGACAAGGCGTCTTGTCGACGTGTCACAGGAATTGATTATCCGCGATATTGACTGCTGTGAAGGCAAATCTATCCCGGGCATGTATGTGAAAGCGTTTATGGACGGCAAGGAAGAAATTGAGAGCTTGCAGGAGCGTATTACGGGACGCTTCTCCTGCGATACCATCTGTGATGCAGAGGGGAATATCCTGGTAAAAGCAAACCATATGATTACGCCTAGACGGGCGGCGTTAGTTATGAGCAAGGGTGTGGATGAGAAGGGCGAACCGCTTACCAAGGTTAAGATCCGTACCGTGCTGACCTGCCGTTCCCACAATGGAATCTGTGCGAAGTGTTATGGCGCGAACATGGCGACCGGCCAGGCAGTTCAGGTCGGAGAGTCTGTAGGCATTATCGCGGCGCAGTCGATTGGCGAGCCGGGTACACAGCTTACGATGCGTACCTTCCATACCGGCGGTGTTGCAGGAAACGATATCACACAGGGTCTTCCTCGTGTGGAGGAGCTTTTTGAGGCGCGTAAGCCAAAGGGTCTGGCGATTATCACAGAATTTGCAGGCGTCGCCACCATCAAGGACACCAAGAAGAAGCGTGAAATCATTGTCACAAACGAGGAGACCGGAGAGATGAAGGCGTACCTGATTCCCTATGGCTCACGTATAAAGATTATGGACGGCGCAATCTTAGAGGCCGGCGATGAACTGACCGAAGGTAGTGTGAACCCGCATGATATCTTGAAAATTAAGGGTGTGCGTGCCGTACAGGATTATATGATTCAGGAAGTACAGCGCGTTTACCGTCTGCAAGGTGTGGAAATCAATGACAAGCATATTGAAGTGATTGTGCGTCAAATGTTAAAGAAAATCCGCATTGAGAATAATGGAGATTCTGATTTCCTTCCGGGCACATTGGTAGATATTCTCGAATATGAGGACACGAATGAGAGATTGCAGGAGGAAGGGAAAGAGCCGGCGGACGGCAAACAAGTAATGCTTGGTATTACCAAGGCTTCCCTTGCTACGAATTCTTTCCTGTCTGCGGCGTCCTTCCAGGAGACAACGAAGGTGCTGACGGAGGCGGCGATAAAGGGTAAGGTAGACCCCCTGATTGGATTGAAAGAAAATGTTCTGATTGGTAAATTGATTCCTGCCGGAACGGGTATGAAACGTTACCATAATATCAAGCTTTCTACCGACATCAACCTTATGGATGATATCAATTTTGAGGAAGGCGAATTGGATTTCAGTTACGAGACCGGGGAGGCTCAGACTGAACTTCCCAAGGAAGCACAGGATGAATTTTCAGAGAAAGTTCAGGATGAGCTCTCAAAAGAAACGCAGGATGCGTTCCCGGAAGAAATTCAAGATGAGTTTTCAAAGGAGCCTGTAGAGGAAATGGCAAAGACAGAGTTGGTATAAGATGATAAAAGCTTCATACGTTTGGACGTATGAGGCTTTTATCTTATGTTAAGAAAGGAGAAGGTATGAAAACATTGGAAAAAAGGCGGCGGCTATATTGAGCGCAGCGCTTGCGTTGTCAGTAGCTGTAACAAGCGGCGTGGGTTATCCTGGCGGGGAATGATTGCCCATGCAGAGGGGGAAATTATCATTTCAACGGCTGAGGATTTGCAGAAAATCGGTACGGATGCAGCTTATCCGTTGTCAGGAGATTATGTGCTTTCTGCGGAGATTGATAACGTGGCCAAACAGTGTGCCGAATCCGAGGTTATTGAGGGAATTCTGGCATTATCAGGGCTTTCTCTGGGCTTGGCCGATGGAGACGCGCTTTCGGCAATCAGCGGAGACTTTACAGTGCCTATGAGTATCCAGATCGGGGAGACCGCAGAATCAATTACCTGGAGCTGCGATAATCCTGATGTGCTTTCCATAGGGGCTGACGGTACGGTAACGGTGAATAATGTATATGCAGATACAAGCTGTACGCTGACGGCGGCAACATCATCTGGCAAGATGAAGAAATTTAAGATTACAGTGGTGACGAAGGTTGCCCTAAAGATTAATCAGGAATATTCAGCAGTTGGAGAGAAGCTTACCGTGAGCATGGTCAATGCGCCGGAGGATATGCGTTGTATTTATGAATGGAAGGTAGCGGGCATATTAAAATCAACAGGTAAAGATAGCCGGCAGCAGGGTAGATATCCATGACTGGGAAGATTATGCCGGGGACGTGGCAAAAGCCGTCTATAAGGCGGAAAAGGACAACGGCCTGACGAAGGACGACCAGGATAAGATAGAAACATTGTTGGCAGAAGAGGATATGGGCTGGATGACCAGTGGGAAGTTTACATACAACAATAAGGAATATACGATTGCAGATTATATTTCCGATATGCCAAAATGCACGGGTGGTTTTCTGGTAGAGCTGGATTCTTATTATGATGAATTTTCTAAGTTTAAGACGGACAAAGGACAGCCGCTGCAGTTTAAGAGACCGGAATTTATCGCTGCCAATAAGACAGCTATGAATTATGTGAAAGCGTACGTCAATGCATTTGAGAGTGCGTTGGACGCGTCTGATTTTAACACAGTTTATAATAACAAGACGGTGAGTTACAGTCAGTTGTTTGACATGGATTCCCTGGTTCAGTATTGGATGGTAAATGAACTGTTTATGAATGTGGACGCCATGAAAAAGAGTACCTATATGTATAAGGATATTGACGGCCTGTTTCAAATGGGGCCAATCTGGGATATCAAGGTTTGCTTGCAGAATCCGCGGATGCCAATGCAAATCTCTGGTACTCATGGGAAAATAATAAGAAATTTGATACGCAGATATTGGCGCCCACCGGCTCTTATAACACAGTCCAGGTATTTGGTATGGGCGCTGATGGCAGCGTGATAATCTCCGGCAGGAATAAGGTTACAGATTTTGAAAAATTCCAGGCGCAGAAACCAGCAGAACCGGACAATCCCGATAACCCAGGGAATCCAGACAATCCCGATAAGCCGAATAATCCTGATAGTCCCGATAAGCCGGGGAATCCAAGCAGCCCGAGTAATCCGCAGCGTAAGAAATTGAATGCGCCTGCCAAAGTAAAAGCAGCACAGTTGAGCACAAGCCATAATGTAAAAATTACGTTTAGTAAGGTCAGCGGCGCCAAGGGATACGATATTTACCGAGCGTCTAAAGCGAAAGGCAGTTATAAAAAGATTGGTAACACAAAAAAGCAAAGCTATACAGATAAAACAGTGAAAAAGGCAAAGACTTATTATTACAAAGTTGTAGCAAGAGCAGATAAGACGGCTTATAATAGTGCATTGAGTAAAAAGTATGCCAAAGTAAAGGTGTTGGCGCGTCCGTCAGCAAAGGCAAAAGCGGCAAAAGCGAAGAAGGTAACGGTCAGTTGGCAAAAGGTGTCTCTTGCCCAAGGATATACAGTCTACACATCAACAAGGAAGAACAAGGGCTATAAAGCGGTGAAAACAGCCAAAAAACTTTATGTAAAAGTTAGAGCCTACTATAAGGAAAATGGAAAGAAGGTCTACGGGCCTTATTCTAAGACAGTTTCCGTCAGAGTATAAAATTGAAAAATTTAGTCTGAAAAACGGCTGTTTTTCTTGTGAATTGTATGTTATACTATGAGAAAATCGCTTGCTGCACCAGAGCGTATAATATTGCAGCGAAGGAGGAAGGAATGGCGAATCAGTTAGTATGGCAGGATCGGTTTAATATTGGCGTGGAAATCGTTGATAACGAGCATAAGAAATTATTTGGCATTTTGAACAGACTGTTTATGTACAAGTCGGAGGAGTCAAAGAGCCAGTGGGTTTGCCAGGAAGGAATCAAGTATTTTAAAGACCACGCAATGAAGCATTTCACAGAGGAAGAACAATATATGGCTTCCATTGATTATGCAGGCTTTGAGACCCACAGGCGTCTTCATGACAATTTCAGGCAAAAGACGCTTCCGGCGCTTGAAAAAGAGCTGGCGCAGTCCTCATTTTCACCGGAGGCAATTGATCATTTTCTCGGCGTCTGCGCGGGGTGGCTGCTCGGGCACACGCTGACGGAGGACCGTGCGATCACGGGTAAGGCTGTCAGCAAATGGGGAGAGCTTCTGCCGGAAGAGCAGCAGGCAGCCATGAGGAATATGATTATTCAGCTTCTGTCTGACATGTTCCAATTGAAAGCAAACGTAGTCAGCGATTGTTACGGAGGAGAAAAGTTCGGCAAAGCCGTTTATTACCGTCTTGCCTACGCAGGGAAGAAAGGCGAGAGATGGGAGATTATTTTAGGGTTCGAGGAGAAGCTTCTGCTCAACACGATCGGCGGTATGATGAATATTGATTCGGAAGAGATTAACGTGATGGTGATTAATATAGCCCGCTATATGGCGCAGCAGTTTGTGCACCGCATCAGCGAGCAGTATCCGGCGTCTGCCGATTATGAGATGAAGGACGAGAAACTGTTGAGTTATGAGCAGTTCCGCAAGAATCTTGACAGGGAGAACCCGCAGTCCAGTCTCCTGTTTGATACCGGAGAAGGGTATTTTGCCTATTGTGTGATCGCCCCGCATTTGTTTGAGAGCGAGTCGGAAGGTACTACCATCAAAGCAGAGACAGCGATGTCTGAAATCAAGAATTATCTCGATGATAATGAAGTTGGAAGTGTTAAAAAGGGCGATGTCAGCCGCAAGAAGAAAATTCTGGTCGTAGACGATTCGGAGGTTGTGCGCCGGGCAATGCTGGACTTGCTGGGACAGGATTATGCAGTTGAAGTTGCCAAGTCAGGGATTTCTGCTATCAAATGCATGACGCTGGGACTGCCGGATTTAATTCTGCTGGATTATGAGATGCCTATCTGCAATGGAAGCGTGGTTTTGGAGATGATGCGGTCAGACGAAGATTTTGCAGATATCCCGGTGTATTTCCTTACTGCGAATGTATCGAAGGAAACCGTGCATAAGATTATTTCTTTAAAACCGGCGGGGTATCTGGTTAAGACGTTGAAACCAGAAGAAATAAAGAAAAATATTGACGATTATTTTAAAAAGAAAGAGGCAAAAGCATAAAGAAGATTGCAGGAGGGCGCAGGAAGCGCCCTTTTGTAATTTTCTTGTGCAAATTAGTTTTATTCAAGTATTTTATAACCTAATTCGAGCAGTAGCTCATTTGCCTCCATAATAGGAACATTACGCAGCAGGGCAAAGATAATAATACTGTCGCGTTCGTTTCTGGGATAAAGCGGTGTATAGCCGGTAGATTTGAGCAGCATTTGGGCATTTTCAATGTCCAGCGATAATCCAAAACATAATGCGATCACTTTATCACGGGAAGGAAGTTTCCTGCCGGAAAAAATCTGGTAGCAATACGTTCTGTCCAAACCGGAATCCCGAATACATTGGCTGGGAGAGATATTAGTTTCAGCAAATAATTTACTCAGATAGAGGTGCAGGGGGAGCGTCTGAAAATTTTCTTGTTCCTGTGAAAGATAAGAGGTAATATTAGTAGTATATTTTAATGTCTTTAGAAGTTCTTCGGTAGATTTTTTCATGAGAAATATTATTTATCCTTACAAATAGTTGTTTGTACCATTACAGTATGTGTATAATGATAAGCGATAGGTTGAAAAAAAGCAAGCGTAAAATCTTTGCGGTATGGGAGAAATGAAATGGAGACACAAATGAATTTGGAGACAATGGGGGCGAGAACGCAGGTTGGAGAGAAGCTCCCTTTATATGAGGAATATATCAAAAGTGCATATCAGGAATTGACACATTTAAGTAAAAAGGAGGGGGCTGAAACAGTACTTGTACAGCACAGGGGAAGCGGGCGTATTGCTGTAAAGAAAAACGTTTCCGTGGAGGCGGCCGGGATATATCAGGCGCTTCGGGAATTCAATCATCCGAATATTGTTAAAGTTTATGAGGTCTGCCGTAATGAAAAAGCCAGTATTGTCATTGAAGAATATATCAGTGGAGAGACACTGGAGTCTAAACTGGAAGATGGATTATTGCCGGATGAAAAAGTGATAAAATATACCGTGCAGCTTTTGGATGCTTTGCAGGAAATACAGAAGAAAAATATAATACATAGGGATATTACGCCTGCTAACGTGATAATTTCCTCAGATGATGTTGTGAAGTTAATTGATTTTGGAATCTCGAGAAGCCGAAAGGAAGAACAAAAGAAAGATACCTGCATATTGGGAACGGTAGGTTATGCGGCGCCGGAACAGTTTGGCTTTCAACAGACAGATATTACCACGGACTTCTATGCGCTGGGGGTACTAATCAATGTGATGCTTACTGGAAAGCTGCCAGCGGAAAAGATGACAGATAATAAGAAGTTTGCAAAAATTGTCAGAAAATGCGTTCAAATGGATCCGGCCAAACGCTATCAATCAGCGGCAAAAATACGCCAGGATCTGGTCGGACAAGCTATCGGGCGTGAGCAAAATGCAGATAGGAAGGATGTAAACGTTTTTCCCGGATTCAGAAGTGATGTCAGATGGAAAAAAGTCGTGGGTATAGCGGGGTATGCGCTGATGACGCTTTATGCGATAGGTACGATTGCACAGAGTTTGGCAAACGTTACAGCGTTTCTATTGGAATTGGTTTCGCTCATGCTTTTAGCGATGACATTTTTGGTGGCAAGTAATTTTGCAAGATGGGACAGACGGTTGTTTCCCTTCCGCAAATTATCGAAGGAAATTTGCGTTGCCATTCGCGTAATTGTGTGTGTGTTGTTATTCTCATTTGCAATGGAACTGGATAGCTATGTGGGAAGTGAGATTTTAAAGCGAATGTAAATCAAATGATAAAAATGTGTGCTGTCGGCATACCAAAAGGGCAGAAACCTTGGATAAAATAATGGTTATCCGGGGTTTCTGTTTTATTGTAGATGATGTTTTAAAATCAGCTTTTGCGAGGGGTAGGGCTGATTCCAGAAACCCAAGAACATTTTTAAATCTTATGGAAAGACGAGGATTAAATTTATGAAAAAAACAGTGGCAGTAGTGAAACGTCAAGTCTTATATAAGTGCAAATGGGGGCTGATGGCGCTTATTGTATTTGCGATGGCAGCAGCGGGATGTTCTGACTTAAGCTCAGAACAAGAGGCAAAGAAAGCAGTAAGTACAGGCGGCAATGAACAAGAGAGCCGGTCGGGGGATGAGGAAAAGGGTACAGAAAAAGCGCAAGGCGCAGAAGATGCAGATCAGACGGATGAGGAAACAGAAACGGCTGATGTGTCAGAAAAAGCGCAGATAGAAGAGCAGGTACTGCTCGAACAGGATGGTGTGAAGATTACATTGAAGGAATTAGATGCCGATGGTTTTATGGGTCCAGAGTTAAAATTATTGATTGAGAATAATTCCGATCAGAATCTTACAGTCCAGACACATGATACATCGGTAAATGGAATAATGGTTGAGACGTTATTTTCTTGTGAGGTGGCGGCAGGAAAGAGCGCTAATGAAGGGATTGCGTTTATGGGCAGCGATCTTGATGAAGCCCAAATTAATGTTTTACAGAATTTTGAATTTGGTTTCCATATTATCAATACGGAATCATGGGATACGGTATTTGATTCTGAGGTGATTACGGTTTCCACAAATTTGGATGGAAGCGAGGAGCAAGTGGTAGACGACAGCGGTGTCCTTTTGCTGGATCAAGATAACGTTAAAATTACAGTAAAAGAAGTAGATGACAAAAATAGCTTTTGGGGTGCAGATATTTATATTTATGTGGAAAATAATACGGACAAAAGCATCTCAGTTCAAGCGTCGTCTGTTTCTATTGATGGGTTTATGGTGGAGCCGTATTTTTCCTGTGAGGTAGCTCCCGGTAAGAAATCCTATGATACGATTACATTCATGGAAGAAGAGCTGAAAGAGAATAATATTGAAAGCATTGATAATATGGAAGTGAGTTTCAGTGTATCAGATGCAGAAAGTTATGAGACAATACTGGAGACAGAACCGCTCAAGGTAGAATTTGAGAGTGCGGATACAGATAATCAATAATTAACTAGGGGATTGGCAATTTGGGACTGTCGCGCTAATATATCCATTCAAAAGGTCGATGATTTGTGCATTATGTTAGCGCGACAGCCTTGCAATCACATGCATTGATTTTACGTAAACGTGGTACTTATTTTTCTATGTCGCAAGGCATCCTAAAGAACAATATCACTGCTCCTATCAGCAAAAAACTTAAAGCAATAATTCCTGGCGGTGTGGGGCCAAGTAAACTGCTTTTTGTTGATTTTGATATCCAAACACCAGCTTCTCCGATAATATCAGCAGCTCCATGAATAATTGCTGCGTACATAAAATTCTTTGTTCGTAAGGTTATATAAGACATCCATATTCCCAATACAATAGTCACTAAAATCATCATTGCTATTCCGGTATAGGGCGCGCCACAATAATCGGTGCCAAAATTCATTCCATAATAAATTAAGGGAGCATGAGCGAAACCCCATAATACGCCATTTATTATAACGGCAGCTTTTACAGATATTTTTTGCATAGTAAAGGAAGCATGTATCCCTGCACCAATCATCCAAGGATATATAATAATCCAAATACGATGGAAAGAAATAGAATCATTCGATTCTTTGTAACGTCTCTTGTTCTAGCCGCCATTGTAATGCTCCTTGTTTATTATAAATATGTTTACAGTATTACGTGCAATTATTAAAATGTCAAGCAATTATTGCAGTTTCTAAAAATGTATACATTTTTGAAAAGCGGGAAAAATTAGAAAAAGTCCTTGACATGATGATTTTAACCTTATATAATGATTTAGCGTGCAAAAACAGGCATATATAATCTTATAGGAGGTGAAAAGAATGCCAACATTTAACCAGTTAGTAAGAAAAGGAAGACAGACATCTGAGAAAAAGTCTACAGCACCGGCTTTGCAGAAGGGATATAACTCTTTGAAGAAACGCCCGACGGACAATGCTTCGCCACAGAAGAGAGGTGTCTGTACAGCAGTTAAGACTGCAACTCCTAAGAAACCTAACTCTGCTCTCCGTAAAATCGCCAGAGTACGTCTCTCTAACGGAATTGAGGTTACATCCTACATTCCGGGTGAAGGGCACAACCTGCAGGAGCATAGCGTTGTTCTTATCCGCGGCGGAAGAGTAAAAGACTTACCAGGTACCAGATACCATATCATTCGTGGAACATTAGATACCGCAGGCGTTGCAAACAGACGCCAGGCACGTTCCAAATATGGTGCAAAGAGGCCGAAAGACGCTAAGAAATAAATTTTAGCGCACCAATAGTATCACAGTAAGTGTGGATTCTTGTCGGGCTTATTGCCTGATAAGTATTTTGGCTACTATGGGTTTAGTGTTGGAAAGCGCACAGGCGCACATTCTTTTTAATAGATAAATTTCCGCACGAATACACAGATAGTTAATTGGAAGCACGGTCAGCATACAAATGCGGGTCGTGAATCCCGGTTGCATGCAATATGTGACTGACACATGTGAGTACCGTTGAATTAATCGAATGAAATGAAAAAGTAATGATTAAGGAGGGAAGCAACGTGCCACGTAAAGGACATACTCAGAAAAGAGACGTATTAGCAGATCCGTTGTATAATAACAAAGTGGTTACCAAACTTATCAATAACATTATGTTAGACGGTAAGAAAAGCGTAGCTCAGAAGATTGTATACGGAGCATTTGACAGGGTTGCAGAGAAGACAGATAAGCCTGCAATCGAAGTTTTTGAAGAGGCTATGAATAACGTAATGCCGGTTTTGGAAGTAAAGGCAAGACGTATCGGTGGAGCGACTTACCAGGTGCCGATTGAGGTAAGGGCGGACAGACGCCAGGCATTGGCTCTTCGCTGGCTGACACTCTATTCCCGCAAGAGAGGCGAGAAGACCATGGAAGAGAGGCTGGCAAACGAGATTATGGATGCAGCGAACAATACTGGCGCATCTGTAAAGAAAAAAGAAGATATGCACAAGATGGCAGAAGCAAACAAAGCATTTGCACATTATCGTTTCTAAATTTTTGGGAATCGTTTATGTGTAAAAAATATCCGCGGTTTCGTAAGAAAGACAACTCTTGTGCTGTACAAGAGTTGTAAAGCGGAGGAGATCGTTTCTGTTATATAAATTTAGGAGGAAAGAACCTTGGCTGGAAGAGAATATCCATTAGAGAGAACCAGAAATATCGGTATTATGGCGCATATTGATGCCGGTAAGACGACATTGACCGAGCGTATCCTTTATTATACCGGTGTTAATTATAAGATTGGTGATACTCATGAGGGTACTGCTACCATGGACTGGATGGAGCAGGAGCAGGAAAGGGGTATCACGATTACTTCAGCCGCTACAACTTGTCACTGGACAGAGCAGGAGAACTGCAAGCCCAAGGATGGCGCTTTAGAACATCGTATCAATATTATTGATACTCCGGGACACGTTGACTTTACGGTTGAGGTTGAGCGTTCACTCCGTGTGCTTGACGGCGCAGTCGGTGTTTTCTGCGCGAAAGGCGGGGTAGAGCCTCAGTCTGAGAACGTATGGCGTCAGGCTGACACCTATAACGTACCTAGAATGGCATTTATCAATAAGATGGACATTTTGGGAGCAAATTTCTACGGAGCAGTAGACCAGATTAAGACACGTTTAGGTAAAAATGCGATTATTCTTCAGTTGCCGATTGGCAAGGAAGATGATTTTAAAGGAATTATTGATTTGTTTGAAATGAAAGCCTACATCTACAATGATGACAAGGGCGATGACATTTCTATCACCGATATTCCTGATGATATGAAGGATGATGCAGAGCTGTATCGTTCTGAGTTAATAGAAAAAATTTGTGAGTTAGACGACGATTTGATGATGGAGTTCCTGGAGGACAAAGAGCCTTCTGTGGAAGCGCTGAAAGCAGCGTTGAGAAAAGGAACCTGCGAGTGTACGGCAGTTCCGGTATGCTGCGGCTCTGCTTACCGCAACAAGGGAGTTCAGAAATTGTTGGATGCAATTTTGGATTATATGCCTGCTCCCACGGACATCCCGGCAATTAAGGGTGTGGATCTTGAGGGAAATGAGATAGAGAGACATTCTTCCGATGAGGAGCCGTTCTCTGCGCTGGCATTTAAGATTATGACAGACCCCTTCGTTGGAAAGCTGGCATTCTTCCGTGTATACTCTGGAACCATGAATTCCGGCTCTTATGTACTGAATGCTACCAAAGGCAAGAAGGAGCGTGTGGGACGTATCTTGCAGATGCATGCAAATAAGAGAGCCGAGCTTGATAAAGTTTATTCCGGTGATATTGCGGCAGCCGTTGGATTTAAGTTTACCAGTACAGGCGATACTATCTGTGATGATCAGCATCCGGTAATCTTAGAGTCCATGGAATTCCCAGAGCCGGTTATTGAGCTGGCAATCGAGCCCAAGACAAAAGCAGGCCAGGGTAAGATGGGTGAAGCGCTCGCAAAACTTGCAGAAGAGGATCCGACATTCCGTGCACATACCAATACCGAGACGGGACAGACCATCATTGCCGGTATGGGTGAGCTGCATCTGGAGATCATTGTTGACCGTCTTCTCCGTGAGTTCAAGGTAGAGGCAAATGTCGGAGCGCCTCAGGTTGCTTACAAGGAGACATTTACCAAACCAATCGACCAGGAATACAAATATGCAAAACAGTCCGGCGGACGTGGACAGTACGGACATTGTAAAGTTAGATTTGAGCCGATGGATGCCAATGGCGAAGAATTGTTTAAGTTCGATTCCGAGGTTGTCGGCGGTGCGATTCCCAAAGAGTATATCCCCGCTGTCGGCGAAGGTATCGAAGAGGCAACCAAAGCAGGTATCTTGGCAGGTTTCCCGGTTGTAGGCGTGCATGCTACGGTATACGACGGGTCTTACCATGAAGTAGACTCTTCAGAAATGGCGTTCCACATTGCCGGTTCCATGGCTTTCAAGGAAGCTATGAAGAAAGCTACGCCGGTATTGTTAGAGCCCATCATGAAAGTGGAAGTGACGATGCCGGAGGAATATATGGGAGACGTTATCGGCGATATCAACTCCCGGCGCGGACGTATTGAAGGTATGGACGATTTGGGCGGCGGTAAGATTGTACGTGCATTTGTACCGCTTGCCGAGATGTTCGGTTACTCTACAGACCTTCGTTCCAGGACGCAGGGACGTGGTAATTATTCCATGTTCTTTGAGAAATATGAACAAGTTCCGAAGTCGGTACAGGAAAAAGTTATTTCTGCCAAAGAATAGGAAGAAAAGACTTGAAAATCCTATAATTATCGAATATAATCATAAATAGCTGATTTAAAATTGAGAAAGCCCAAAGAGGGCATAAATAAAGGAGGACGTTATAAAATGGCTAAAGCTAAATTTGAAAGAACAAAACCGCATTGTAATATCGGAACCATTGGTCACGTTGACCATGGTAAAACAACTTTGACAGCTGCTATCACAAAAGTTTTGTCTGAGAGAGTTGCTGGAAACGAAGCTACTGATTTTGAGAATATTGATAAAGCTCCCGAGGAGAGAGAAAGAGGTATCACAATCTCTACCGCTCACGTTGAGTATGAGACAGATAAGAGACATTATGCGCACGTTGACTGCCCGGGTCATGCTGACTATGTAAAGAACATGATCACCGGCGCTGCACAGATGGACGGCGCTATCCTCGTAGTTGCTGCTACTGACGGTGTTATGGCTCAGACAAAAGAGCACATCCTGTTATCCCGTCAGGTAGGCGTACCTTACATCGTTGTATTCATGAACAAATGCGACATGGTTGACGATGAAGAGCTGCTTGAGTTAGTAGAGATGGAAATCACAGAAGTATTGGAAGAGTATGAATTCTCTGATTGTCCGATCGTAAAAGGTTCCGCTTTAAAGGCTCTGGAAGATCCGAGCGGAGAGTGGGGCGACAAGGTTATGGAGCTGATGGCAACTGTTGACGATTATATTCCAGATCCTCAGCGTGCAGTAGATCAGCCGTTCCTGATGCCTATCGAGGATATCTTCACAATTACCGGACGTGGTACAGTTGCAACTGGTAGAGTAGAGCGTGGTGTTCTCCACGTTAATGAGGATGTTGAAATTGTTGGTATCAAAGAGGAAGTTAAGAAGACAGTTGTTACTGGTATCGAGATGTTCCGTAAGCTGTTAGATGAGGCTCAGGCTGGTGATAACATCGGTGCGCTGCTTCGTGGTATTCAGAGAACAGAGATCGAGAGAGGACAGGTATTGGCAAAACCCGGTACAGTTACCTGCCACACAAAGTTTACCGCTCAGGTATACGTTTTGACAAAAGACGAGGGTGGACGTCATACTCCGTTCTTCAACAACTACAGACCGCAGTTCTATTTCAGAACAACTGACGTAACTGGTGTCTGCAACTTACCAGAAGGCACAGAGATGTGCATGCCTGGCGATAACGTAGAGATGACAATCGAATTGATTCATCCGATCGCTATGGAGCAGGGTCTTACATTCGCTATCCGTGAGGGTGGTAGAACTGTTGGGTCTGGAAGGGTTGCTACTATCATTGAGTAATTATAATTTATTCAGTAAAATCAAGGCTTTCGGGGATTTCTCCGAAAGCCTTTTTATGTGAAAAGCCACTTTAGAGAACTAAAGTGGCTACAAAATGGCTACGATATTTTATTCCTGCGTTGTTTTTCTACTTTATATCCTTCAGATCAGCGGCTCTTTCGGGAGAGGTATGATTTTTCTTCAGCATTTTTGCATATTCAAACAGATCTCGTCTGGTTATATCGTCCAGTACATATAAATCCGCAATCAACTCATCTACCATAGGCAGTTCTGTGTAATCGAATTTTTTCAATATGCGGGCAGTACGATCCGATATATAGGCGTTCTTATGACTGTTAATATTCCACTTTTCATTGTCAGATGGAAGTGCCGGTAAGGTTTCGATATCGTCATAGGGATTATCTTTACAGATAGAACTAATGGGGATATCCAATATATTAGAAATTCTAAGTGCGGTGTCAAAACGGATAGCAGTGTCCCGCTGGATAATCGAATAAAGTGTTGTCGGTGCTATCTTTGCTTTTAACGCAAGCTCTTTTACTGTCATGCCCTTGCTGTCCAAAATATCTTTTAGATTTTGACCATAACCCATGTAATTACATTCCTTTCTGTTAAATGTTTTTTATTTAATTTTTATAAATGTGTTCTTACAATAAACTGGAGGTTTTTGAATTCACTTTTTGTGATTATGTTTCTTTTCAACACTTTTACGCAGTTTTTCAATCTTTTGTTATATTCACTTAATCCTTATAGTAACTTAGCATATGTTCATAAATGTTTCTGGTTTGTTTTTCGTCTCCCCATGATAAAGGGTCATCGGCATAGCATAGAGTCCAAAATGGTTCTATGTCCTGAATATTTCCGGGAAGACTTTCCCATAAGCTATACATTCGATTTGCAAAATATTCAATATCCGAGCAGTTTGCATAAATCGTCTCTAATTTGCTCATTAAAATTCTGCCAAACCGTTCAAGGTCAAGCTTTTTGTAATCAATATGTGTCCTTATATAAATAAAAGCTTTTTTAATGTCTGTTTCCCATTCCAAATAAAGAAAATCATCGTTTTCGGGGTTGTTGAGAAATAATTCATCAAGCCGTTTATTGTAGTCGGTTTCTGTTACTAATTCCTCATAAAGCAAAATAGCATATACTAACAATTCCTCCATGATAATGCCCCCAATTCCTAATCTGTCTTATAAACAGTATTATACCATCGCACAATGTATTATGCAATTCGTAAATATCAAAAAATAATTTTAAAATAGTATTGACAAAATAAGCAATGAGTAATAATATAAGATTAATCTAAATACGAAATGCGTAATTAGAGAAAATATAATGCGAAAGGAGAACTGACATGGAAAAGACAAACTATATGATGACTGTTGATGATGTCGCTCAGGAGTTGGGCGTGTCAAAACAGAAAGGGTATCGCATTATCCGTCAGCTTAACGAAGAGTTGGCGGCTGCCGGATATATGACGGTACAGGCAAAAGTACCCCGTACATATTGGAGTGAAAGATTTTACTTCGGCAAAAGAAATATCGGATAAAGAAGGGAGTGATTATAGAATGGCAGTATCCAAAGATACGGAAAAAGGCACATGGACTTCACAGATATGGGTGGAGGACTGGCAGGGTAAGAAAAAGCATAAGAAGAAACGGGGATTTGTGAGTAGAAAAGAAGCCTTGGAATGGGAGCGCAATACGCTTTTGGCATCAAAAACGGATATGAACATGAAGCTGGTGGATTTTGTAGAGGTATATTTCAGGGATAAAGAAGGCGAATTGAAGCAGCGCACGATTCGGAATAAGCGTTATATGATTGAACATCACATTATTCCTCTGTTGGGTAATAAGGCTATGGATGGCATTACACCAGCGGATATTATTCAGTGGCAGAATGAGATCCGATCCAAAGGATTTAAGGAAACCTATCAGCGCATGCTTCAAAATCAGATGACGGCACTATTTACCCACGCCACAAAGATTTACAACTTAAAAGATAATCCTTGCACGAAAGTAAAGCGCATGGGCAGGGCAGATGCAGATAAAAAGCAGTTGCAATTCTGGACGTTAGACGAATTTAATTGTTTTATCGAAACTTTTGATTTGGGGAGTAAGTATCACGTTTTGTTTGATCTGCTGTTTTACAGCGGATGCAGGATTGGTGAAGCCCTAGCGCTCACTGCATCGGACATTGATACGGTAAACAGGAGAATATCTATTACTAAGACAT
>CAJURU010000005.1 GCA_910588845.1 uncultured Lachnospiraceae bacterium
CTATTTCTTATCAGGAAAGTCTAAATTTCATAGACACAAGATTTTTTACAGCCTCTTTTTTAAAGTTATTTTATCATATAATTAAATGTAATACTGGACATTTTAGTGTTTTAAACTGGGCGACAAAGATTACATAATCCAGCGTATAGTCCGTAGATTCTTCTTGTCTTTTTCAGTGTCTTCCTTCCATTGCCGGGTGTAGGTTGGACAACATAAGAATTATAACATATCAATCCCTATGTTTGTATCTATTTCTTAAAAGGCTTGAAAATTCGTTTTCTTTATGGAAAGGCATTGCGCAGCTAAGGGCAAGAAAATACGCCCCCAAATACAACCCTGGAAGTATAGACTTCCAGGGAATTTTCTGTTATATAATCTATAACAAATCCCAACATTACAAAACTGTAAGATTATTGTAAGGTAAACACAGGGCAGTTTTAAGAAAAATGCGATAGACTGTCCTAAGGCGGCAGGAGACGCCCCAAATCCTTCTGCTTTCCCATTCCGATTGGGGCGTCGAATGCGGCCAGTATAATCTTAAAGAAAAATTAAGAAAAATAGTGAAGAAAATCCAAGAATAATTTCGTTAAATAAGATAGGACATAAAAATTACAGGAGAGAAAGCATATGAGAGATATTACATTTACCGTACCCTGTTTCAATTCAGAAGACTATATGGAACATTGTATTGATACGCTGCTGACCGCAGACGAGCGGGCAGAAATTATCATTGTCGACGACGGTTCCACAGACCGGACAGGGGAGATTGCAGACAATTATGCGAGGAATTATCCGGAGATTGTGCGGGTTGTCCACCAGGAGAACGGAGGCCATGGTTCCGGCGTCAATGCCGGGCTTGCCTTAGCGACCGGCAAGTATTTCAAGGTTGTCGATTCGGATGACTGGCTGGATGAGAGGGAACTGCAAAAACTTCTCCATAAGATCCGTGAATGGGAGAAACGAGAGATTACGGTAGATTTGATAATTTGCAATTATCTATACGACCATGCCAATGAGAGTAAAGTAAAACGGATGGGTTATAAAAATGTGCTGAGGGAGAATCAGGTTTGCGGCTGGGACGCAGTCAGGCATTTTCATCCTTCCCAGTATTTGGTGATGCATTCTTTGTTTTACCGCACGGAAGTGCTGCGCAAGTCCGGGGTGAAGCTGCCGAAACATACTTTCTATGTAGATAATATTTTTGCTAATCAGCCGCTGCCCTATGTAAAGACATTGTGCTATCTGAATCTGGATCTCTACCATTATTTCCTGGGCAGGGACGATCAGTCAGTCAATGAGAAAGTTTTGATGCGGCGTATCGACCAGCAGATAAGGGTGACAAAACTGGTTTCCAAGTGTGCGGATTTGGAGAAATTGAGTGAGGATAACCCAAAACTCAGCAATTATTTAATCCGCAATATATCAATTATGATGGCAATTTCATCCATTCACCTGCTGTTGATAGGCACGCCGGAGGCGTTAAAGAAGCGGGAAATGCTTTGGAACTATGTAAAGTACCACGACCAGAGATTATATGCATCCTTGAAATGGCGGACAATCAGCGGTTTTACTTACCTGCCGGGGAGGATTGGGGATGCGTTTACGCTTGCCGGGTATCGCGTGGCAAGGAGACTATACCAATTTAATTAAGAAAGAGACAAAAGAGGTAACAGGATGGAACAGATATACTTTGCATTGGTAGACACACCGGGGTTCTTTGCCTCGGTCATCCGCAAGGTGACTGGCATTGATTATATTCATGTGGTGTTGTCTATGGATGAGGAATTGCAGGAGGCGTACAGCGTAGGCAGGAGGAATCCTTCAATCCCTATTCTGGCAGGATTTGAGAAGGAAGATACGCAGAAGATAGAAAGGGTGTTTCCGACGGCGCGTTATAAAATTGTCAGCCTGGAATGCACCAAAGAGCAGAAGGCGGAGCTTGCCAGGAAGCTCAGGGAATGTTATGAGAAAAGATTTCAATATCATTATTGTGTATTGGGGCTGCCCATGATATTATTGAATATACCGTTTTACCAGAAGAATCATTACACATGTTCTTCTTTTACGGCGAATATCTTGCAGGAAAATGGGATAGAGCTTTTTGACAAGCATTTTTCACTGGTGACTCCCAGAGATTTTTATGAACTGGAGCAGACCAGCACCATTTATGAGGGGACGTTGAGTAAGTTTAACAGGCTCAACGGCTGTTATCCGGTCAAACGCAGGAACATGTTCCGTAGGATGTGGCGTAAATTATCGTATGCAATGAATGGAGTTTACTTATGAGTAAGAAAAATATTATCAGCGCCATCATATTTATCTTGTTGGCAGTACTGACATTTTATGTTATTTTCAAGGGAAATGATATGGAGGCGGTCGTGGAATCTGTTAGGACTTTGCACCCCTTATATTTGTGCGCGGCCGTCGCAACGGCATTCTTCTTTGTATCGGCGGAAGGATTTATGATCTGCTATCTTCTGCGGGCTTTGAATTATAAGACGAGCGCGGCTACCTGTGTCAAGTATTCATTCGTGGGATTTTTCTTTTCCGGGATTACGCCCTCGGCCACCGGCGGACAGCCCATGCAGCTCTATTATATGCAGAAGGAAGGGCATAAGGTTTCAGACAGTTCTGTCGTGTTAATGACCGTGGCGGTTATTTATAAATTTGTGCTGGTGGTAATGGGGATTGGCATTTTGATTTTCTGTTATGAGCCGCTTGCAGAACACTTACAAGGCTATTTATATCTTTATTATCTGGGACTGTTTCTAAATACGCTGTTGGTGGTAGTTCTGCTCTTTGTTATGGTGAGCCCCAAATGTTTTAAAGGAATTGTTGTAGGTGGAGAGAAATTGTTAAAAAAGCTGAGGATTCTCAAGAATTCTGGCGAACGGACGAAGAAGCTCATTGAAATGGCAGATCAATATCATGAGGCAGTGTTGTTTTTCTTGAACAATAAGAGAAAAATTTATGCAGTTATTGCCTTTACGGTGGTTCAGCGATGCAGCGTATTCTTTTTAACCTGGTTGATTTACAAGGGGTTGGGGCTTAACGGAACATCGGCGTTTACCGTGATGAGCTTACAGGCGGCGATTTACATAGCGGTTGATATGCTTCCGCTGCCGGGCGCGCAGGGTATCACAGAGATGATGTATAAGACTGCGTTTTCCCAGGTATTTACCGGCGCGACGCTGACAGCGTCGATGTGCGTCACACGTGGGCTGAATTTCTATATGGTGTTAATCGTCAGCGCGTTGGTGGCGGCCTGGTGCCACTTTAAATCAAAGGCAGGACGCGTGGTTTCTAACAGGTGTTCCCAGGTAGAAAGCCCTAAGTGTTAATTCATGATGTGTGCTTGTGTGAATGAAAGATGCCGTTGCGTGACAGTCCTAAGGGATTGTGAATGAAAGATGCCGTTGCGTGACAGTCCTAAGGAATTCCAGGCAAGCCTGGCGCCTCCTTAGGACATATTAATATTTTGTTCTTAAAACTGATGATGCTCTGCGGAGAGTTCCCGCAGGATATTCCGTTTCATTTCAAACAGGTTATCAGACAAATCTACATATACTTTGCTGGGGTTGGAGAAACGCTTTACTTCATTCCAGAGCGTGTTTTTCTCCTGCTCACAGTATTTCTGTATTTCCATGACGCTGGGGGGATCGTAGACGCATTGCCCCTTATCAAACACTTTTATGGGCAGACGGCGCATCGTATAGGTTCCGCCGACAAGATTCGTGTATTTCCAGGTTTCAAGTGGATCAAAAATGCGTAGGTTCTTCTCACAATCGAAGGTTTCACCTTCTAAACAGATTAAGTCGGCTTTAATTTTCCCCGATTCTTTCTCATAAATACGGTAAATTGTCTTATTGCCGGGATTCGTCACTTTCTCACTGTTTTCGGAAAGTTTGATTCTGGGCACGAAATTTCCCTGTTCGTCCTGAGTGGCGGCGAGTTTATATACTCCGCCGAAGGCAGGTGTGTTCTTAGAGGTTATCAGATTAGTGCCGACGCCCCAGGAAGTGATAGCTGCTCCCTGCGCTTTGAGGTTTTCAATGAGATACTCGTCCAAATCATTAGAGGCGGAGATAATAGCGTCTGTAAATCCGGCTTCGTCCAGCATTCTGCGCGCCTGTTTGGAGAGATACGCGAGATCGCCGCTGTCCATGCGGATGCCGTAGTTGGCGAGGGGGATATCTTGCGCGCGCATTTCTTTAAATACACGGATGGCGTTGGGAATGCCGGATTTTAAAGTGTCGTAAGTATCCACGAGCAAGATGCAGGCGGAGGGGTAGTATTTGGCGTACGTTTTAAAAGCCGTATATTCGTCCAGAAAGCTCATAATCCAGCTGTGAGCATGCGTGCCCTTCACCGGCACGTCGAACAGCCTGCCGCAGAGGACGTTTGACGTGCCGCAGCATCCGCCGATAATGGCGGCCCTGGCGCCGTAGATACCGGCGTCCGGTCCCTGCGCGCGGCGCAGTCCAAATTCCATGACCCCGTCGCTGCCCGCAGCATAGCATACGCGAGCGGCCTTTGTGGCAATCAGGCTCTGATGGTTTAAGATATTTAATACGGCTGTTTCAATAAGCTGTGCTTCCATGATGGGGGCGATTACTTTAATCAAGGGTTCCCGGGGGAAAATGACCGTGCCTTCCGTGACGGCGTAGATATCTCCAGAGAAACGGAACGTTCTTAAGTATTCCAAAAAATCTTCTTCAAAAATTCCCAGCGACCGCAAATAAGAAATGTCGGATGTATCAAAGCGGAGATGTTTAATGTAATCAATAATCTGCGCAAGTCCGGCAAAGATGGCATAGCCCCCATTGTCGGGGTTTGTGCGGTAGAAAGCGTCAAAAATAACGACATTTTGGTTGCCGGTTTTAAAATATCCCTGCATCATTGTCAATTCATACAAATCTGTCAGCAAGGTCAGATGGTCTGTAATCATGGAGGAAACGCTCCTTTCGTTCGCTTTTGCAGCAAGTATATCATATCAAAGTGCGTATCTGCAACTGGACTTAGAGTGTGATTTATTTGTGATTTGTATACAGGAACCCTTTTATTTTGCGAAAAAATATGGTATTCTTTTTCTATTGTTACTTTTCAGGCTGCGTTTGCAGGAGTGTGATTTTCGTATGGTCCGGCGTATGCGGAACCTGAACAGCAATTTATATTTTTTGAGAGAAAGGTAAATGTTTATATGAAGAGGAAAATAACAGCACTTATAATTGCCGTATGCGCGGTATCACTGATTGGCGGCTGCGGCGGAAAAGGAACCAGCGACAAGGGACAGAATACGGCAGAAGGTACGGAGGATTCCGACGGCGAGACGAGCGCAACCTCATACAATGTGGATGAATGTGTGAAGCTCGCAGAGTATAAAGGCCTGGAGGTTACCCTGGGCGCTTATGAGGTCAAAGAGGAAGATGTCAAGAGCAATATCGAGTCCACGCTTGCATCTTATCCCAATTATATAGATACGGATAAGACAACCGTGGAAGAAGGGGATATTGCCAATATTGATTATGAAGGCCTGAAAGACGGCGTGGCATTTGAAGGTGGAACGGCGCAGGGCGCTAACCTGGAAATCGGCTCAAACAGTTTTATCGACGGATTCGAGGATGGGCTGATAGGCAAGAAGGTCGGGGAAGACGTAGAGTTAAATCTGACGTTCCCGGAAGATTATCAGAATACGGAGCTGGCAGGCCAGGCTGT
Source organism: uncultured Lachnospiraceae bacterium (assembly GCA_910588845.1). Classification (GTDB taxonomy): domain Bacteria; phylum Bacillota; class Clostridia; order Lachnospirales; family Lachnospiraceae; genus Petralouisia. The sequence goes on from CAJURU010000005.1 coordinate 5,716, forward strand.
CGTATTTAAGGTGAAGATTAATAAGATTGTCAAAGAAGAGTTTATGACGTATGACACTGTGACGGATGAATTTGTGGCAAATAATTTTGTCAATAATGGCTATCAGACGGTAGACGATTTGAAAAAGGGCGTCAGAGAGCAGTTGGAGAGCAATAATGAGAGCCAAATGAAGACTGACACGCAGAATGCTGTCTTTGAGAAGCTTCATGAGACCTGTACAGTGACGATGCCGGATGGGCTGCTGGATCAGAGAATCCAGGAATATATGGATCAGTTTACGGAAAACCTGAAGACGAATTATAATATGGAGCTTTCGGCTTATCTGACCAGCGTAAATACGACGGAGGATGAATTTAACCAGCAGGTGCGTCAGTATATCGAGGATAGTTTGACAAATCAGTTAATCCTGGAGGCCATTGCCAAGAAGGAAAATATTGAACTTGATGAGGATGGATATGCGAAGTATAAGCAGGATATCACAGCAGAGTTCTCCTTTGAGAGTGAAGACGCCTTGATAGAGCAATATGGGGAGGATTATGTTAAGAACGCCTATATCAGTGATAAAGCGATGGAATTTGTCATTGAAAACGCCACGATTACTTATGATGATAATGCGGCTGCTGCGGCCGATAGTACAGGAACCGGCACAGCCCCCACTGATGATGCAGCTACACCATAGATGGATGGGAATTATTAATGAAAGAAGGAGAGAAGTTATGGAATTAACCAACATTAAGGATTTGTATCGGAAGAAGGAAGAATATCTGGATCAGGAGGTGAGTATCGGCGGTTGGGTGCGCAGCATTCGCGGTTCCAAGAATTTTGGATTTATGGTAGTAAATGACGGAACATTTTTTGAGCCGTTACAGGTGGTCTACCACGATAAATTATCTAATTTTGCAGATGTGGATAGGTTGAATGTAGGTGCGGCGGTGATTGTGACCGGGAAATTGGTTGCCACGCCGCAGGCAAAGCAGCCTTTTGAAATTCAGGCGGATGAGGTTGCCATAGAGGGCAAGTCCACGCCGGATTACCCTTTGCAGAAGAAACGCCACAGTTTTGAATATTTGCGTACAATTTCACATCTCAGGCCGCGTACAAATACGTTTGAGGCAGTCTTTCGTGTACGTTCCCTGATCGCTTATGCCATCCACAAATTTTTCCAGGAGCGCGATTTTGTCTATGTGCATACGCCGATTATTACCGGCAGCGATTGCGAAGGAGCCGGAGAAATGTTTCAGGTGACGACGCTGGATTTGAATGATATGCCGAAAAATGACGATGGGACTGTGGATTTTTCCCAGGACTTCTTCAATAAGCCAACGAATCTGACCGTGAGCGGACAGCTCAATGGCGAGACGTACGCTATGGCTTTTAAGAATATCTATACTTTTGGGCCGACGTTCCGTGCGGAGAATTCCAATACCACGAGACATGCGGCGGAATTTTGGATGATTGAACCGGAAATTGCTTTTGCTGATTTGAAGGATGATATGGTTTTAGCGGAGAGTATGCTCAAATACATTATCAATTATGTGCTGGAACATGCCCCTGAGGAAATGCAGTTTTTTAATAATTTTGTGGACAAGGGGCTGTTAGAGCGTCTTCGTCATGTGGCAAGCTCTGAATTTGCCCATGTGACTTATACAGAGGCGATTGAGATTTTGCAAAAGAATAACGATAAGTTTGAATATAAGGTTTCCTGGGGCGCAGATTTGCAGACGGAGCACGAGCGGTATCTGACCGAAGAGGTATTTAAGCGCCCGGTGTTTGTGACAGATTATCCCAAGGAAATCAAGGCGTTTTATATGAAACTCAATCCAGACGGCAAGACGGTTGCCGCGGTAGACTGCCTTGTACCGGGAATCGGCGAGATTATCGGCGGAAGCCAGAGAGAGGACGATTACGACAAGCTTTGCCAGCGCATGGAAGAGTTGGGATTGAACAAGGAGGATTACGATTTCTACCTTGATTTGCGTAAATACGGTACGGCAAGACATGCCGGTTTTGGCCTTGGATTTGAGCGGTGCGTCATGTATCTGACAGGCATGACGAACATCCGTGATGTTGTGCCCTTCCCGCGGACAGTAAACAATTGTGAATTGTAGTTAGGAAGAAGGGGTAGATATGAGATTCAAAAGAGCCGTCAGCGGAACGCTTGCCTGCGTCATGGCAGTGACGTCTGTAGTTGCAGCGGGCACATTTTCTGTGAGAGCAGAAGCTTCCGCTGGTATGGATAACGCGGCGGTAATGGCTGAACATGAACTTGCAGAGCACGGTGTGGCGGTGGACTATGATTTCTCGAAAGCAGCCGATGGCAGGGCGGAGGATAAATCACCCTGTCAAAATGATGCGGTAGTACATGGGCAGGTTCAGTATAATAAGGATACCGGCGCAATGACGCTGGGGAAGAATGCCTATGTGGAACTTCCCATGAGTATTTTGGATTCCCTGACGGATATGGAGACGTTTACGGTTGAGGCGAGATTTGCTAAGAGCGGCGGCTGCGGTCTGGAAGCCTGGCTGTTTTGCCTGGGATCTGATATTTCATCTGAATTCCCGGACAATGCACTGTATTTTTTGCCCAATGGCGGTCAGGGCATGGGCGTTGGGGTGGTCAAGGATTCCGTGGAGAGGACGCTTGTCAAGCCGGGAAAGGTCTGGAACAATCGTTACTACACGGTCAATCTGTCAGTCGATCACGGCAGGGTAAATTTGTATGTCAATGGCCGGCGTGTAGGCACGGCAGACGGACTGGACACAGGACTTAATATGGAGGAAGATATTGTAGCTGCCGGAGCGGAGAGTAACATCCTGGGCTTTATTGGCAGGAGCTGCCGCAAGGAAGATTCTGATTTCAGGGGAAGCATTGCTTCTTTTAAGATATACGACGGAGCGCTGACGGCCAATGAGATTTTTGACGCCAGATTTGCGGAGATAGAAGAGCGTAAATTTTTCACACGCAATGTTCTTGGAAGAAATGTAAATAGAAAGCGCGTTGCCTATGACCTTAAATTGCCGGGCAGGGTTGGAGATTTTGAATCTATTTCGTGGCAAACGGATGGGGCGGTGATTCGGCCGGATGGGACGGTGATCAATCCCAGAGATAAAGACACAGAAGTGAAATTGACGGCGAAGGCGAAGAGAAAGGGCGGTATGGAAGCGGTCAGGGAGTTTACTGTCAAGGTCCTCAAGCTCAATACCCGTTCCCTTGAAAATACAATAAAACGCGCGGCGAAAGTTCATGAGAAAGATTACACGGAAGTTAGCTGGCGGGCATTTGCCAGTGCGCTTGCAGAGGCGAAAAAGGTTGTAGCAGGTGGAACAGACGTACAAATTGGACAGAGCGGAGTGGATGGATTGCAAAAAGAGCTCAAGGTTCGTCTTGCCGCGCTTAAACATCGTCCGCTTGTCAAGGTTGACTTTACACCCAAAGCAATTAAGCTGTCTAAGGTTACGAACGAGAAGGGCAGGAAACTGAAAGTCAAATTTGGCAGATCTTCCGGTGCAACAGGTTATGAGATATCTTACGCCACAAATAAGAAATTTAAGTCTGCGAGGAAAGTCAGAGTTAAAAAGACGAAAGCTACATTGAAAAAGCTGAAAAGGAAAACGTACTTTGTCAGAGTGCGTGCCTTCAAGAAGGTGAATAAGACGACTTATTACAGTCATTACAGCAATGTGAAGAAGGTTAAAGTCAAGAAGTAAAGACTGTAAAATGAGATAGGGCGCTGCCAAAAGCGGTTCAGTGAATTAGTTTGAATCCTGCTTTGCAGCGCCTTTTTGTCCTCTTAATAGGAAAGACCTTGTCCATGTTATTCTTATTTGTCAGTTTGCCGGCTTTCTGACTGTGATTCCATTGCGCAGATCACTTCCAGAAACGCATCCTGGATGGTGGTGTGGATATCCTCTCCCAATAACGGCAGATTAACGGAAGGGATCATGCCGCCGGCCATGGAGGGGTGTCCGCCGCCGTCGCCGTAAGGCGCGAGTACCTTTGCAATAAGAGTTCCGGCGTGGATTGGTTTCTGCTCGCTGCGGACAGAGAAGCGGATGCCTTCTTTTTGCATAGCATAGATAATTGCAATATCCACAACGTCCAGCGAGAGGATAAAATCTGAGATAATAGCAATCAACGCCGGCGCACAGTTAAAGGGGATATAGGCAAAGCCTGTGCGGTCAAAAATCTGGATATTCTGGATAGCTGCGCCGTATGCCTGAAGATCGTTGAATTCCATGGTATTGTAATACATGCTTGAGACTAAGTCCCAAGCTGCATGGGAAAAGAGGTAAGACAGCATTTCTGTGTCCAGCGAGGTAGTCCCTCTTGTGAAATCAGCCGTGTCCATTTTGATTCCGTAGGCCAGAGCGGCCGCGCATTTGGCATCAATGGGCGTATCTGTGCTCTGGAAATAGGAAGCAATCAGGCAGGAACAGGAACCTACCGGCCGAATATCCTGATAGAGGTATTCGTTATGGAAAAAGATGGGATGATGGTCGATACATGCCACCTCATCGCCGATTAAGTCTGTGACGTTGCTGTTCTTTTTCTGGGAATCTACCAATACAATATAATCATCTTCGGTCATGTCCGGCACATCATTTTTGGAAAACATGGTAATGCCAAAAGTTTCCAGCATTTTCTTGACGCTGAGACGGTCGATCTTCCCATCGTAACATAAGGTAGCAGATACGCCGTGATATGCAAGAAAGTTCTGAAGACCGAACGCGCTTGCGATAGCGTCCGGGTCAGGAAAGTTGTGTGTCTGTATATAAACGGTATGGTTTTTTAATATTTCAACTAAATTAAGTGGATTCATAAATAGTAACTTCCTCCTCATGCCATATGCCATATATTATCATAATTTCTTGAAAAAGTCATCATCTTTTGCTATGATGCTTTCAGGAGGAACGGATTGTGCAGAAAAAATGGGTAGTATCGGCAAAGAGAGCAGATTTTCAGGGAATAGCAAAGCGTTTTGGCATCGACCAGGTGACAGCCAGAATCATTCGCAACCGGGACGTTGTGGGAGACGAGGCGTTAAAGGAATATCTTTATGGGTCGTTAGAGGACTTAAATGACCCGGCGCAGATGAAAGATATCACATTGGCGGCAGAGCTTTTGCAGGAGAAGATAGAACAGGAAAAGCACATCCGTATTTTGGGCGATTATGATATTGACGGCGTGCAGTCAGTCTATATCCTGTATTCGGCGCTGCGGCGCTGCCATGCGCAGGTAGATTATGCGATACCGGACAGGGTTGCGGACGGCTACGGCTTGAATGAACGGCTGGTCCGCCAGGCCAAGCAGCAGGGAACAGATACGCTGCTGACCTGCGACAACGGCATTGCGGCTGCAAAGGAGATTGCGCTGGCCAAGGAACTGGGCATGACGGTTATCGTCACGGATCATCATGAAGTGCCCTATGAGGAGGCGGAAGATGGGAGTCGGGTTTATTGTATTCCGCCGGCAGACGCGGTAGTGAATCCCAAGCAGATTGATTGCTGCTACCCGTTTAAGAATCTTTGCGGTGCGGCGGTAGTATTTAAATTGGTTCAGGTTCTTTATGATTTGATGGGATTTCCGGGTGAGGAAGCGCTTCAATATTTGGAAAATGCCGCTTTTGCCACGGTTGGCGATGTTATGGATTTACAGGGTGAGAATAGGATTCTGGTAAAAGAAGGGCTCAAGTCTTTAAATCACACGAAGAATTATGGGATGCGCGCCCTGGCGTCCAGGAATCAGCTCGCTCCGGGTGCGATAAGAGCTTACCATATCGGGTTTGTGCTGGGGCCGTGCCTCAATGCCAGCGGTCGGTTGGACACGGCGAAGCGAGCGCTTAAAATGTTATTGGCGGAGGATGAATATCAGGCGGCGGAGTATGCGGGTGATTTGTATGATTTGAACGCCAGCCGTAAGGAGATGACAGAACAGGGCGTGCAGCAGGCGAAAGAGCTGATTCAGCAGATGGGGCTTGAACGGGATAAGGTGCTGGTAATTTATCTGCCTGATTGTCACGAGAGCCTTGCGGGAATTATTGCCGGGCGCATCCGGGAGCAGTACAATCGGCCGGTGTTCGTACTGACAAGGAGCGGAGACGGTGTGAAGGGCTCGGGCCGTTCCATTGAGCAGTATTCAATGTTTGAAGAAATGTCGAAGTGCAAGGAATTATTTACGAAATACGGCGGGCATCCGATGGCGGCAGGTTTGTCTCTGCCAGAGGAGCATGTGGACGTATTTCGCCGGAAGATAAATGAGAATACAACGTTGACAGAGGAAGATCTCTGTGGGAAAATTGTCATAGACGTACCTATGCCGCTGTCTTACATATCAAAGGATTTCGTGGAGGAGCTGAATATTTTAGAGCCCTTTGGAAAATCTAACGAGAAACCGTTATTTGCCGACCGGGATATTGAAATCATATCCATAAGGATTGTGGGCAAAAATCAGAATGTTTGCAAAATGCAGGTGAAAAGCGTGGGTTCCGCAGTGATGACGGCATTGTATTTCGGTGAGCCGGGGCGGCTTTTCCGTTTCCTGGAAGAGAAGTATGGAAGCCGCGCACTGGAACAGGCAATGGCAGGCATGGGCGGCGGCATGAAAGTTTCTTTGGCGTATTACCCGGAAGTCAATAGATTCAATGGAAGGGAAACTATTCAGATAGTCGTCAGATATTTTTGTTGATAATTGTCGTAATTTAAGGATAAAAATCGTTACAGAGTATAGAGGAGAAAGGGAATAGCCATGTTTGGATTAACGAATCGGAAACAGGAGATCAAAGACAGGGAGCGCGAGCTGGCAGCTTGCCAGGCGGCGTTGGAGGAGACGGAACAGAGGCTGAGTAAAATGAGCCTGATGTGGATAGAGGCCGGGCAGCGCCTTTCAGAAATAGAAAGAGATCAGCGTGAACTTGAACGCCGGTTCAAGAAGGTGACTACAGCGGCAGATGGTGTTTCCAGAGAATCACAGCGTCAGCTGGATTTTAATCAGAGAATACTACAGCGGGCGGGGGATATTGTTGAGAAACAGGAAAGCCTCAGAGCAGCGCAGGAGCAGGTCCGCAGTGAGGTCGGGAACGCGGCGGCAGAGACGCCGGTCTCCCTGGCAAAGATTATCGCTCCGATTACGGCGGAACTGAGCAATGGAATGGAAGAAATGCGCAAGATGTTAGAAGATGTGGTAGAGATTGGCAGGCAGATGGGCGTACTTTCTTTGAATGCCGCTGTTGAGGCGGGAAGAATGGGAGAGAGCGGAAGGAAGTTTGTGGAGGCGGCAGAGGAAGTACGGGAGATGTCCGACCATTATCAGCAGACAACGGCGACTCTGGCGCAGCAGATGCAGATTGTGGGCATGAAATGGCAGAAATCACGGGGAGAGATAGAAGAGGTAGAAGAACGGCTGAAACGGCAGTTTGACAAGTTGGAGAAAGCAAAGAATGCTTGTACGGCCGTTGGGGATGAGATGCTCAATTTACCGATTGCCGATCTTCAAATAGAAATGGAAAAAGCCTTTGGCGACGAATCTATAAAAGAGCGTTGTGAAGATGTTTCCCAGAAGGTAGAAGAAGCCCGCCAGGATTTCTTACAGCAGAAAGAAAAATGGGACGGCCTCCGCCAGACCACGGAACAGGCAAAGGCAATGGTAAAAGAGATACAGAGTTAAGTTGGAGGTTATATGAAAAAGAGTATCTTTCGTTTTTTATCATCAGATAAGAAGACAAATATCCATGCCGTGAAATGGGAGCCGGAAGGAGAAGCCCGGGCAGTTTTACAAATCAGCCATGGTATGATAGAATATGTGGAACGCTATGAGGCTTTTGCAGACTTTCTTACAGAGAAAGGTTTTGTAGTTGTCGGCAACGATCACTTAGGGCATGGGAATTCGGTGCAGTCTCAGGAATTCTGGGGATATTTCGCGCCGGAACATGGAAGCGATTTAGTGATCGAGGATTTACACCAGCTACGCGCAAGGACACAGGCGGAATATCCGGGAATTCCCTATTTTATGCTGGGGCATAGCATGGGTTCCTTCCTTTTGCGCAAGTATTTGTCCAAATATGGGAAGGGATTGGCAGGAGCCGTCATTATGGGTACGGGCACGCAGACTGACAGGACTGTAAAGACGGGCAGAAGAATCTGCAAACTTATAGCGTCTGTCCGTGGGTGGAACCACCGCGGCGGGTTTGTAGAAAAACAGGTATTTTCCGGGAATAACAAGCGGTTTGAAAACGAAGGGCAGGGAGCCTGGCTGACGAAGGACCGGGAAATTGTGGAGGCTTATAATAAAGACCCACGCTGCACGTTTCAGTTTACCTTGAATGGATTTTACAATTTGTTTGATACGATACATTATATCAATCAGCCTGCGCATATTGAGGCGATTCCCAAGGATTTGCCATTGTTTTTGATATCGGGGGAAGACGACCCGGTGGGCGATTATGGGAGAGGAGTTAGAACTGCGTATGATACGTATCTGCGTGCAGGGATTACGGATATTGATTGTAAGTTATATCCCACTGACCGGCACGAAATACTGAACGAGTTGGACAGAGAAATTGTTTATGGGGATATTTACGGATGGTTGGAGAAACATATGTAAAAGTGTGAAGATATTTGCAGATTAGCGTCACAAACATCTGTGAAAATAATTTGTGCAATCATGTACAGAAATGGAGGATCGTATGAAAAAGAATATCAGAAAATGGACTACCCTGCTGTTGGTATGCGCGGTGACTGTATTGCCGTCAGTAAGCGTGCTTGCGGCGGAGCCGGAGGTTCTTGAAAATCAGGCTGGCGTTCAGAGCAAGGAACAACTGGACGGCAGCGATGCGTCAAAGGACATGCAGCCGGAAGGCGATGATGTATCAGACGAGGAACAGCTGGGAGGCAGTGATGCTTCGCGGGAAACGCCGCTGGGAAATATGGATGCAGGAGACGAGGCGCAGCCGCAGGAAGATGAGGCGGGGAAGATGGAGCCGGGAAGCAGCGACGGCTCAGGGGAAGCGTTAGACGCCTCCGGTCAGGCGGGGGAAGTGACAGAACCCATCACCAAAGAAGATAAGCCTTATCTCGCATTGGGGGCGAACTTAACGGCTGAACAGCAGGCTGTCGTATTAGGGCTTTTGGGAATCAATCCGGCGGAGCTCGGCGATTATGATGTAATTTACATTACAAATGAGCAGGAGCACCAATACCTGGGAAATTATGTGGACGCCGGCAAGATTGGCACACGCTCTCTTTCTTCTGTACTGATTGTGAAAAGGGAGAAAGGGCATGGTATCAACATTACCACCAAAAATATTTCTTATTGTACCATCGGAATGTACAAAAACGCCTTGATTACGGCCGGAATCACAGATGCGGATATTATTGTGGCGGCGCCTACGCCGATTTCCGGTACGGCTGCTTTGGTGGGCGCTATGAAAGCGTATTCTGATATGACTGGTGAGGAAGTTACCGAGGAGAGCATGGACACAGCGTTGAACGAGCTGGTTCTTACCGGAGATTTGGCAAAAGCAGTGGGCGATTCAGATAAAGCGGAGGAATTGGTCGCTTATCTGAAACAGGAAGTGCTTTCTAAGGATTTGACGGATGAGGGCGAAATCCGTGAAGTGATAGATAAAGCTTGTGAAGAGTTTGATATTGTCCTCTCAGAAGAGGAGATTTCACAATTGATTGACTTGCTCAAGAAGATTGGGCAGCTTGATTTAGACTGGGATTCCATAAAAAATCAGGCGGAAGAACTGTACAATAAACTTTCCAAGATTGACGCGGGAGGATTTTTTGAAAAAGTGGTGGGATTTTTCCAGTCGATTCTTGATTTCTTTAAAGGATTGTTTTCTTAAAGCAATGATAAATTGAACCCATGGAATAAAAAGCCGGCTTCAAGACCGGCTTTTTATTTCAGGTTTCTATAAGGTTTGTGAGCAAAAAAACAAATGATATTGAATTTTGTTTGATTTGTCAATATAATAGATAATGTATTTTATCAATTTGGATAATAATGCCAAACTGATATAGAAATGCAAGAACATAAGGAGTTAAAGGGAGAAGGAACATATGGTAATACAACATAATATGCGGGCGGCAAATGCCAATAGAATGTTAGGCGGTGTAACGAAAAATCAGTCTGATTCGATAAAAAAGCTAAGTTCGGGTTATCGAATCAATAGTGCGGCGGATGACGCGTTTGGAGCATACGATTACCAATCTTGATAATATTGGTGAGAATACAACTGCCGCGGAGTCGAGGATTCGTGATACTGACATGGCGCAGGAAATGGTTACATATAGTACGAACAACATTTTGGCGCAGGCTGGACAGTCCATGCTTGCGCAAGCGAACCAAAGCTCGCAGGGCGTATTATCCCTCTTGCAGTAAAGGAATCGTAATGTCTCCATTTAAAGCTTGCTGGTTCCAGCGATGGGACAGGCAGCAGATATGGGGCAGTGATAAGCCGGAAGGATCTCAGGTAACGTTGAAAAAGACTACCATATTGGTTCTGGCAGTAACATTGCATAATAATAATGAATCAGGCGCAAGATTATTCTTTGCGCCTGATGAATATAAAAGGATGTCTCAATTGTCTTGTTTTCTGTTTCACTTTTAGACGATTTTCTTCGTTAAATCCTACTAGTATCTCATGGTTTGCTTCCGACAAATAATCTATAATGCCGTCAATGTCAGATTTCATATTTTTGGGGCATTGAATGTACAAATGTTTGTTGGCTGTAATATGCAGCGTGTAAGAAATGCTGAAATGGTGCCACAGGATCTTATGCAGGGTAGAATATTTGTAAATCCAAATAATTTCCTGTATGGGGACTATGGCAACGCCGTAATTGGCAAGCACAATAAAGTAATGCTCTGTGATAAACATATCCTCCGTCGCCAGCTGCGGCAGCGTGGCAAGTTCCTCTTCCGCCTGGGAAAGCATCGCCGACGGTTTGCCATAAAGCCTTAGCTTGCGACAGGCGGGAGAGAGCGCTGGCAGACAGATGTACAATATGTAGAGAAGCAGCCGGATAAGGGCGTACGCGCCGGTTGCCAGATAAATGCCCATCAACAAAGTACTCGAAACTAAGCGAAATGCCGGCTCGCTGATAAAATAGCCGCTGGTTTTCTGGGAAATTCCCTCTTTCGTCCAATTTAAGTCTTGTGATAAACGATCCAATAAAGCGTCGTATGCAGTATTCCCCTTGAGAACACGTCCGCGAATCCGCACGGAATCAATCTGAGGCAGTCCTTCCTCACAGGTGCGGGGACTGAGCAGGACAATCATACATTTTTTATTCTGCAAAGTATAATAGTAATATCCATTCGTCCGTCCGAAAGAATTGTTGGTATAGCCGGTAAAATACAGGTCGTTCAATTCCGCGGTAACGTAAGAAGAATGCGTATTACTGTAGGAAGAAAGATTATCAATGCCGTCAAGGTTTTGCGGAAATAAGATATCGTACAGCGGCAGAATCAGCCACAGGGCAGTCAGGATAATCAGATACAGAATGGGGGAAATCAGGCGTCGCCGGTAAACGCGCCGGATATGTCTGGAAATGTAATGATCTAAATTTTCAGTCATGATGGCTCCTTATGTCAAACAGTTTTTACAAAGCGGATAAACGATGTATTCCTTGAATATTTTTTGTATAACTAAAAACAGTATACGTTTTTTGGGCAAAAGAATCAAGGACTTCTATAATTGACTTTTGCGGGTAAAGTTGATACTATGGCAAGAGAACTTGAACTGAGGGGGAACCCAGCGAAGCAGGGGAGAGTCCTGAGGTCCTGTGACGGTTCTAATGAATTAAAATGGAATAGGAGTAACCTGTATGGAAGCATATAGCGGATTTGCAGAAGTTTACGATATGTTCATGGACAATGTGCCTTATCGGGAGTGGAGCCAATATCTGACTTCGCTTTTGCGGGAATCCCAGATATCCGGGGGGCTTGTGCTCGATTTAGGATGCGGCACAGGAAAGATGACGCGGCTTTTGGCGCAGGCGGGTTATGATATGATTGGCGTGGATAACTCTGAGGAAATGCTGCAAATTGCCCGGGAACAAGAAGAGGAATCGTCAGATATTTTATATCTTCTTCAGGATATGCGCGAGTTTGAGTTATATGGAACTGTGCAGGCGGTTGTGTGTGTCTGTGATTCTCTCAATTATATTTTAGAGGAAGAGGACTTACTCTCCGTATTTTTGCTGGTTAATAATTACCTGGACCCGGGAGGTTTGTTTCTTTTTGACATGAATACGCTGTTTAAATACAGGGTAATCTTAGGAGAGAACACAATCTGCGAGAACCGTGAAGAGGGAAGTTTTATCTGGGAGAATTTCTATGACGAAGAGGAACAGATAAATCAGTATGATTTGACTTTATTTGTCCGTGATGGCGTGAATCGTAATCTTTACCGGAAATACGAAGAGACGCATTTTCAGCGGGGATATGAATTGCATCGGGTGCGGGAGCTTTTAGAAGAGGCTGGTATGGAGTTTGCAGCGATGTATGACGCATATACGAAGGAGCCGGTGCGCAAGGATAGCGAACGCGTTTGTATCATTGCCAGAGAACGGGGGAAACGGCCGCAGCGTAATTTTTGCGGCAATTACATAGAAAAGAAGAAAGTAGGACAAGTTAATGAGTGAGTACAGAGACTATATGGTGAGAGCGACTGCGGCGGACAACCAGATCCGCGCCTTTGCAGTGACGTCCAGAGATTTGGTGGAGCAGGCGAGACGTTACCATAATACGAGCCCGGTGATAACGGCTGCCCTCGGCAGGCTTCTTACCGGGGGTGTGATGATGGGGTGTATGATGAAGGGCGAGGACGACCTTCTGACTTTGCAGATAAAATGTGCGGGGCCGGCAAAAGGCATGGCGGTCACAGCTGACAGCAAAGGAAATGTCAAAGGCTATCCGCAGGCTGCGGACGTAATGCTGCCGCCCAATGCGCGGGGTAAGCTGGATGTCGGAGGCGCGCTGGGGCTTGGTATCTTGAGCGTCATCAAGGATATGGGCTTGAAAGAGCCTTATGTGGGACAGGTTGAATTGAAGACGTCCGAGATTGCGGAGGATTTGACGTATTATTTCGCGACTTCCGAGCAGATTCCCTCCGCAGTGGGGCTGGGCGTTTTGATGAACCGGGATAATACTGTCAAGCAGGCGGGCGGATTCATCATTCAGTTGATGCCGTATACAGACGAGAAAGTGATTTCCGCGCTGGAAAAGAAGGTGGCGGAAGTCACTTCAGTAACGGATTTGTTGGAGCAGGGGATGACGCCGGAATTGTTGCTGGAGAAGATTTTAGGCGACTTTGGCGTGGAGATTGCCGAAAAAGTTCTAGTACAGTATTTCTGTAATTGTTCTAAAGAGCGCGTTACGCGCGCCATAGCCAGTATTGGCAAAAAGGATATTCAGGAAATGGTCGATGCAGACGAGTCCATTGAAGTAAACTGTCAATTTTGCGATAAGCATTATATATTTACCCCGCAAGAGCTGCAAGAACTGTTACGGGAAAAGAAATAGTAACCGGAAAGTAAACGAGGAAATCAGCATTCTGTGTCTCTGTATCAGGAAAAATCAGCGAATGTCTATATTTAGAAAGGAGCCAGCCAGTGAAGGATGGATTTGTCAAGGTGGCGGCAGTAACTCCCAAGATTCGGGTTGCCGATACCATATATAACAAAGAAAAAATTATGGAGAAGATTGAGGAAGCGGAGAGGCAGCGCGCCGTGGTCGTCGTTTTCCCGGAGCTCTGCATTACAGGTTACAGCTGCGGCGATTTGTTTTTCCAGGATACCTTGTTGGAGGAGGCAAAGCAGGCGTTGATTCAGATTGCGGAAGGCACTGCCGGCAAGAATATGCTGGTGTTTGTGGGACTTCCAATTGCATACCGCGGCGGGCTTTATAATGTGGCGGCGGCGCTTTCCGGCGGCAGAGTTTTAGGCCTTGTGCCCAAGCAATGCATTCCAGGCTATAATGAATTCTATGAGACGAGGCATTTTACTGCGGGGATGGAGGAGCCTGTGGAAGTATTGCTGGCGGAAAACCTGCGTGTACCCATGGGCGGGCGTCTGCTGTTTGTGCCTGATTGTCTGCCGGAGTTAAAAGTTGCGGCGGAAATCTGTGAGGATATTTGGTCTCCCGAACCGCCCAGCATTTCCCATGCGCTTGCAGGGGCGAATCTGGTAGTGAATTTGTCGGCGAGCAATGAGCTGACAGGGAAAGACTGTTACCGCAAAAGCCTGGTAGAAGGGCAGTCCGCGCGCCTGGTCTGCGGTTATGTATACGCCAGCGCCGGAGATGGGGAATCCACGCAGGACGTTGTGTATTCCGCCCATAATATGATAGCGGAAAACGGCGTTATGCTGGCGGAAGCAAAGCGTTTTAAGAATCAGTCTGTGTATGCGGAGCTTGATATACAAAGATTAAACGGGCAGCGCAGGCGTATGACGACGTTTCGCGGCGATAAGAAAGATTACAGAGAGCTCTCGTTTCATCTGAAAAAGGAGGAAACGGAGCTTACACGTTTTATAGACCCTGCGCCATTTGTGCCAGGGAAGGCGGAAAAGCGCAGGAAGCGTTGTGAAGAAATTCTCTCTATCCAGTCTATGGGGCTCAAGAAACGATTGGAGCACACGAACTGCCGCTGCGCAGTCGTCGGGATTTCCGGGGGGCTGGATTCGACGCTTGCGTTGCTTGTGACTGTGCGCGCCTTTGATTTATTGGGCATGAAGCGCAAAGGTATCTGTGCGGTGACAATGCCTGGTTTTGGCACGACGGACCGCACGTATGACAATGCTGTGAATTTGGTGCGGTGTCTGGGCGCGGAACTTATGGAGGTAGATATCCGGGAGGCTGTGCGGGTACATTTCCGTGACATCGGACAGAAGGAGAGCAGCCACGACGTCACTTATGAAAATGGACAGGCCAGAGAGCGCACGCAGATATTGATGGATATCGCCAACAAATATAACGGCATGGTGGTTGGCACCGGCGACATGTCGGAGCTGGCGCTTGGCTGGGCAACATACAATGGCGACCACATGTCCATGTATGGCGTTAATGCTTCGGTGCCCAAAACGCTTGTCCGCCATCTTGTCCATTATTACGCAGACACATGCGGTAATCCTGAGCTTACAAAGATACTTCTTGACGTCTTAGATACGCCGGTGAGCCCGGAACTTTTGCCGCCCAAAGACGGTCAGATTTCTCAGAAAACGGAGGACCTCGTAGGGCCATATGAACTTCATGATTTCTTTTTGTACCATATGCTGCGCTTAGGGTTTGGGCCGGAGAAAATATATCGCCTTGCCGTGCGTGCGTTTTGTGATGAAGATAACTCAGGCGGCAATCAATATACGCCGGAAATTATCTTTAAATGGGAAAAAATATTTATCCGCAGGTTTTTTGGCCAGCAGTTTAAACGTTCCTGCCTGCCGGATGGGCCTAAGGTTGGAACGGTGGCGGTTTCGCCGCGCGGAGATTTGCGGATGCCGAGCGATGCCAGCGCGGACTTGTGGCTTGCGCGATTGGAAAGGTGCAGGCCGTAACAGGAGAATTTTGCGGCGGCAAGAAGCATCTTGCGTATGCGTCAATAGTATTTTATAATATTTTAATAGAATGTTTTCGGTTTGTTAATTGATATTTTTATAAGAAGGCTTAGAATAAGAAATATGTTTGGATATGTGATTATAAATAAGCCGGAAATGAAATTTAAAGAATTTGATTTATACCAGTCTTATTACTGCGGACTGTGCAGGACGCTGAAAGACGCTTATGGCAGGCTGGGACAAATGACGTTAAGCTATGATATGACGTTTGTGATCCTGCTGCTCACCAGCCTCTATGAGCCGGAGACGGCGGTAGATTTCCAGAGATGCCTGGCGCATCCTTTGGAGAAGCATCTTGCCAGGGTGAATCAGTTTTCGCAGTATGGCGCGGACATGAATCTCCTGCTATCCTATTATAAATGTCTGGATGATTGGCAGGATGAGCGCAAAGTTTCTAAAAAAGCGATGGCTGCAACTCTCAGAGGGAAGTTTCAGAAGGTGGCTCTGGCCTATCCTGAGAAAGACAGCCTCATTCGTCAGAAGATGGAACAGATCCATCGCTGTGAGCGGGAGAGTTGTATGAATCTTGACGAGGTCTCCGGGTATTTTGGGGAGATTATGGCAGAGATCCTTGTGTATTGTCAAGACGAGTGGGAGGCAGAGCTGCGGCGGATAGGATTTTTCCTCGGCAAGTTCATTTATCTGATGGATGCCTTTGAGGATGTGGAGAAGGACGCGAAGACAGGGAATTATAATGTGTTTGTGCAGGAATACCGGAAGGAGGATTTTGCACGGCGCACAGAGCAGATTTTAAGTATGATGATGGCGGAATGTTCGCGGGCGTTTGAACGATTACCTATCGTGGAGAATGTAGAGATTTTGCGCAATATTTTATATTCCGGCGTGTGGTGCCGCTATGAACTTGTGAAACGCAAACGGGAAGGAAAGCAGCATGTATGATCCGTATGCAGTCCTTGGGTTGTCGAGGAATGCCACTGATGAACAAATAAAAAAAGCATATCGCTCCTTGAGCCGCAAATATCATCCAGATGCGAATGTCAATAATCCGCATAAGGAACAGGCGGAGGAGAAATTTAAAGAGATCCAGCAGGCTTACCAACAAATTATGTATGAGAAAGAACACGGAGCTTCCGGCAGTTATGGGAATTCTGCATATGGAAGGCCGGGAGGCGGTACATATGGAGATTTTGGAGATTTTTTCGGTGGGTTTGGGCAGGCCAAACGTACCCAGGAGCAGGATTCTGAGAGCACCTATAAGCGGGCGGCAGAGAATTATATCCGCAGCGCTCACTACAGGGAAGCGCTCAATGTTCTGAATAATATGAAAGATCATGATGCCTACTGGCATTATCTGAATGCCATTGCCAATTCCGGTATCGGTAATAATGTGGCAGCTATGGAATCGGCGCAGCGCGCATTATCCTTGGAGCCGGGAAACCGGCAGTATCAACAATTGTATGCCAATCTTCAGAACGGCGGCAGTTGGTATTACGGTCAGCGGCAGAGTTACGGAAACCCTGTCGGGAGCGGAGGGAATTTCTGTCTCAAGCTGTGCATAGCCAATATAATATGCAATCTCTGCTGTGGCGGAGGACGGCTTTACTGCGGCGGGGGGCCATATATTTAATCAATAAGATAATATAGAGAATAAGATAGCGTTAAAACAGATAGCAGGTGAACAGGATGGATTATATGGTGCTGTATTCCAGCAAAACTGGGAATACCAAGAAGGTTGCTACTGAGATTTTCAGTGCGCTTCCAGGTATGTCCAAGGACATGCAGAGTATAGATGAATATAGAGGGAAAGAGGCAGATACGTTTTTTATTGGGTTCTGGGTCAACCGGGGCACTTGCGATATATCAGTAATTGACGCAATGTCGGAGCTGCACGGCAGGAAGATTGCGCTGTTCGGCACCTGTGGCATGAGCAGCGACGCGCAGTATTACAGAGATATAGAGAAGAAAGTGAATGTTTGGATACCGGATGATTGTGAATATCTGGGAATGTTTCTTTGTCAGGGGAAGATGCCGATGCAGATTCGGCAGAATTATGAGATTACCAGGGAAGATCCCAGGCAGGAAGCATGCCGCAAGAAGCTGCTCCAGAATTTTGACGAGGCTTTGTTCCACCCGAATGATGCGGATTTGGCGGAGGCGAGAGCTTTTGTAGAGCGGGTGCTTGGGTTACAGAAATGTCTGAAATAGTAAAATGTATCGTGACTCTTTCAGATATTTGTTACGGAAAGGATAAATCGTTATGATTATGAAGAAAAGGCAGTCAGAGAATGTTATGCAATCTATTTCCCGGCTTGTAGACATGGAGTATGAGCCGCGGAACGGGGAGTGGAACCTTATTCATCAACGTCTTGTGAAAGGACGTAAGGAGTTCGAGCAGGCTGCGACAAAGACAATGGATGCAGTTATTCACATGAGTTCTATGGATTTAACGTTAGAGACGAATGTAGCTGCTGTTGAAAAGATTAATACTTCTATCTCAACAGCAGTGGATGCTATCAGCAATTCGGCTGATTCCACAGCGGATATTGCTTCGGAAGTGTCGAGGGCGCACGAAAACCTGACGGCAACTATCATTGAAGTTTCGGATGAATCCGGCAAAATTATGGAAGATATACGCAATTGTGAAAATGCGCTTACTTCCATAACAGGTATTTCTTCCTCCGCTATCTCAACGGCCAGGGAGATGAAGACGGATATTTATGGATTGATTGATATTATCCAAAACATGAATGAGGCTATTGAAGCGATTAACGATATTTCAGCCCAGACGAATCTTCTGGCGCTAAATGCTTCTATAGAGGCCGCCCGTGCCGGGGATGCGGGCAAAGGATTTGCCGTTGTTGCAGAGGAAATCCGTAATCTTGCGGAGGAGACAAAATCGTTGACAGGAAGTATGGGCGCTTTTGTGTCCAGTATCCGGGAGGCCTCCCGGAAGAGTTCTGACAGTGTGGACACGACAGTTTCTGAACTGGAGCGTATCAATGAAAATATTCAGAACGTATGGAAGATTACCGGAAGTAACCGCAGCGGCGTGGATCATATTGCGGATTCCGTTTCTTCATTGGCTGCTGTCAGTGAGGAAATCAGCAGTTCTATGAATGAGTTGGACAACCAAATGCAGCATGTGAGCGGGGAATGCCAAAGCTTAAAAGAAAATGCACAATCCCTGGCAATTTCCAGCAATTCAATTGCGGAACTTGTGGAACCATCAAAGAAGATTGAAAAGTATCTGGAGGAATCCACAAAGATTATGGGGGATATGGCTCAGGATGCGTTTTATATGCTGGATAACCAAATTGTGCTAAACTGTTTGAATAGTGCGATAGAGGCTCACAGGAATTGGTTGAGTACTCTAAAAGATATGGCGCAGACCAAGGAGTTGAAGGTATTACAGACGGACTTTAGGAAGTGTGGCCTGGGCCGCTTTTATTATGCGTTTAAGCCCTCGAATCCGCAGATTACAGATATTTGGGAAGGACTAGAAGGTAAACACAAAACCTTCCATTCTTATGGAACAGAAATGATTTCTGCTGTCCGTTCTGGTCAAACGGAGGATTTGCAGCAGATTTACGAACAGGCTAAAGTTTGCTCGGAGGATTTGATAGCCGATTTTAAAAAGGTAATTGAGATTATTGAATTATTATCGAAAGATAATATCCGTATCTTTGAATAAGCGCAAGAAGAAAGCATGTTACATAAAATAACATTGTTACAAAGAGACATTGGTATGTGGGATTTCCCTGTACCGATGTTTTTTTATTCTGGTTGATGCGGACTTATCGGCTTTGTTCTAAAAATAATTGTTGACAAATAATATTATATGATATATAGTATTGAATATAAAATAGTACTATAAAAAATATAATATTATGCAATAACGAGGAAGAGAAGGAGTGATGGAATGGTATTTAATACAGGTGCAGCTCTTTTGGACGCCATTGTTCTTGCGGTTGTGAGCAAAGAGAGAGAGGGCACATACGGTTATAAAATAACTCAGGATGTCCGGCAGGCAATTGAAGTGTCGGAGTCCACGCTGTACCCGGTGCTTAGGCGGCTGCAAAAAGATGGATGCTTAGAAGTCTATGATATGGAATGCGGGGGAAGAAACCGCAGGTATTATAAGATTACGGACAGGGGCAGCGCACAGCTGGACTTGTACCAGACGGAATGGGTAACTTATTCTTCTAAAATTACAATGTTATTTTCGGGAGGAGAGCTGGCATGAGAAAAGAGGAATTTATGAAGCAGCTGGAAACGCTGCTGGCAGACATATCAGAGGAAGAGAAGCGCGAAGCGTTATCTTATTATTGGAGCTATTTTGACGATGCAGGGGAGGAAAATGAAGAACGTATTCTCCGGGAGCTGGAATCCCCCGAGAAGGTAGCGGCAACGATCAAGGACGACTTGAAGATGGACCAGGGAGCAGATTCTGGCGCTTACACGGAGCGTGGCTTTGAAGATACGCGGTTTCAAAAGAGGCGCCAGGAGATAGATATTAAGGAGAAGCCGGTTCAGGAACAAGGGGGGTGTTGGGAGCAGGCGAAGCAGAAGTTCAGCAAAGGGAAAGATGGTGCGGATGAAGACCGTACGTTGAAGATTGTGTTGATTGTAATTGCGATTGTACTGACAAGCCCGATCTGGTTAAGCATTTTAAGCGGGGTAGTGTCTGTTATCGCTGGACTGCTTGGCGTAGTGGTTGGTTTTATAGGCGTGGCTTTTGCATTGTATATTACCGGCGGCGTGCTGTTTGGAGTTGGAATCGGAGAGTTTGCAGTCGGCGGTATCGCGGCAGGATTTGCGTTGTTGGGAGCAGCGCTCTTAGTCTGGGCGTTTGCCTTATTGATTACGGTTCTATGCGTATGGATTTGCGGTAAGGGACTCCCATGGCTTTGGCGGGCGATTGTAAAACTGTGGAAAGAGATATTTCCGGGAAAGGAGCGGGCAATATGAAACATTTTATTAAATTCGCATTGATTTTATCCTTGGTATTGGTAATTCTTGGCAGTATTTGCTGCACGGTCAGTTTCGGCATAGGGTTTAATTACAGTGATTTCTGGCAGGATGTGGAGGAAGGAAAATACAGTTTTGGACCTATATCTGAGGTAGGAGAGGCAATCTGGCGCAATGGAGATAATTGGAGGGATGACGGCGTGAATTGGAAGAGTGCATCGACAAATGAGTACGCGTTTCCATGGAATGGCGAAGGCGATGAACGCATTACCGGGCTGGATTTGGATGTCTATTATGGAAAAGTGAGAATGGAAGAGAGCAATAGCAATGAAGTCCAGGTGATAGTGGAGTACCGTAAGAAGAACCATCGGCGCAAGGTGGAGGCATATAATGACGGCGGTATTTTGAAAATCGAGGAGACGGGCAGTAAACGCAGCAGGAATAATGACAGCACGAGAATTACGATCGGCATTCCATCAGAAATGATGGAAGAGGAACATATATTAGAAGCGATTTCCCTACGGCAGGATGCGGGAGCAATTTATACGGATATACCGCTGAGGGCGGAGAAAATCAGCATAAACGTCAATGCCGGAGAGTGTTTGGCCTATGAAAAGCTGACGGCGCTGAGAGAATTCAGCGCTGATGTGGGCGCGGGAGAAATTGACTTGCAAGCGGTAGAGGCCCCTGAGGTAACTTTGAATGCAGACGTAGGGCAAATTGATACGGAAACGATTACGGCGGATGATCTTTACATTGATTGCGGGATCGGTTCAATAGACGCGCAAGTATGCGGTAAGGAGCAGGATTATAATTATGAGGTTTCCTGCAGCATGGGCGAGGTGTCAATCGGTGACCATGATTTCCATGCGATTAGCGCTAAGAAAGAAATAGACAATTCTGCCGATAAAACGATGCGTGTTGATTGCAATATAGGGCAAGTGGACGTTTCTTTTGACGACTAAATACTCACGATTCAGAGTTCTGTAGAAAGATAGTAACAATGATATAACAAGCACAAACGCAAGTGGCTGCCGCAATAACAAAGTTGTTTACAGGAACTTAGTGTTGCGGCAGCTTTTTTCTATTATGTCTGGAATATGAAATTTCCTTTATGCATTTTCAGAAGAAAAGTAATTCCGAATCTCTTCCATACACGAGTCTTTTAAATTTCCATACATACGCTCTAAATTTGCCTGTGATTGAATTATCTTGAGCAGTTCTGGATGCATACAGTTATATTTTTCGTGGACTGCCTGCGTGTGTTTCATGATCTCTGTCGCTGAGGACAGGGAGGAAATGTATGTAAGATATTTTTCCACATTAAGTCCTTGTGAAACAGATTCTGAGATGTCGCGTTCTTTTTTTTCTGCCCAGGGGAGACTGTTGTCGGTAGCTATATTAATTTTGCCGTCTGTAATATATTTGTGGATAACCACCTGGCATGATTTGACGAGGGGGATAATTTCAGTAGGAATCCTGCTTGGAGCAGGTGAACTCATCCGGGAGGTATCATTGGACGTTGGCTTGAAATTTACAAATCCGATATCCTGGAAGGTAAACGTATCTTCAAAGACCGTCGTAAGCAGTATGTCAGCGCTGACAACGGTAATAGCACATTGCGGGTCGCCGGAAAGTATGATAGAAAAGGCTTGCCCGTTATTTGAGGTTGGAACATACAGCGTTGACGCCCGGAAAGATAAGTCGGGGTTGTAGTTATCTACATCGACTTGCACCGAAGAGGAAATCTGTGTTTTGCGTTCGGTTCGGACGGCTGTGCCATTGGCAATCACGCCGATAATATCGGAGCTGAAAGTCGTGTAGTCAACATCTATTCCGATAATGGCATTTGCCCCTAATTGCCTGGCGTTGTTACAGATGCATATCCACATTTTTTATAGGCAATGGTAAAGCATACTAGACAAAGAACGATATTTACGGCCATGATGCAGACAGTTTCCATTCCTATAGCAAGGTTGTTTATTTGTGCGAGCATAAGACGGATTTGTTCGGAGTAGGAAAACTTAGCTATTTTGGCAATCGTCTCATTGAAGAGCGACAGCATAGGCAGGAAAGCAAAGATCATCATCACAGGAAGGGTAATGGAAGTCGCCATCATCTGTGTTGTACTGCATGTGCCGATTGCCGCGCCGATCAGCAATGAAATCAGGATGCCGACAGCCATGATACCCATAAAGCTGAGGCGTTCTGGTATGGAATATTTGCCGACTGCGCAGATAATAGCAGCGCCTATGATGCAGACGAACCATACATAAATGCCGATACCCAGTAAATATTCACCAGGTTTTACGTTAGACATCATCAACACGCGGAGCGTGTTTTTCTCCTTTTCTTCGGAAATGATAGCCGCCATGCTTGTCAGTGGAGCCATGCCTATGTACATGGTGGCGAAAAGGTTTACAAAGAAATTTTCCGGCATTTCCTGAATTTTGATGGAATTGGACATAATCAGCGTAAATATGGGGAACATGATAAACTGGATAAAAATGGTTTTGTTTTTCATCGTGTCTTTGACTTGCTTAATTAAGATTGCCTTGATGTTATTCATATTCGTTCAGCCCCTTTCCGGTAAGTTCGACAAATACAGTTTCCAGCGTTGGTTCTGTAGAGTGTATGGAAGTAATCATATTTTTTTCGAGAAACTCTTTGACTGCCAGGGCAGAGGAGCTATTATTTTCCAAGACCACATTTTTGCCATCTCTAAGCGTTATCCTAAGTTTGTTCAGGTGATTGTATTTCTGACAGATTTCAGTGGGACTTCCGATTTCGATAATCCTGCCTTCGCCCAGCAGAGCGACTTGGCCGCATAAATTTTCCGCCTCGTACATGTTATGTGTGGTGAGAAATATGGTGCATCCCTGCTCCTTCTGTTGGCGGAGCGTATGGTGGATTTCTCTTGTTGTCGCAGGGTCAAGTCCGGCAGTCGGTTCATCGAGGAAGAGGATTTGGGCGTCGTTCATCAAAGCTCTTGCCAGTGACAGACGGTTTTTCATGCCCTTGGAAAGTTTTGCAACGGCTTTGTTTCTGGCCTCGTACAACCCAAGTTCCTTTAGGATGCCGTTGATTTTACGGCGTGAAACATGGAGAATATCTGCATAAAAGGACAGGTTGTTGTATATCGACAGGCGGTCATACAGTCCTAAATTATCCATCATAGCCCCAATTTGCCTGCGCTCTTCGGCGCCCAGCCTGCGGGTATCCCTGCCCAAGAGTTCAGCGGTTCCGTTATCCTGCGAAAGCTGTCCGGTCAATATTTTTATCAAAGTGGTTTTCCCTGCACCCGAGGGGCCGAGCAGGCCAAAGATTTCTCCTTTTTCCACCTGAAAACTTACATTGTCTAAGACTTGGTGAGCGGAAAAACTGTGGGAAATGCTTTCTGCTTTTACGGTATAAATTTTTTTGCTCACATTCCTTCCTGTTTTTCTGCTGTCGGGCGTTTTCTCGGTTTTCAATTTTGTGTTTAATATATCGTTCATTTCGTCAATTCTCCTTTTTCTTTCAGACGTTGTAAAGCTTCCTCCATCCGTCTGTTTTCTGTTTTTTCTTTTATCACCATCACAAGGTAGCTTCCAGCAAATGAGAGACCGAAGCAGAGAAGGAACATTGCCCATGGCTGCCACATATCTGTGGGGAACCAGTCGAAAGCGACGGCAAAAATAGCAATAATGGCGATAATGGAGGCTAACATACACAGCGTTCTTAACCAGATAGCCATAGTTTTGATAAAGGTGTCTGTAAAAAATAAATAACGCGCTCCGGTAATCAGGAAGGAAACACAGAGAAATTGCAAGCAGATGCCGACCGGAATGCCGCGGTTCCCAAGTGCGAACATGGAAGACAAGCTCTGTGCGGAATCTCCGAAAATAAGGCAAAATATATTCAGTATCAGCGTATTGAATCCAAATATCGTAAGCATCTGTGCCAGATAGTCAAAAATCGTTCTTTTTTCTTCCATAAATTACATCACTCCTAATCTTTTTTTCAATTCTTCGGCATACTGCCTGGAAGCTATAATCTGTTCTCCACCCGCCATGGTAATGCGGATTCTCCTGTTAATATCAGCCTTTAATGATTGGATATCCTGCAAATGGATGAGGAATGATTTGCTAACGCGCAGAAAGCCGTATTCCTCAAGCTGTCCTTCCAATTCGTAAAGCCGGTAATTGGACTCGTACACGTCCTTGCGCGTGTAGATAAAACATTTTCTGTCCACACTCTCAATATAAATGATCTGTGCGATGTCCAGGAAATGAATTTCTCCGTCTTTTTTTACAGTCAATTGATGGTTAATCATCCGCAGCGACGCCAGGATTTTTTCAACGTCGGATGTCAGCCGTTTACAGGTAACTACAATGCCCAGATCTTCTGCGTTTTCATTCACGATAATCTCTATCTTCAAAGTTCCACCGCCCTTCTTCAACTATTATACGCAATAATTGCAGCTTATCAATCATCCGAGACATAGGATGCCGTATTTCCTGCATAAGTTGCAATATAGAGCGGATGTGTTATACTGAATGAAATAATTTTGCCTGTGCGGTTAAGATTCATATTATCTGCCATATGGAATTCGGAGGAATGTGATTAGAATGGAAACACAAATGAAACTGCAAGGATTGATAATTTCCCTGCGGGAACTGAATATTGCCAGAGAGGAAGATGCGGAACGCTTCGTTATGGAGGACGGACTGACCGAACTTTTAGACGGCTTGTACCGTTATAACGTACAGATCGTCAACCTGGACATGTTTAGCGCGGACAGTAAAGAGAAACTTCTGGCAGTGCTAAAACTTCATAACCTTGCGCCTGAATGCTGCCTGCTGCTTGCGGCGACAGACCGTGTGCTCTCTATGATAGAAGGAGTGGGAATGGCGGTTTGCGGTTACCTCAACCCGAGGATTCCCGGGCAGAAGCTTTCTGCGGCTAAGGTGTTGGTGGAGAGTTTTGAGGAAGTGGATTTTCAGTTTCTGGAGCGCGTGTATCAGCGCGAATATGGGCTGCCGTGGACGGCGCTGGAGACAAGGCGGTGTTTTCTGCGCGAAATAACGCTGGCAGATTTGGACGAGTTGTATGAAATGTACCGGGGGAAAAGTATCACGCAATATATGGAAGGATTGTATGAAGACCGGGCGAAGGAGGAAGAATATACCAGGGCGTATATTGAAAATATGTATCACTTTTATGGCTATGGAATGTGGATTGCCATTGATAAAATCACCGGAAAGCTTATAGGGCGGGCGGGGCTCAATTGCTTAGAGCTTCATGGGAAGCCGGCGCTGGAGATGGGGTATGTAATTGGCGAGGAATTTCAGAATCAGGGCTATGCCACAGAGCTGTGCCGTGGGATTGTGCGTTTTGCCCGGAACGAAACGGAGTTTGAAGATTTGCACTGCCTGATACATAAAGATAACAGCATTTCTATCCATCTTGCAGAAAATCTGGGATTTTCCTGGCAGGAAGAGCTGAAAGTGCAGGGGAAAATACTGCAAAGGTATACAAAATCGCTGGAAAGTAAAGAAAACGTTGCATTTTTGTAAAAATTTATCTATAATGTAGATTACCTAAAATTTTACGAGGACGGCAGAATAGGCGGGATGGTGAGATGCTTATGGAAGATGGGAAGAATATTCAGTTGGAACAACAGCAGGAAATGGAAGCGCAGGCAGGGCAGATTAAACCTACGAAGGAGTTTGTGAGTCCAGAGAGCTTGTATGATGAGCTGATTGCAAGTGTGAGACGCTATCATCCTTCGGCGGATATTTCGCTAATTGAAAAAGCATACAAAATTGCGGACGAGGCGCATAAGGGACAGGTGCGTAAGTCGGGCGAGGCATACATTATCCATCCGCTTTGCGTGGCGATTATTCTTGCAGAGTTGGAACTGGACAAAGAGACGATTGTGGCTGGAATTCTTCATGATGTCGTAGAAGATACCGTGATGACAGAAGAAGAGATTGCCAAAGAGTTCAGTGAGGAAGTGGCGCTTCTGGTTGACGGCGTTACCAAGTTAGGGCAGCTGCCTTATGATGCAGATAAGGTTGAGGTACAGGCTGAGAATATGCGTAAGATGTTTCTTGCCATGGCCAAAGATATTCGTGTGATTCTGATTAAACTTGCCGACCGTTTGCATAATATGCGTACCCTCAAGTATATGCGGCCGGAGAAGCAGAAAGAGAAGGCAAGGGAGACCATGGACATCTATGCACCCATTGCACAACGTCTCGGCATTTCTAAGATAAAGATTGAATTAGACGACCTTTCTTTGAAATATCTTGAACCAGACGCGTATTATGATTTAGTGGAAAAGATAGCGCTTAGAAAGAGCACGCGTGAAGAGTATGTTGAACAGCTTGTGAACGAGGTGAAACAGCATATTTCCAAAGCGGGCATTAAGGCGGCGATTGACGGCCGCGCCAAACATTTCTTTAGTATCTATAAGAAAATGGTGAACCAGGATAAGACGCTGGATCAGATTTTTGATTTATTTGCAATTCGCATTATAGTTAAGTCAGTCAAGGACTGTTATGCAGCCCTTGGCGTAATCCATGAAATGTATAAACCGATACCGGGCAGATTTAAAGATTATATTGCCATGCCCAAGCCCAATATGTACCAGTCATTGCATACGACGCTGATTGGTCCGACCGGGCAGCCTTTTGAGATTCAAATCCGTACGTTTGAAATGCATCGTACGGCAGAATACGGCATTGCCGCCCACTGGAAGTATAAGGAGGCGGCCAATGGTAATAAGACGGAAGAAAAGACCCAGGAGGAGGCTAAATTAAGCTGGCTCAGACAGATATTGGAATGGCAGAAGGATATGTCTGACAACCGTGAGTTTATGAGCCTTCTGAAAAGCGATTTAGATCTGTTTTCTGATACGGTGTTCTGTTTCACGCCGTCCGGCGACGTTAAGAACCTGCCCAAAGGTTCCACACCTATAGATTTTGCCTACAGCATCCATTCTGCGGTAGGTAATAAAATGATTGGCGCCAAAGTGAATGGCAAATTAGTCAATATTGATTATGTGATACAGAATGGGGACAGGATCGAGGTTTTGACTTCGCAGAATTCGCGGGGGCCCAGCCGCGACTGGCTTAACATTGTTAAGAGTACGCAGGCGAAGAATAAGATTAATCAGTGGTTCCGCAGTGAATTTAAAGAAGAAAATATTTCCAAAGGAAAGGAACTTTTGTCGCAGTACTGCAAGTCGAAAGGTATTAACTGGCCGGATGTGAACCAGTCTTCTTACCAGAGCCGTATCATGCGCAAATATGGTTTCCGGGATTGGGAGTCTGTTTTGGCAGCCATAGGACATGGCGGGCTCAAGGAAGGCCAGATTATCAATAAGATGTTGGAATATTATCAGGAAGACCATTCGATTGCGCTTACAGATGATGATGTTCTCAAAATTGTAGAGAGCGGCGCAGGCAATTCGTCTTCCGGCAGTAATAAGGAGAGGCGCGGCAAGGCGCATTCTAAGAGTGGAATTGTCGTGAAGGGGATTGATGACGTGGCAGTGCGTTTCTCACGCTGCTGTGCGCCGGTGCCTGGGGATGAGATTGTCGGGTTTGTCACCAGGGGAAGAGGGATTTCTATCCACCGCACAGACTGCATCAATGTTGTCAATCTGTCGGAGCTGGACAGGGAACGGCTTCTGGATGCAGAGTGGCAGACCGGGGAGAGCAGTGAGAGATGCTATATGGCGGAGATTAAGCTCTATGGAAATAACCGTACAGGTCTGCTGGTCGATATCTCCAAAGTTCTCACGGAACGTCAGATTGATATTGATTCCGTGCATTCCTCCACCAGCAAACAGGGGGTTGCCACCATTACGCTGGCTTTCCGCACCAAGGGGAAAGACGAATTGAACAGCTTGGTCGAGAAGCTGCGCCAGGTGGAGAGTATTATAGATATTGAGAGAACAAGAGGATAATGTCGTTGAAATCAAAACCCCGCTGCAAGCAACGGGGTTTTGATTCATCGCCGGAGCTTGGAGCTGTCGCACTAATATAGTTACTCGTTCAAAAGGTCTTGCCGCTTATGCGGCGAAGACAGAATGCACAAAAATCACTCTGGGAAGCTAGCTTCCCAAGATAATTTTTGTGCATATTGTTTACATTGCTTTGCAATATAAACCTTTTGAACGAATCTATACCTTTTCATTTATGTTACTGCGACACCCCCAAGCCTCGCGGCATCCATTTTTACATATTGTAGGTAGCCTTACACAACAAAAGCCACCCTGATACCTTGTTCGGTAGATGGGTGGCATTGCTGTCTTCATTAAAAAAAATCGGGGTAACAGGATTCGAACCTGCGACCTCACGGCCCCCAGCCGTGCGCTCTAGCCAAGCTGAGCCATACCCCGTAAACTTACGATGCAAGGAGTATTTTATCATAGGGGACAAGGGATGTCAACCTTTAAAATCCTAAATGCAAAAAAATGTTACAAAAAATCGTCTATTATTTTGACTAATTATTTGACTTTGTGTGAAATAGATTTATAATAAAAGAGATAACATAAGAGAAAGGCAATTTAATTATGAAGGAGACAAAGAAGACGGGAGTTGGATGGCTGGGAGTATGGATTACATCTGGGATTATCCTGATGCTTCTTATGATATACTTGGGTTTTGCGCTCTATTACAGCACGCATTTTCTGCCGGGAACGGTTATCAATGGCGTAACCGCATCTGGCGACACTGTGAAGGACGTGGAGTGGAAGATTACAAAGGAAATTGAAAAATACGAGATTAAGATAAAGGCACGCCAAAGTAAGACGGAAGTTCTTGCGGGGATAGATATTGGGGTTATGCCGATATTTGACGGCAGTCTGGAGCGCGAGCTGCAAGCGCAGAATTGCCTGGCATGGCCGGCGGCATATTTTCACGAATCTGAGATTGAAGTGGAAACTATGGTAGATTACAGTGAAGCGAAATTAAAACGCCAGGTGGGCCAACTTGAAATTATGGATAAGGATAAGATGCAAAAGCCCAAGGACGCCAGAATTTCAGATTACTCTAAGGAGGATATGTATACAATCATCCCGGAGGAACAAGGTACGAAGATCAGGAAGAAGAAGCTTCTCAAAGTACTGAGGCGCGCGATTGTAAAGCTTGAGGATAAAATTTCGTTGGATAAAGAGGGCTGTTATGTAAAACCTAAGGTTACCTCGAAGTCGAAAGAGTTAAAGAAGCTGGTGAAGGACATGAACCATTACGCGCGGACGGAGATAACGTATCTGTTTGGCGAGGATCAGGAAATCTTAGACGGAGAGGAAATCAGCCGGTGGATTACGGTGGACGACCAACAACAGGTGGGGGTGTCCGGGGAGCAGATTGCTGCTTATGTGAACCGTCTGGCAGACAATTGGGACACAGCCGGCAAGACCAGGAAGTTCAAGACTTCCTATGGGAAGAAAGTGGAGATTGACGGCGGGGATTACGGCTGGAAGATTGACCGTGCGAAAGAGACGGAAGTGTTGACGGGACTGGTTCAGGAGGGGAAGGTGGTTGCGAGGGAGCCGGAGTATGAGAAGACTGCAAACAGCCCGGGTAAGAAGGATTATGGAGATACATATGTGGAAGTCAACCTTACGGCGCAGCACCTGATTTACTATAAAGATGGGAAGATGGTTGTGGAATCTGACTTTGTTTCGGGAAATGAGGCAAGGGGCTGGAGTACCCCGACGGGGGCGTTCGCTCTTTACTATAAAGAGAGAAACCGGACGTTGCGGGGACAGGGTTATGCCAGCCCGGTATCCTTTTGGATGCCTTTCAACGGCGGCGTGGGATTTCATGATGCAAAATGGCGTGGAAGTTTTGGCGGAGATTATTACAAATGGCGCGGCTCCCATGGATGCATCAACCTTCCCTACAGTGCGGCAAAGACGCTGTACGACAATATTGACGGCGGTTGCGCTGTTTTAGTCTATACGCTGCCTGGAAGCGAAGGCAAGAAGCCAAAGATATAAAAAGCGGGGTGTAGTGGTGGAACAGTCAAATGAGAAAAAACTGACAATTTCGGATGTGGCGGAGGCGCTCGGTGTGTCCAAAACGACAGTGTCTAGGGCGATTTCTGGAAAAGGCAGAATAGGAAAGGCCACCAGAGAACGCGTCCTCGCCTATATTGAGGAACATAATTATAAACCAAATGTACTCGCCAAAGGACTGGCACAGTTAAAGACTTACAATATTGGCGTGATGCTTCCGGAAGATTATACGGTAGTGGATCTGCCGTTTTTCCAGTCCTGCCTGGTGGGGATTGAGGAGACGGCAATCAGCCTGGACTATGATATATTGCTGACGATGAGCAGGGGGAGAGATTGCGCCCAGCTTGTGCGTATGGTGGAGAACCACAAGGTGGATGGTGTAATCCTCATGCGTACCTTTACAGAGGACGCCCATGTGGAATATTTAAAATCCCAGAATATCCCGTTTGTCACAGTGGGAAGCAGCAATTATGAAGGGGTTGTTCAGGTGGACAATGATCATCATGCAGCCTGCAGGGAGCTGGTGTCTATTCTGCTGATGAAGCAGATGAAGCGGATCGGATTGATTGGCGGGGTTGAGACGCATGTGGTGACGCAGAAAAGGCTGCAGGGTTATTTAGACGCCCATGAACAGGCGGGTATTCCCATTAACAAAGAGATTATCCATGTGAATGTAGAAAAGGAAATCATGATCGAGCGTGCTGTGGAGAAGCTTCTGGTGGAAGGGGTAGACTGTATCGTCTGTATGGACGACGCGGTGTGCATCCATGTGCTGAATAAGCTGCGTAAGCAGAAGATTTCTATTCCTGCTCAGATGAAGGTGGCAACTTTTTATGACAGCTCCATTCTGGAAAATAACCTTCCGTCAATTACATCGCTCTCTTTTAACGCCCGGGAGCTTGGCACGGCGGCGTGTAAGATACTGATGGAGCTCATAGATGGGCGCACGGTGAAGCCGCGCACGCTGTTGGGGTATGAAGTCATCCTCAAAGATTCTACAAAGTAGAAAATTTAGTAAATATTGTCGGTAAAATACGACAAAAATCTAGGTAAATTTACTAATGAATTCAGTAAAACGCGGAAAATACGCGGAATGCCTTGAGTTTACAGGGCTGAAAGCAGTTTTGCAGGCAAAATGACGTTGGCAAAAGTTGCAAGATTATAGTTGATAATAACGGAATAGCGCCCTTATTATCGGGGAAACATAGTAATAATGACGAAAAGTCGTTAGACAGAATATACAAAAAAGCGAGTAAAAAACTGGAAAGTGTTGACATTGACAGCAAATCCTTTATTTGGTAAACTAAACTCGTAGAGCAACCGATTGCGCAATGGATGCGCATCAGTTGAAAAAAAACATAAAGTTTTCACGGGAGGGAAACCAATATGAAAAGAAAAATTTTAAGTGCATTGCTCTGCGTAGCAATGACAGCAACAATGTTGGCTGGCTGCGGTGGCGATTCCAAAGAGTCCACTGACGACAACAAAACAGAAGCAACTGATGATGCAGCAGGCGACGATGCAGCTGGTGATGACGCAGCAGCAGGCGACGACGCAGCTGGTGATGATGCGGCAGCAGGCGGCAACAAACTGACCGTATGGTGCTGGGACCCGGCATTCAACATTTTCTCGATGGAAGAAGCTGGCAAGGTTTATCAGAAAGATCATTCTGATTTCAATGTTGAAGTTGTCGAGACGCCTTGGGAAGATGTACAGACCAAGTTGACAACAGCAGCAACCAGTGGTGATTTATCCACTTTACCGGATATTATCCTCATGCAGGATAACGCATTCCAGAAGAATGTTATCTCCTATCCGGACGCATTTGTTGATTTGACAGACAGCGGAATTGATTTCAAGCAGTTTGGTGAAGCTAAGACAGCTTATTCTGTAGTAGAAGGCAAGAACTATGGTGTTCCGTTTGATAACGGCGCTGTAATCGCTGCTTACAGAACAGACATTTTAGAGCAGGCTGGAATGAAGATTGAAGACTTTACAGACATCACATGGGATGAGTATCTTGAAAAAGGTAAGACCGTTCTTGAGAAGACCGGCAAGCCGTTACTTTCCTGCCAGGCTGGTGAGTCTGACGTTATCATGATGATGATGCAGTCCTGCGGCGCTTCCTTATTTGACGATGAGGGCAAACCTGCACTCGTTGGCAACGCTGCTTTGAAGAAGGTTATGGAAACTTATGCAGCACTGAAAGAAGCTGGCGTATTAGTAGAAGTTAATGACTGGGATCAGTACATTTCTACTATGACAACTGAGACAGTTGCAGGTACTATCAATGGATGCTGGATTATGGCTTCTATCAAGACAGCAGAAGATCAGAGCGGAAAATGGGCTATTACCAATATGCCAAGCCTTGTAGGCGTAGACAACGCTACGAACTTCTCTAACAATGGTGGTTCTTCTTGGGCAATTACAGCTAACTGCCAGAACGTTGATTTGGCAAAAGACTTCCTGAAGAGCACATTTGCAGGAAGCGTAGAGCTTTATGAGAACATTATCAGCTGTGGCGCACTTGCTACTTATCTGCCGGCTGGTGATTCTGACGTATACGCTCAGGGCGATGATTTCTTCGGCGGAGACGCTGTTTCTGCTAAGATTGTAGAGTTTGCAGGCAAGACTCCAAGCAACAACACAGGCGTGTTCTACTATGAAGCACGTGACGCTGTAGCAACAGCTATGCAGAATATTGTAGGCGGAGCAAGTGTTGATGATGAACTTCAGCTTGCACAGGAGACCGTTGAGTCACAGATGCAGTAATGAAATTTATGTAATGTGAATAGAAACAGCTTGGGGGGGACAGCAGTCGCTGCCCCCCCTAACTGACTAAAGGGGGATACGGATGTGAGTCAAGTGAAAGAACCCAAAAAAAGAAAAATGTCTCTTGAGAGAAGACATAATCTAACCGGTTGGGCGTTTTTAACTCCAGCAACACTTATGATTGCGGTTATGAGCTTTTGGCCCATGATTCAGGCTTTCATTTTATCTCTGCAAACAGGTAAGGCGAACAATTTGAAGTTTGGCGATCCTCTTGCCAACTATGTTCGTATGTTCAGAGATAACGTCTTTATGGCATCTTTAGGCAATACGTTTTTATATCTGATTATTCAGGTACCAATCATGTTGATTCTGGCATTGATTCTGGCATCAATGTTGAATAATAAGAACTTGCGGTGCAAAGGATTGTTCCGTACGGCAATTTTCCTGCCATGTGCGACATCGCTGGTATCTTATGCGATTATTTTCCGTTCCTTGTTTGGTGTGGACGGTTTTATTAATACAGTGTTAATAAATCTTGGGATTTTAAATACAGGATATAACTTCCTAGGTCATGCGACAAGTGCAAAGATTGTCATTATCATTGCCCTTGTTTGGAGATGGACTGGATATAACATGGTATTTTATCTGTCCGGTTTACAAAATATAGAATATTCTGTGTATGAGGCGGCTAAGATTGACGGCGCAAGTCCGATGCAGACGTTTTTCAAGATAACGGTTCCATTGCTGAAACCGACAATTCTTTTGACAGCCATTATGTCGACAAACGGAACATTGCAGTTGTTCGATGAGTCTCTTAACTTGACGAAGGGCGGACCTGCAAATGCCACGATAACAATGTCTCATTATATTTACAATATGTCCTTTAAGTATGTGCCCACCTTCGGGTATGCGGCAGCGATGTCCTTCCTTATCTTTATTTTGGTGGCAATCCTGGCATTTGTGCAGATGAAAGTAGGTGATAAGCGTGACTAAGACAAAGAGAATGAATGTATTAATGTATATTGTTTTAACTATCGTTTCACTGATTTCAGTGTTCCCGCTTTACTGGATGTTAATCAGCGCCACTAACAAGAGCGTGGATGTCAGCAGAGGCGCGCTGCTGCCGGGAGCGGCTCTGATTGATAACTGGAAATCTTTGCTTTCCCAGTCGCCGGTAGGCACCGCGATGATCAATTCGTTTAAGTATGCGATTATTTTAACATTCTTTGCACTGGTAATCTGTTCTCTGGCAGGATATGGATTTGAGATTTACCATGATAAGGGCAAAGATGCAGTAATGTCTATCTTGCTTTTGGGAATGATGGTTCCCTTTGTGGCGACGATGATTCCGCTGTTCCGTATGTTTTCATCCGCTAAGTTATTGAATACGACGATAGCTGTTATCATGCCGACAATTTCTACCCCGTTCCTAATCATGATGTTTCGTCAGAGCGCCCGGAGTTTTCCGCATGATATCATTGAGGCGGCGCGGATAGACGGCTTAAATGAGATTCAGATTTTCTTCCGCATGTTTATTCCGACTATGAAATCTACTTATGCGGCAGCGATGACGATTACATTTATGAACGCATGGAACAATTACTTATGGCCAAAGGTAATCTTGCAGAAGGAAGAAACCTTCACAATGCCGATGCTTGTTGCTAACTTGACGGAGGGTTATGTTACAGACTATGGCGTATTGATGTTGGCGGTTCTGTTATGTAGTTTACCGACCGTAATTATTTTCTTCTTATTGCAGAAGAGTTTTGCAGAAGGTATTACCGGAGCAGTCAAATAATAGAAGTATATGTTCGACAGCACTTTATCTCTTGTGACGGTTCTAAGTGCCAGTGGCGCTTATTGATGATAACCGGAGCGGGAGCGTAGATAAAAGCCCGCAATGTTTTGCGGGCTTTTGTTCATCTTTATGATTATAAAAAAATTAAAATCTCTGGAGGTACGATATGGTAAAATTTGATTATGGAAAAGTAAAAGATCCTCTCATATTTGCAGAAAATCGTGTGGAGGCTCATTCCGACCACATTTGTTATGCGTCTTTAGAGGAATTAAAAGAACAAAAGAGCAGTTTCCGTCATTCTTTAGATGGTCTTTGGAAGTTTTCTTACAGTAGGAATTATCAGTCTGCCATCCGGGGATTTGAGGCGGCAGAGTATGACTGCAAATCCTGGGCGGATATCCGAGTGCCCGCGCATATCCAGATGGAAGGGTATGATGCGCCTCAGTATGCGAATACACAATATCCCTGGGACGGAAGAGAAGATATTAAAGCTGGTGAGATTCCAGAATTTTTCAATCCTGTGGCGAGCTATGTCAAATATTTTTATGTTCCAGAGCAGATGAAAGACAGGCCGTTGTACATTTCTTTCCAGGGAGTGGAGAGCGGTATTGCTTTATGGTTGAATGGGACTTATGTGGGTTACAGCGAGGACAGCTTTACGCCGTCAGAATTTGAGTTGACGCCCTATTTGGTGGAGGGAGAGAATAAACTGGCGGTGCAGGTCTTTAAATGGACAGCGTCTAGCTGGTGTGAGGATCAGGATTTCTTCCGTTTCTCAGGAATTTACCGCAGCGTTTATCTTTATACAACGCCAGAAGTGCATGTACAGGACGTCTCTATTCGTACGTTGTTAGATGATGAATATAAGGATGCAGACTTACAAATTAAGGGGAAAGTATCTGGTACGGGCAAAATTTTCCTGACGCTGCGTGACGGAGAAGAGATTGTAGCTCAGGCGCAGACAGACGCGGCGAAAGAATTTGCAGTGACGATTCCGGTAAAATCGCCGGCGCTTTGGAGTGCGGAGGAGCCGAACCTTTACGAATTGCTGGCGGAAGTTGCAGATGAAAACGGCCAGGTTCAAGAAGTATTCTCGCAGATGGTGGGATTCCGCCGTTTTGAAATGATAGATCATATCATGTGCCTCAATGGCAAACGCATTGTCTTTAAGGGTGTGAACCGCCATGAGTTCAGTTCAAAGAGAGGCCGTGTGCCCAATGAGGAAGAGTTGATACAGGATATCGTCACGATGAAACGGAATAATATCAACGCGATCCGCACCTGCCATTACCCGGATGATTCACGGATTTACGAGCTTTGTGATCAATATGGGCTCTATATGATTGCGGAGAATAATATGGAGAGCCATGGAAGCTGGGAGCCGATTCTGCGCGGCGAGGTTTCAGCAGAAGATGTTGTTCCGGGCGACCGTAAAGAGTGGGAACCGATGATGCTTGACCGTGTCAATTCCTGTTATCAGAGGGACAAGAACCATCCGGCAATTTTGATCTGGTCTTGTGGAAACGAATCTTTCGGCGGCAGCGTCATCTATGAGATGTCGCAATTGTTCCGCAAGCTGGACGATACAAGGCTTGTACATTACGAAGGCTTGTTCAACGACAGGCGTTATAACGACAGCAGTGATATGGAGAGCCAGATGTATCCAACGGTAGAGAGTATAAAAGAATTTTTGAAGAAGGATAGGAGCAAACCGTTTATTAGCTGCGAGTATACTCACGCTATGGGCAATTCCTGCGGCGCTATGCATAAGTATACGGACTTGACAGATACGGACCCATTGTATCAGGGAGGATTTATCTGGGATTATATCGACCAGTCTATTGAGAAGAAAGACCGCTACGGCAACAAGTTTCAGGCTTATGGCGGAGATTTTGGCGAACGTCCTACGGATTATAATTTCAGCGGAAATGGCATTGTTTATGGTGGAGATAGAGATGAATCCCCCAAAATGCAGGAAGTAAAGTTCAATTATCAGAACATTTCGGCAGAGGTGACGGAACATAAAGTCTTGATAAAAAATAAAAATCTATTTACCAATACCAATCAGTTTGATTGTGTGGTATTATTAGAAAGAGATGGGAAACTCTTACAGCAGGAGGTTCTTGCCACGGATGTGGAGCCTTTGTGTGAAAAGGAGTACAAGCTGCCCATGGAATTGCCCCAATTGCCTGGCGAATATGCAGTAACCGTTTCTTTCCGGCTGAAGGAGGGGACACGCTGGGCGAAAGCGGGTTATGAAGTCGCCTTCGCACAGGGCGTGTTTGAGGTAAAGAAACAGCCGGCGCCAATTGTGGATGAGATAACTATGATCAAAGGTATGTGGAATATCGGCGTGCGGGGAACACATTTTGAGTGCATGTTCAGTATTAAGGATTGCGGTATGGTCTCTTATCGCTACGGCGGCAGGGAACTGATTGAAAAGATGCCCATGCCTAATTTCTGGCGTGCGCCGGTGGACAATGATTGCGGCAATCAGATGCAGGCTCGTTACGGCCAGTGGAAACTGGCAAGTATGTACTTGAGGAAAGATGAGGAGGCAAAGGAGAATCCAAGTCTGGAGAGGAAAGAACACAGCGCGGTAATTACTTATTACTATAAGATGCCCACAACCCCGGAGAGTAGATGCAGCCTGTCTTATGAAGTGTTTGGCGATGGGACGGTTACGGTTACTATGCATTATGACCCTGTGAAAGAACTTGGAGATATGCCGGAATTTGGCGTTTTATTTAAGTTCAATGCAGATTTTGAGAATCTTGAATGGTATGGGGACGGTCCCGCCGAGACTTACGCTGACCGTCGGCATGGAGCGAAGTTGGGCATTTACCGCAACAAGGTTGCCGATAATATGGCAAAATATCTGGTGCCTCAGGAGTGCGGCAATAAGACGGGCGTACGCTGGGCGAAGATTACAGATAATACCGGCAGGGGAATTCTCTTCTCCGGTGATAAGATGAGTTTTTCTGCCTTGCCTTATACGCCGCATGAATTGGAAAACGCCATGCATCCCTATGAGCTGCCCCAGGTGCATTATACGGTTGTGCGCGCAGCCTTGCAGCAGATGGGCGTGGGCGGCGATGACAGCTGGTTATCGGAGGTACACCCAGAATATTTAATAGATGTGAGCAAACCGTTAGAGTTTACATTTAGCTTTAAAGGTGTGGTATAGAAAAAGGAGGATTAGAAATGGATAAATTTGTGGTAAATATTATCCACCGCCCGGAAATGGTTCCTGAGTATGCAGAGAAAGTGACCGGGCACGGGAAGGCGGAGGATATTGGAAGAAAAGCGCTGCTTACAGAATCGTTAGATATTTTTAAGACGCAGCAGCGTCTTGCACATGAGAATGGTTTAAAGACTACGATACAGATGACATATGCCAGTCTGTTCAATGAGGAGGCAGTTGCGCTTGCCAGGGAAGATCATGAGAAGTATGGGGATGAGATTGCCTTGTCCCTGCTGGGGCTGCCCTGTAAGGAGTTTCGCGAGAAGTATAATACGAAGGACTTCTGTATCTGGATGTTTTCTATGGAAGACAAGAAATCCATTGTAGACGATGTGTTTGGAAAATTCTATGATACGTTTGGATTTTACCCAGAGTCTACCGGTTCTTATTACATGGATGCGGATTTGACAAATTATATCAAAGAAAAATATCCTTCCGTCAAGTGTGCGGTGGCTACCTGCTGGGAGGAAGGGCCCAAAGCTTATCACACATGTAACAATTCCTGGTATACGTTGTTTGACGGCGGCCCCTGGAATCCGTGGATTCCCTCGAAACAGAATACGCATGCTCCGGCGGCCAATGAGGCGGAGGACAGTGGAATTGTGGCAATTCCTCATCTGTCCAGGGACTTGCTGGCATGTTATGACGGCAACGGTTCCAACTTTGGAACGCATCCGCAGAATGTATTGCGCGGTATGATTTATGACAGCGAAACGTGGGAGTACCCGTATCTGTACAATTTAATTGACCAGTACCGCTCCCTGGAGAAATACAATAATGGTTACGCTTACAATATGATGTTTGTTGGGCCGGGATGGATGAATAAGATGGGACGCTGGGAAGCTCCCTATGAATTGCTGGAGAAATCTTATTCCGACGGCTGTGCGTACTATGGCAGGCTCAAAAAAGAGGGCAAGCTGATAGATATGACGATGGCGGAATTTGCAGATTATTACCGCGGGAAAAAGGGCTATACGGAACCGGAGTGCGCGTTATGGCGTGACATCCTCTATGGCTCGGACAAGCAGATTTTCTGGTACTGCGATCCCTACATGCGCGCCTGTGTCAATATGGACCAGGGCGGTGCGATTGTAGATTTGCGTCCTTATGCGGCGAAACTGGAATGGCCCGTGGGCATAGGAACGAAACACGTGCAGGATGCATCTTATCCGTTCCTTATTCAGGAGAAATACCGTGCGGGTTATTTCACGCATTATGCGGGGGAGGGCACGGTTAGGAGTGCGAAATTGTCCTACAACGGAGAGGAAGTAGATCTCTGTTTATGCCGTACCAAAGCGCATTTTTCACAGGAGGGAAACACGAGAATCCTCACGCTTGACCCGGTAGAGATTGCGTTTTATGATTTGACTGTGAAATTGCAGACAAAGATTTATTTTGAGGAGGGAAGCTCTAACATCAAGATTGAGAGACATATTTTAGAGATGAGTAATCCCGGGGCGGAAGTACAATTAAACGAATATATGGTGGCATGTTACGGCACCACGGAATATCCTGAGGACATGACGGGCATCACGCTCAAATGCGAGGGCGCCGGCGGAGAGGAAATCGCTTACGAATACAAGTGCAGAGAGGCCGAGCTTGCGGGGGCAGATGCAGTGAGCGCAGTAATTCCCGCGATCGAGACAAAGGTGTCGATGACAAGTTCTGACAAAGATGCAGTAGGATATGTGAAAGAGGGCTACGCATTCTCACCGATGTTTACATTAGGTTATACTAAGACAATCTCAGATAAGGAGGTATTTGCGACATGGCTCAATCTGGAAAAGGCAAATTAAATTACAGATGTCCGTCCTGTTTCATGAGGGATCTTGATATTGATATGTTTTATGATAAGGACAAGGATGAATTTTACTGTATGCGGTGCCAGTATACCGGCAATGAGAAAGACGTCCTTGAGAAAAACGAAATGATACGTTTCCGTTACCGCGCAATGGCAAAACGATATACGAAGTTTGACTTTGATTAACAGCGGAGCGTCCTTTGCGAATGGCGCGCGAAGCCGTTAAGTTGGCGCAAGAGCAAAGAGCAGTTCGCAGAGGCTGTCGGTAATAGCGGTAAGTTGTCGGGAAGGAGATAAGAGGATATGGGTAAGATTTCAGAAAAAATGGATTTCATCAAAGGGATGGATGTTTCATCTCTGATAGAATTGGAGAAGTTGGGGGCAAAGTTCCAGGATGCGGATGGCGATGAGAGGGACTTGCTGTCTATTTTACAGGAATATGGCACCAATGCCATCCGAATTAGGATGTGGAACCATCCTTACTCCCAGGAGGGAGAACCTTATGGGGGCGGAACAAATGACATGGAAACGGCGATTGAGCTGGCAAGACGGGCGCGTGACCGTGGAATGTACATTCTTTTGGATTTGCATTATAGCGATTTCTGGACAGATCCCGGTAAGCAGATTAAACCCAAGGCCTGGGCTGATTTCACAGGAAAACGGCTGGAGTATGCGGTTATGGATTATACGGTTGCCATGCTGCGCAATATGAGGGCCGAGGGGGTATTGCCTGATATGGTGCAGGTAGGGAATGAGCTTTCTAACGGCTTGTTGTGGCCGGATGGGAAACGCCCCAATTATGAAAATATTGCCTGGTTTGTCAATGCTGGTATTCGCGGGGTGCGTTCCGTGGACAGTGAGATTCCCATTATGATCCATCTGGACGATGGCGGCAACAACCGGCTGTACCGGGAGTGGTTTGACAACTTCTTTGATAATGACGGCATGGATTTTGATGTGATTGGCCTTTCTTATTATCCGTTTTGGCATGGCTCGCTTTCTGATTTGGAAAATAATATGAAAGATCTTGCCAAGCGTTACCGCAAGGAATTGATTGTAGCGGAAGTTTCCATGGGCTATACGATGGAGGACTATGCCAAATATGAGAAATTGGAGCCCGATAAACGTAAGGGTATGGCGACGAAACCGTCCCTGGTTAAAAAGATACAGTATCCGATGACGAAACAGGGGCAGGCAGATTTCATGGAAGATTTGATGACCAGGATTTCCAATATTCCCAATGGCCTGGGCAGAGGATTTTTCTATTGGGAGCCGGCTTGGATTCCAGTTCCCGGCAGCGGATGGGCGACGGAAGTTTCTCTCAAATATATGAATGATCCGGGGCCGTGCGGCAACGAGTGGGCGAACCAGGCGTTGTTTGATTATGAGGGAAGACCCTTGCCGGCGTTGGATGTAATTAAGAAGTTTAAGCCGAAAGCTTGATGATATAAGAGGTCTAAACTGAAAGTAGAATGGCATGTTTAAGAGGCGGGGTGTTGCAAAATGTTGATTTTGTGACGCCCCCTTTTTTTTTTTGGTTATTCGTGATAGAATAAAAGAAGTTTTGAAAAAATATGGAAAGAGGACGATAAGATGATTTCAAAGAATATGCAGCAGGAAGTGGCGGGAAGCTCGGCCATTCGCGCTATGTTCCTGGAAGGGAAGGAAATGGCAGCAAAAATCGGAGCAGAGAATGTATATGATTTCAGTCTGGGAAATCCCATGACGCCAGTTCCGGCCGAATACAATCAGGCAATTATAGACGCCGTACAGACGGAAAGCTCTTTGGATCTCCACGGTTATATGGACAATGCAGGCTATCCCGAAACGCGCAAGGCAGTGGCAGACAACCTGAATCAGCGGTTTGGCACGGATTTTGAAGGAAAACACATTACGATGACGGTAGGTGCGGCGGGCGCATTGAATATTGTGTTTAAGTCAATCCTAGACCCTGGGGATGAAGTGCTGGCGTTAGCGCCTTACTTTGGAGAATACCGCGGCTATGTGGCGAACCATCAGGGCATTTTAAAAGAGGTTGCGCCGAATACAGATACCTTTCAGCCTGATTTTGAGGATTTGAAGAATAAAATTACAGAGAAGACGAAAGCCGTCATTATCAACAATCCAGTGAATCCTACTGGAGTTGTCTATTCGGAGGAGACAATTCAGACGATCGCGGGGATTATGGAGGAGAAGCAGAAAGCGTATGGGCATGAAATCTATATGGTGTCTGACGAACCGTACCGCGAGCTGGTTTACGATGGAAATACCGTACCGTTTTTGACGAAATATTATGACAATACATTTGTGACCTATTCGTTTAGCAAGTCTCTGTCCATTCCGGGAGAACGGATTGGCTACGTTGCCGTAAGCCCAAGTATGGCGGACTGCGAGCAGGCGTGCAGCGCTTTGTCTGTGGCAAACAGGATTCTGGGATTTGTCAATGCGCCGTCCCTAATGCAAAAAGCAGTGACAAAGGCGATTGATGCGACGACCGATGTGGCATATTATGACAGGAACCGCAAGTTGATCTATGATAAATTGATAGCGCTTGGATTTACCTGTGCGAAGCCGCAGGGCGCATTTTACCTCTTTATCAAATCACCGGATGCAGACGAGAAAGCGTTTGTACAGACAGCAAAGAAATATCATATTTTGCTGGTAGGCGGCACGACGTTCTCCTGTCCCGGCTATGTGCGCCTTGCTTATTGTGTTTCCTATGAGATGATAGAACGTTCTCTGCCGGCGTTTGAGAAACTAGCGAAAGAATATGGATTGTAAGCAGATAGAGATTGGAGAACAGGATGGCAGCATGGGAAGCAAACGTACGCAAGGTAATTCCCTACACACCGGGGGAGCAGCCGAACCGTGCAGATATTATTAAATTAAATACCAATGAAAATCCTTATCCGCCGGCGCCGGGGGTGGCGCGCGTTTTGCAAAAGATGGATACGGAAGTACTGCGCAAATACCCCGACCCCACAGCC
Source organism: uncultured Lachnospiraceae bacterium (assembly GCA_910588845.1). Taxonomy (GTDB): domain Bacteria; phylum Bacillota; class Clostridia; order Lachnospirales; family Lachnospiraceae; genus Petralouisia. The sequence continues at coordinate 48,877 of CAJURU010000005.1, forward strand.
GGCGCGCTGGTGTCGGCGCTTTCTGAGCGTTACAAGATGCCGGAGGAACAAATTTTTGTGGGCGTTGGTTCAGACGATGTACTGGCGATGAGTTTCCTGACTTTTTTCAACGCAAAGGAGCCCGTTCTTTTCCCGGATATCACGTATTCGTTCTATGATGTGTGGGCGGGGCTTTTCCATATTCCGTACGAGTGTCAGCCGTTGGATGCAAATTTTGAAATTGTCACAGAGGATTACTTAAAGCCCTGCGGAGGGATTGTGATTCCTAATCCCAATGCGCCGACTGGCGCGGAAAAAGAATTGGCGCAGTTAGAGCGCATCATTGCCGCAAATTCTGATGTGATTGTAATCGTTGACGAGGCATATATTGATTTTGGAGGAGAGTCGGCAGTCCGTTTGATTTCTGAATATGAAAATCTGCTGGTGGTGCAGACCTTTTCCAAATCCCGCAGTCTTGCCGGTATGCGCATTGGTTATGCGTTTGGCAATGAGAAGCTGATAAAGTATCTCAATGATGCAAAGTATTCCTTCAACTCCTATACGATGAATACGGTTACGATTGCTATGGGTGTGGAGGCAGTTCGGGACGAAGCATACTTCCAGGAAACCGTTGGCAAAGTGATTGCCACCAGGGAGTGGACGAAGAGAGAGCTTCAGAGGCTGGGGTTTGTCTTTCCAGATTCTAAGAGCAATTTTATTTTTGCCAGTCATCCGAAATACCCGGCAAAGGAATTATTTGAAGCCTTAAAACAAGAGGGGATTTATGTAAGGTATTTTGCAAAGCCGCGGATTGACAATTATCTGCGGATTTCCATCGGAACGGATGAAGAAATGAAAGCGTTGATTGCATTTTTAGATGAGTATGTAGGAGAGAATATATGATTAAATTAATCTTAAAAGGCGCGATGATGGGCGTGGCAAATATTATTCCCGGGGTCAGCGGCGGGACGATGGCGGTATCTATGGGCATTTACGATAAGATTATCCATGCGGCGACGCATTTGGTCTCAGAATTTAAAAAGAGCATGAAGCTGCTGTTGCCGATTGTGCTTGGTATGGCGCTGGGAATTGTCGTGCTGGCGCGGATTTTGGAGTATATGTTTGCGCGCGTTCCCTTACAGACGAATCTTTTGTTTATCGGATTGATTATCGGCGGGCTGCCGGCAATTACGAAGAAGGTGAAAGGCAAGACTATCCGTCTGGGGCATATTCTGGTGTGCCTGCTGTTTTTCGGCGTAGTGGCAGGTCTTGCCATGATGGGCGAACAGGAGGGGGCCGCCGCGGATTTGAGCTTTAATGTTATCAATATTGTAAAATTGTTTGGCGTGGGAATTGTGGCGTCCGCCACCATGGTAATTCCCGGGGTCAGCGGTTCGATGATGCTGATGCTTATGGGGTATTATAATCCTATATTAAATGAAGTGAATGATTTTATTGACAACCTGGTACAGTTTAACGTGCCGGGGATACTCGATGGGTGCAAGGTCTTAGCGCCGTTTGGCATCGGCGTGGTGGTAGGAATTTTTGCAATTGCCAAGATAATTGAAATTATTTTTGAGAAATTCCCGGATCATGCGTATTGGGCAATCATAGGATTGATTGTGGCGTCTCCGGTAGCAATCTTTTTTATGGGCAGTATGGGTACGATTACAATTATTTCGGTCCTTACAGGCGCGGTAGCGTTGCTTCTGGGAATTCTCATTGCCTTGAAATTAGGAGAAGAGTAGAGATGATGTCGCCCAAGGTATATATGATCGGCTATCTGTGCGTGATAAACATGATGGGGTTTGTTCTGATGGGGTTAGATAAGTGGAAGGCAAAGCATAAGAAATGGCGGATTGCCGAGAGGACACTGTTTCTTGTGGGGATTGTTGGCGGCAGCCCTGGGTGCTGGCTGGGAATGTATATATTTCGCCATAAGACGAAGCATTGGCAGTTTGTGGTGGGGATGCCGGCTATCTTAGTGATACAGGCAGCAGTGATTTTGTTCTTGACATCCAAAATATAACAGGCTATTATGGCATGAGAAGACGGTTTCGGTCTTGGAGCCAATAAAGTAAATTAGAACTGGAAGGAAGTTCTGATGTAAAAAAGACGAAAAGAGGAAAAGACATGTATTCATTTGATGAAGTGAAAAAGACAGATTCCCAGGTGGCAGATGCCATCACGGCGGAAATGGAACGGCAGAACAGCCATATTGAGCTGATTGCATCGGAAAACTGGGTGAGCAAAGCGGTTATGGCAGCCATGGGAAGTCCCATGACGAACAAATATGCGGAAGGGTACCCGGCAAAAAGGTATTACGGCGGCTGTGAGTGCGTGGATATTGTGGAGAATCTTGCTATTGAGCGCGCGAAAGAGCTGTTTGGCTGCGAGTACGCGAATGTACAGCCGCACTCTGGCGCACAGGCAAATATGGCAGTGCAGTTTTGTATGTTGGAGCCAGGCGATACCGTGATGGGTATGAACTTAGACCACGGCGGACATTTGACACATGGAAGTCCTGTGAATTTTTCCGGCACATATTTTAAGATTGTGCCTTACGGCGTAAATGACGAAGGATTTATTGATTACGATAAGGTAAGGGAGATTGCCTTAGACTGCAAGCCTAAGATGATTATCGCGGGCGCAAGCGCATACGCGAGAACTATTGATTTCAAGCGTTTCCGTGAGATTGCAGATGAGGCTGGCGCATATCTGATGGTGGATATGGCGCATATTGCCGGACTGGTAGCGGCAGGCCTTCATCCAAGTCCCATCCCCTATGCGCATGTGGTTACAACTACCACGCATAAGACGCTGCGCGGACCGAGAGGCGGTATGATTCTTGCCAGCCAGGAGATGGCGGACAAGTTCAACTTTAATAAGGCGGTATTTCCGGGAACACAGGGCGGTCCTTTGATGCATGTGATCGCGGCAAAAGCAGTTTGCTTTAAGGAAGCGTTGGACGACAGCTTTAAGACATACCAGCAGAATGTGGCAAAGAATGCGCAGGCGTTGGCGAAAGGGCTTATGGACAGGGATATCAAGATTGTTTCCGGCGGAACGGACAACCATCTGATGCTTGTGGATTTGACGCCTTATGACTTGACAGGAAAAGCAGTGGAGAAATTATTAGATTCTGTGAACATTACCTGTAACAAGAATACGATTCCCAATGACCCGAAATCTCCGTTTGTGACAAGCGGTATTCGTCTTGGAACACCGGCAATCACATCCAGAGGATTTACGCAGGAGGATATGGACAAGGTTGCAGAGTGCATTGCCAAGATGATTAAAGAGGGAGAAGCAGCTTCCGAGGAAGTGCGCGGCATGGTCAAAGAGCTGACAGGTAAATATCCGTTGCTGTAAAATAGAAATGTATATTTTTGCGAGGCTTATCTGCTCTTCGTAAAAGAGGAGATAAGCTCCGGCGAGGGAGCGAAACCCCCGTTGCTTGCAGCGGGGGTTTAATCAATAACATTTATCAAATCTTTATAGCCAGATTTTTTGATAAGCTGTTTTAAGCCGTCAAGAACTTCCTCATAAGAATAATTGTGCTGTTTTAAAAAGCTTTCTTCTTTTTCCGATAAATATTGATAAAAGAGCGTGGCGGCAGCCACTTCGTGTTGATTGCGGTAATCAAGCCTTCCTAACAGGATATTTTCCGCCTCGTTAATTTGTCCCTGGTCAATCATTTCCAATAATCCATTTAAGTCCCGCCCGGACACCTGATAGTGGTTCTCTCTTTCCAATTCGACAGAGACATATGTTTTTCCTAACAAGAATGAAAATAAAACGCTGATGGCCTCTTTCATGATTCTCATAAGATAATCTTTTTCGTCTTCAAAATGCATGTGTTTCCTCCTTGTAATATGTTCGAGTTTTCCCATTTTTTATAATAAGTGATATTTTAGTACCAAAAGGTCTTGCACAAAAAGTGTCTGGAAAGCTAGCTTCCCAAGATAATTTTTGTGCATGTTGTTTACATTACGAAGCAATGCAAACCTTTTGAACGAATCATAACTTGTAATTTATGTTAGTGCGACAGCTTCCTTTTGGCACTATAAATTTACAAAATGGGGAAACTTAAATGTAATATAGTGTTGTTATGGTGTTCAAGTTATAGTATCATATTGTATATTGATTATTATAAGGGATGCTTATTTCAATTACAATAGGAAATAAGGAGGAAAGAAGAATAAAGAAGGGAAAGAAATTGTTGGCATTGTTACTGGCGTTAGCGGTAATGATGGCAGGCGCGCCGTATGGCATGGAGGTTCAGGCGGAGGAGTATTTTGGGGATTATGAGTATGAGGTCAATGCGGATGGGAAAAGTGTGACGATTACCGATTACAACGGCAGGGCGAGCACCAGCGATCTTGTAATTCCCCCTGTGATTGATGGAAAGAACGTGACAGCTATCGGGCACGGCACATTATAGTAATGCGCTTTTTGTGCAGTATGTAAATGAAGTCGTATTTTTAAATACAGTGTTCTTTCTGATTCGCGATGATATGGATAAGGAGTACAGAAGCAATTTTCAGACGAAATATTCCAATGTACGCCAATTTGTACAAATGCTGCGGGAACAGAATATGTTGGAGAAACTGAAATTTGTGTATAAAGAGGATTATTTTTCTGTAGAGTTGCCGATATTGAGTGATACCAGATAAGGATAAATTTCAGATTGAAAAAAGAATATTGAAATAAGTTTTTGCATATGCTATAATGCCAATAGGCAAAAAGAAATCACAAGTCCATGCGGACAAAAAGCGAATCCCCAAACCGTGTTGCAGCACAGTTTGGGGATTCTTCTTTTCTTTTATAGTGGCAAAGTACCCACTAGGTTAGTTGTTGCTCTTATCGTCACTGTCTAACCGTTTGATGATGTAGTGGCAGGCTACACCAGCCAAAACAGCAACTAAAAAAGAAATCACAACTTCCATGCAAACACCTCCTCCCTGTTGTGGGTGTCGGTGAGCAACACATAAATTGTATCATATTATTCGATAATTTTCTACTTTTATCTCAAAGATTTGTTCTGAGGATTGTGGCTATAGCAATCCGATGCTCACTATCTCTATGGACACTGTGATAAAGTGGCTTCCCGGGGAGTTAATTTTCTTAATTTATACCTTTACCTTCCGAAAGAAACTTGTTTCTGTCCTTATCTGGTTTCATTCTTGTCAGACAGTTATATAATAGAATATTTGTCGATGCTATGGATCAATGGTATACCGATGAACAGGTGGTTTTTCTGGTGGATTTTGACTTGAAAGGGGATGGTTCCACCAACTTTGATAACAGGATTAATGTGCTCTATGTGAAGGATAAAGAAAGGCAGGGGGCGGGCAATGAAAGGTTTTGGTTCTATACCATGGGGGATGTAGACGTGAAAAGTATTTTGATGGCGCAGTTTAAAGGCCATGTGATAGATGTCGATTTTGATTCTTTGCATATGCAGCTTGAGTGGGATATGGAACAGATCCGGGAAATGGTGGGGGATAAATGAGTTTATATTATTACACAACAACAGAAACCGTGAGTTTTATTTAAAAAAAGGGAGATATATTTGCCACGAATATAAGTTATCTGAATGATTCAGAGGAGTATATCAACGGTTTGAAGGAATTGAGGGAGCTTTTTTGCGGGGATACAGCGGGAAAGTATGCCCAAAGCGCCCAAAAACATCTGCCGGGGGAGGATGTATACAGGGTTGCCTTGAAAGAAGCTCATGATATTTATTCGATTTCTTTCTCGCAGGAGAAGGATCTTTTGAGCCAGTGGTACATGTACGCGAAAGAGTCCGGCGTAAGGCTGAAAATGAATATAGCGGATGACGATGAGCTGGAAGTTAAAGTATATGGAAAAGAAGAAGAGAAAGAACCCAATCTTCATTTGTGGAGTAAATGTAAGAAGGTACATTATTATACCCGAATTGGGATGGAGGAAGATGAGTATGTAAGGGAATCACAAGAGATCCTAAAGGGGATTAAACAATATGTGAAAGAGAAATCAATGGATGATCTGGACGCCTATATTTCCGCGATCTGGAGCGGCTATGCGCCATATATTAAGAATTATGAATTTTGTGGAGCATACGGATGGGATTAAGGTTGCAGCCATTGACGAGGAAAAGAGCATAGGCGCATTTAAGAAATTATTAAGAAAATTTGTTAGCAATCGTAAAGGTTTTGTGATAAGATGGTTACTAATGATGGGGGAAACCGTCTGAATGAAGCAGGCTAGGAAGCGGGGAATGACAGATGTTTCCTATTTAAACCGCCTGCTTGTGCCGGGAAGTGCGCAGAATGGAGGTAGGAATGAGTAAGAAGAAAATAGGTATTATCATCGCTGTGGTTGTAATCATCGCAGCGGCAGCCGGCGGGGCGGCGTGGTATTTCCTGAATGGAAACTTAGGAGTTGGCAATAGTGCAGATAAAGTATATGTAGAAAAGGTATCTACGTTAAATGCAGCGAAGTCAGGAGTGCAGAACCGGTATTCGGGCGTTGTGGAAGCTCAGGAAAGTTGGAAAGTAAATAAGGACGCGGAGCGCGAGATCAAAGAGGTTTTTGTAGAACAGGGCGATATGGTAGAAGAAGGCGATCCGCTGTTTGAATATAATATGGATGACGTTCAGTCAGAATTGTCGCAGGCACAGCTGGAATTAGAGGGGATGGAGAATGAGATTACTGATTTCAGATCTCAGATTTCCCAACTTACCAAAGAGCGAAATGCCGCGTCGTCCGATGAGAAATTTCAGTATACGGCAGAGATTCAGGAAAAAGAGAACAGTATTAAGCAGACAGAATATAACATCGAGAGTAAGAAAGCAGAGATGGAAAAGAAGCAGCAGAGTATTGACAATGCTGTGGTGACGAGCAAAATTGCAGGGGTAGTTAAATCCATCAATGAGTCTGGCAGCAGTGATTATGCCTCAGAGGAAGATTCCGCTTATATGACAGTGCTTGCTGTTGGGGATTTTCGGGTAAAAGGGACTGTCAGCGAGAGTAATGTGCAGATGTTGTCTGAGGAGCAGCAGGTGATTCTCCGCTCCCGCATAGATGAAGATCAGACCTGGACAGGGACGATCAGTAAGATTGATACTCAGAATGAGACGAGCGATGACAATAATGATATGATGATGTATGATTCGGGTTCCACTGCTGAAAAGGCAACGAAATACCCGTTCTATATCACGCTTGATTCCACGGACGGCTTGATGATGGGGCAGCATTTATTTATTGAATTGGATGAGGGACAGACAGAGGAGAAAGAGGGAATCTGGCTGTTTGAAGGATATATTGTCAGGGAAGATGCAAATGCAGAAGGTATGGGTGGCTCAGAGTCCGGGGATGCTGCCTTAGATTTGGGCGCGGGAAATATGGCTGAAGGTTTTGACGTCGGTTCGGCGGATATGGCAGATGCGGAAAACGCACTTGCTGATATCAGTGCGGGAGATGAAACGCAAGATACCGGCATGGAAGGTGCAGAAGATGGAATCGAAGATGCCGACATGGAAGATGGAGCCGAAGATGCTGACATGGAAAATGGAACCGAAGATGCTGACATGGAAAATGGAACCGAAGATGTTGACATGGAAGACGGCGAAGACGATGCAGACGCTTCCTCCGCTGAGGGGCAGTCAGCTTATGTCTGGGCTGTAAACGGCAGAAATAAGCTGGAGAAACGCCCGGTAAAATTGGGCGAGTACGATGAAGCTATGGGAGCCTATGAAATTTTATCAGGGCTTACGGAAGATGATTATATTGCTTTCCCGATGGAGGGGTTGTATGAAGGTGTGACTGCGGTGACAGACGTAGAGGAGGTAGATTATACTTCCCCACTGTACAATCAAGGAGAAGAAGGAGAAATGTCTGAGGACGGAGAAGCTTCGGATGATGGAGGAATGCTTGGCGTCGACGGAATGGTAAATGACGGTGGAGAGATGATGGATGGCGAGAGCCTGGACAGCGACACATCAGAAGATGAAGGTACTGCGGAAGATGAAGGCCTGGAGGATGAAAGTCTGGATGGTGATACGTCAGATGAAGATACGTCGGGTGATGAGGACACGTCGGATGATGATAACTCAGACGGCGGGCCGTCAATGTCGGATGGTTTGATGAAGGATGGGCAAGGTGGTACAGATTTAGGTGGATTTGAGACTCTGCAATAGGAACCGGAGGGATGACAAGAATGATATTGGATTTGCAGAATATATACAAAGATTATCAGCAGGATAAGCTGGTGGTTCCGGTGCTGAAAGACGTTTCATTTCAGGTGGAAGAAGGAGAATATGTGGCAATTATGGGGCCTTCCGGCTCAGGCAAGACGACTCTGATGAATATTATTGGATGTCTGGACCGCCCGACTTCAGGGAATTATCAGCTTGCCGGAGAAGATGTGCTCAAATGCAAAGACCGGGAGATGTCGGATTTGAGGCTTAGGAGCATTGGATTTGTATTTCAGAGCTTTCATCTTATGGCAAGACAGACAGCGCTCGACAATGTGGCTCTGCCGCTGAGTTACGCCGGGATTAAGAAGAAAGAACGCAAGGAACGGGCGGCTCAGGCCCTGGAGCGCGTAGGTCTTGGGGATCGTATGACGTTCAAACCTACGCAATTATCAGGAGGACAGAAGCAGCGTGTAGCAATTGCGCGTGCTATGGTGAATAATCCCAAACTTCTGCTGGCGGATGAACCAACCGGAGCGTTGGATTCTAAGTCAGGGGAGCAGATTATGCAGCTGTTTCAACAGCTTAATAATGAGGGGGTAACCGTTGTGATGATTACCCATGACAGAAATATAGCCTCGAAGGCAAAGCGCGTAATACATATCATAGACGGTATGATTACGGAAGAAGAGGGCAAAAAAGCGGAACAAGTTATGCAGGCGTATATAGATGAAGTGGCTGCGGGAGAAGCAGGCAAGGAGGCGGAGAATGAGTAAAAAGGCGGTTATTATTTCATTAATCTCTGTGTGTGCCGTAGGCGGAGCCATATATGGAGGAATTAAACTTTATCAGAATTACCAGTTTAATAGTTTGACTGCGGAAGTACAGCCAGTGTCTGAACTAAATATGTATTATGGCGAGTCGGAGATGAGTAGTTCCGGTATGTTGACAAACGATTACTTTCAGGAGGTTTATCCTCTGGAGGATAAGAATATAGAGGAAGTGTTTGTGGAGGAAGGGCAGACTGTGGAAGCCGGCGATCCCCTCATTTCCTATGATATGACATTGTCTGATTTGGAATTGGAAATGAAAGAGTTGGACGTGGCGACGACAGCGGGGCAGATTCAGGCGGCTAAACAGGAACTTGAGAATTTAAGGAAGATGAAGCCTGTCCAGCCCAGGCCGGAAGAGCCGGACGAGCCAGACCCACCGGATGTTCCAGAGGCGCCGGATGTACCGGATGTGCCGGAGGAACCGCCTAAACCGGAGAAAACAGGAGACGCGTTTAATTATATTTCAAAAACATCAAAGCCCAATAAAGGCAAGGGCACAGAGAAGAATCCTTATGTGTATCTCTGTACGCCGGAATGTTATGTGTTGGGAGAATTTATCAATAACCTTTCCAGTGACAACAAGAAACCAGTGTACGTCAGCCTGGAAATCCATGAGAATAATAAGCTGAAAGGAAAGCTGCTCAGTAAATGGGAAATCAGTGGATTGAGCGGATTTCCGCAGATGGCGGATGATTCTCGCTGGGCGGTCAGAACGAAATCCCAGATAGAAAATGATGATTTAGAGGTGGAGCCGGAACCGGAGCCGGAACCAGAGCCGGAACCGGAGCCAGAACCAGAGCCGGAGCCCGAAGAGCCGGAAGGCTTTACAGCCGAAGAGCTGGCAGAGAAGATTAAGGAGAAAGAGAATGAAATACGCGATCTGGATCTTGATAGGCGGCGCGGCGAATTAGAACTGGAACAGATGAAGAAAATGTCCGGCGACGGTGTAATCAAGGCAGAGATAAATGGAATTGTAAAAGATATTGGTGAAAAGGACAATCTGCCGACAGACGGTTCGCCGTTCCTTACAGTAGCAGGCTCCGAGGGATTGTATGTCAAGGGTTATCTGAGTGAATTACAGCTGGAAGACATTAAGGTGGGGCAGACTGTATATGCTTATTCCTGGGAGAGCGGTAATAATTTTGAGGCTTCCATCACAGAGATTTCCACATATCCTTCCAAAAATTATGAAGCGTATGGAGAGGGAAATCCTAATGTGTCCTATTATCCATATACGGCTTACATTGAGAATACGGAGGGGCTTCATAACGGTGAGTATGTAGATTTGACAATGACGCCTAATAGAGGGGGCGAAGAGTCTGATAGCATTTATATTGAGAAGGCATATGTCAGAGATGAGGACAACCGGAAATACGTGCTGAAGCAAGATAGTAATAACTGTCTGGTAAAACAGTATGTCAAGACGGGCAAAACTCTTTACGGTTCAAGCGTGGAGATTGTGTCCGGGCTTACCAAGGAAGATAAAATAGCATTTCCTTATGGGAAGAGCGCAAAGGAAGGCGTAAAAGTGAAAACTACTGAGTAATTCAGTATAAGCGCAGAATGGAGGAAAAATGTTAGAGAATATCAGATTGTCCTTTCAGGGATTGTGGTCACATAAGATGCGTTCCTTTCTCACCATGCTGGGCATTATCATCGGTATCGCGGCAATTATTGCTATCGTTTCAACGATTAAGGGGACGAACGAGCAGATTAAGGAAAACCTGATTGGCTCTGGGGAGAATACCGTGAACGTGCAGTTCTATCAGGGGGACAATGTATATGAAATTGACTGGAATGGGATTCCCGATGGGGTTCCGGTGATTTCTGAGGAGACGAAGAATACATTGCGGGAATTAAAACATGTAGAAGGCGTGTCCCTCTATACCGCAAGGGAGGCATACAATGCAGCCTATTATAAAAACAACGGATTATCCGGCGGAAAAATATATGGCATAGACAGAGACTATTTGAATGTGTGCAATTATATCCTTAAAAAAGGGCGTGGGTTTACGGAGTCTGATTATAAGAAATTCCGCAAAGTCGTTCTGCTGGATGAGAACAGTGCGGAAACAATTTTCCAGGGGGAAGAGCCTATAGGGAAGACCCTGGAAATTCAGCGGGAGCCGTTTACGGTGATTGGCGTCATCGCTAAATCCTCTAAATTTGAGCCGGTAATAAACAGCTTAGAAGAGTATTACGACATATATGCGCAGAGGAACAACGGCGCGCTGTATGTACCGGACACGACTTGGCCGATTCTGTACAGTTACGATGAGCCGCAGTCAGTGGTATTGAAACTGGACAAAGTGGATAATATGACGGTAGCAGGCAGAAGCGCGGCAGAAATCTTAAACGCCAAGATATCTGTACAGGATGACACTATGAAATACAAGGCTGACGATTTGTTAAAGAAGGCGGAGGATATTCAGAATTTAGGACAGTCTACCAATATGATGTTGATTTGGATTGCCGGCATTTCCCTTTTGGTAGGTGGAATTGGCGTAATGAATATTATGCTTGTGTCTGTCACAGAACGTACGCAGGAGATCGGGCTCAAGAAGGCAATCGGCGCCAGAAAGGGCAAGGTACTGGGGCAGTTTCTGACAGAGGCGGCTGTCTTGACAAGTCTTGGCGGCCTGGTGGGCGTGATTGTTGGTATTGTGCTTGCAGAAGTGATTTCTAAGGTGACGGGAACGCTGATGGCGATTAGTGTTCCGGCGGCCATCCTGGCCGTAGTATTTTCCATGTTTATCGGCATCCTTTTTGGTTTGCTGCCCTCCTATAAGGCGGCAAACTTAAACCCCATAGAGGCATTGCGACACGAGTAACGTCTTGCAGAGTGGGATGATTTACGATATAATATGGCTTAAGAACTTACTTTATACGCGCCAAGTGCGCATAAATGAGTATGCCAGGAGGAAACCATGATTGATTTAAAATTTTTGAGAGAAAATCCCGATATTGTAAAGCAGAATATCCGTAATAAGTTTCAGGACAGCAAGCTGCCTCTGGTAGACGAGGTGATTAAACTTGACGCGAAGGCAAGAAAGACGCAGCAGGAGGCAGATTCGCTCCGCGCTGAGAGGAAGAAATTATCTAAGCAGATCGGCGCTTTAATGGGACAAGGTAAGAAGGAAGAAGCGGAGGAGATAAAATCTCAGGTGAACGCGGGGGCGCAACGTCTGGCAGAACTTGAGAAAATGGAAGGGGAGTTGCAGGAACAGGTTACAAAAATCATGATGACAATCCCTAACATTATTGATCCGTCCGTACCAATCGGGAAAGATGACAGTGAGAATGTGGAGGTACAGAAATACGGTGAACCTGTGACGCCGGATTTTGAAATACCCTACCACGCTGAGATTATGGAGCGTTTTCAGGGGCTGGATTTGGACAGCGCCAGGAAGGTTGCCGGTAATGGCTTCTATTATCTGATGGGGGATATTGCCAGGCTGCATTCCGCAGTGATTTCTTATGCGAGGGACTTCATGATAAACAGGGGATTTACCTACTGTGTGCCGCCTTTTATGATTCGCAGTAATGTCGTGACCGGGGTTATGAGTTTTGCAGAAATGGATGCCATGATGTATAAGATTGAAGGAGAGGATTTGTATCTGATCGGCACCAGTGAGCATTCCATGATTGGTAAATTCATTGACACTATTCTAGCTGAAGAGCAGCTGCCGCAGACTTTGACGAGCTATTCTCCGTGTTTCCGCAAAGAGAAAGGCGCGCACGGTATTGAAGAGCGCGGGGTGTACCGCATTCATCAGTTTGAAAAGCAGGAGATGATTGTGGTCTGCAAACCGGAAGAATCGAAAATGTGGTTTGACAAGTTGTGGCAGAATACTGTAGATTTGTTCCGTTCTCTCGACGTACCAGTGCGCACATTGGAATGTTGTTCTGGTGATCTTGCTGATTTGAAAGTGAAGTCTGTGGATGTGGAGGCATGGTCTCCCCGTCAGCAGAAATATTTTGAAGTAGGGAGTTGCTCTAATTTAGGGGATGCCCAGGCACGCCGCCTGAAAATCCGCGTAACCGGAAAGGGAGGCAAATATTTTGCGCATACTCTGAATAATACGGTAGTAGCTCCGCCGCGTATGTTGATTGCATTCTTAGAGAATAATTTGTGTGAAGATGGAAGCGTGAAGATTCCAGAAGCATTGCGCCCATATATGGGCGGGCAGGACAAGATTGTTCCGCCGCAGAAATAGTTTCCAAAAGATTTATATAAATGGGGTTGTCGCACGAACATAAATTCTGTCTTTGCCGTATAAGCGGCAAGACCTTTTGAACGAGTGAAGATATGAGTGTGACAGCCTCATAATTTATTCTTTTATGTACTTTTATTTCTGAAGAGCGACATTATTTTGGTTAGTGTAAATAGAGGATAGTATATGAAAAAGAAATATCTCACAACCGGAATTTTTATAGGCGTCTTTTTTCTGTGCGCGGCCGCTGTGTGCGCTGCTGTGCGTTTTCTGCCATTGCTGCGGGCCGCGCAGACAGTGCGGCGTGTATTGTCGGCTGAAAGCGTGGAATATGACGTACATGTGACATTGAATCGGAATCAATTTTCTGAGAGACAGGAACAGTTTCTTCAGGCTGTATCATGGATTTTAGAGACTGACGAATCCGCCTGTCTGTCCTGGAAGGTATGCGGTATGATATCTGATGGAAGAGGGTATGCGCAGATTTTCTGTGCGGGGCTGGACGGACCGGTGACTGATGTGCGTTTTGAGAAAAACGACATATGGGTAAACGTTAAAATGATCTATGAAGCTTTGCAGAATAATTTTACCAGTGCGCATCCGCTGTTGGGACATTTACTTCCAGACTGGAAATACAGTGATTATATGTCTCTGGAACAGATGGAAGAGATTTTTCAGATAGACATTAAGGGGATGTTTATGCCAGATATGCCTAAGGGTGCATCTGGTCAAAATACCTGGGGGTATATCGTGATGTTCAGCCAGATGGAGCGAAAGAAAATGGAGGATGGCGGGCAGCAGTTTTCCATGGAGTGGAATGGTTATCAGACAGCAGTGGAAATCGCCAAGCCAGGGGGAGCAGTGGAAGCTTCGGATGCACAGTCAGATAAAACAGCTCATAAGCCGAGTATTTTTATTCAGGGCGAAGACCAGGGAGGAGGCCGGATAATTGCATCCTACCGAGCGGAGATAAGCGCCGGTTTAGCCAGAGAAATGGCAGCTCCCGCCTCTGTGATGACGCAGGATGAAATAGAGCAGTTTATGAAATTGTGGGAGTTTGTAAAAGGAATGCAGGGAGAATTTGGAAAGGAGCGGTAAGCTTGAACAAAAGACAAATGCCCATTATTGTCAGAAATAATTATATGCTTTGGATAGCCCTGACTTTCTTGTGCGCTTATGGGGCAATGATGGTTTTTTCGGCTACCTCATACCAATGTGCAATGAGTAAGGATTATAATTACGATTCCTTTGCGTTGGTGAAACGGCAGGCCATGTTCATGGCGGCGGGGTTTATTGCCATATTAGCGCTTCGATTTGTGGATTATCGGCTTTTAAAGCATTTTGCAGTGCTTTTTTATTTGAGTGGGATTGTTTCTATCCTCCTTTTGAAGACTCCGCTTGGCGTATCGGCAAATGGAGCGACGCGCTGGGTGAATATTCCCGGGATAGGGCAGTTTCAGGTAAGCGAGTGGGTGAAAATATGTGTGATCATCTTTCTTGCATATCTAATTGACCGGAACAGAAATCATTTAAACTCGCCTAAGCTGGCGTTTTATCTTTGGATTGCGGGGGGGATTCCCACTGTTATGCTGTTTTTCATCAGTAGGGATTTGAGCAGTTCAGCCGTAGTACTGGGGATTTGTTTTATTATGAGTTTTATCAGTACGAAGACGGAGAAGCTGCACATTGCCGTTTTTCTTGCCGCAGTGATAGTAGTTGTCTTGTATGTATGGAGTATTTGGAGTAATATGCCCACAGCGGAAGAGTTAAATGAAATGTCGTTCCGTGTAGGCAGGATAGCTGCCTGGCTGGACCCGGAACGCTATGCTGCGTCTCAGGGGCACCAGACGTTACAGGGATTGTATGCAATCGGAAGAGGAGGCGTGTTCGGAAAGGGGCTTGGCGGTTCTATTCAGAAGTTAGGTCAGATTCCAGAGGTAGAGAATGACATGATATTTTCCGTCATTTGTGAAGAATTGGGGATTATCGGGGCGCTTGTCTTAATCTATCTTTTCGGTTATTTGATTTATCAGATAGCAAGGGTTATGGTTTCCGCGCCGGATTTGTTTGGCGGTATGTTGAGCCTGGGCGTGTTTGCGCATCTTACTTTGCAGGCAATCTTCAATATTTGCGTTAATTTGGCTATCCTTCCCAACACAGGAATTCCACTGCCGTTTATCTCCTATGGAGGTACGGCCGTCTTCTGCCTGCTGGCGGGGGAAATGGCGATTGTCTTTTCCATTGAGCACAGAATCGGGGAAGAGCCTAGGAGAAGACGTTTCCGATGAACAAATTGTTGTCTGTAGATGTCATAATGCCTTGCCAAAGAAGGTTGCCGCACTAACATAAATTACAAGGTATAGATTCGTTCAAAAGGTTTACATTGCTGCGGCAAGACCTTTTGAACGAGTAAATATATTAGTGACAGCTCCATGATTCCTCTTGAAACGCATCCCTCTATGTGCTACATTATTGATGAACGGTATTCTGGAAAGAAACTGTATCATAAAATCAAGTTTTCTCAAATCGAGCAGGGACAGGTATGTTGTTTTGTCCTGCCCGTCCAATTTACGCGTTCAGTAATCAATTCACGTTTCTTAAAATTATAAAGTGGGTGCATTACAGGAGGTAAAGAAAATGAAAAACACAGTAGTAACAATCCGGCAGGCAAAAGAACGGGGCGAGAAGCTGACAATGCTGACCGCGTATGATTACTCTATGGCAAAGCTTGTCGACGAAGCCGGGATTAATATGATTCTGGTTGGCGATTCCCTGGGTATGGTGATGTTGGGTTATGAGGACACGCTCTCAGTGACAATGGAGGATATGATCCATCACACGCGTGCGGTAGCGCGGGGTGCGGATCACACGCTTGTAGTTGCGGATATGCCGTTTATGTCTTACCAGACGTCTGTTTATGACGCCGTGTGCAATGCAGGGCGTCTGATGAAGGAGGGGCGGGCGCAGGCCGTGAAATTAGAAGGGGGCAGCGAATTTGCAGAACATATTCGCGCGATTACCAATGCTTCTATTCCAGTGGTGGCGCATTTGGGACTTACGCCGCAGTCGCTGAATGCTTTCGGCGGTTTTAAGGTGCAGGGCAAATCAGAGCAGGCTGCCAGGAAATTGCTTGCAGACGCCAAAGCGGTGGAGGAGGCAGGCGCGGTAGCAGTCGTGCTGGAGTGCGTTCCGGCTAAACTTGCGGAACTGATTACAAAACAGCTTCAAGTTCCTACGATTGGCATTGGCGCGGGCGTGGGCTGTGACGGCCAGGTGCTTGTCTATCAGGATATGCTCGCCATGTTCGGTGATTTCAAGCCTAAGTTTGTCAAACAGTTTGCCCAGGTGGGAGATATGATGAAAGAAGCGTTTGCAAAATATATTGAGGAAGTGAAATCCGGGGCGTTTCCGGCGCCGGAGCACACTTTTAAAATAGAAGACGATGTGATTGAAAAGTTATATTAGGAGGCAGAGAAGATGCAGGTAATTAAGACAATTGATAAGTTGCGTCCCATTGTCAAAGCGTGGAAGAAAGAGGGGCTGCGCGTGGGCCTGGTGCCTACCATGGGTTATCTCCACGAGGGGCATAAGAGCCTGATTGTGAGAGCAGTCAGTGAGAACGATAAGGTAGTTGTCAGCGATTTTGTCAATCCCACGCAGTTTGGGGCGGGCGAAGACCTTGCCAGCTATCCGCGGGATATCGACAGAGACGCGGCAATCTGTGAGCAGGCAGGAGCCGATTTGATTTTCCATCCTGAGCCGGAGGAAATGTATTTTACGGATAATTGTACCTTTGTCGATATGGATGGATTGACAAAAGGACTTTGCGGCAAGACAAGGCCCACGCATTTTCGGGGCGTCTGTACCGTGGTTTCTAAGCTGTTTCATATCGTTGCGCCCGACCGGGCATATTTCGGACAGAAGGATGCCCAGCAATTGGCGGTTATCCGGCGCATGGCGCGCGACCTGAATTTCGACATCGAGATTGTCGGCTGCCCGATTGTCCGGGAAGCAGATGGTCTTGCCATGAGTTCCCGCAATACTTATCTGAATGATGCGGAGCGTAAAGCGGCATTGATTTTACATAAATCTCTGATGTTGGGAAAAGAGATGATAGAACAGGGAGAACACGATGCGTCTCAAATTAAAAAGGCCATTATCAGCAATATTGAATCGGAGCCGCTTGCCAAGGTTGATTATGTGGAAATTGTAAATCCAGACACCATGGAAAATATAGACACGGTCGAGGATTTGGCGCTTATTGCCACAGCGGTCTATATTGGAAAGACAAGACTGATTGATAACGTAATGTAACAGATAAATTTTGCTATATCGTAGAGAAAAAACGGTAGCTTTTTATCCGAAAGGAGCATTCCAAATGTATTTAAAAATGTTAAAGGGCAAAATCCACCGCGCGGTTGTCAAGCAGGCAGAGCTCAATTATGTGGGCAGCATTACGGTTGACCCTGAGCTGATGGAGGCAGCGGGAATTTTAGAATATGAAAATGTACAGATTGTAGATATAGAAAATGGGAACCGCTTTGAGACGTATACGATTTGTGGAGAGCCGGGAAGCGGTATGATCTGCCTGAATGGGGCGGCGGCGCGGCAAGTGCTGACCGGGGATCATATTATTATCATGGCGTATGCTCAGATGGCGCCTGAGGAGGCAAAGGAGTTCAGGCCCCAGGTTGTATTCGTCGATGAGGAGAATAAGATATCCCGGGTAACCGCCTATGAAAAGCATGGCGAAATCAGTATTTGAGAAGGGACGTGGGAAAATGTTACAGGGAAAGACGGTGCTGCTCGGCGTATCCGGGGGCATTGCGGCGTATAAGATGGCAAATGTCGCGCGTATGTTAAAAAAGCTGCATTGCCGGGTACATGTGTTGATGACGGAAAACGCCGCCAATTTTATCACGCCGATTACGTTTGAGACCCTTACTGGCAATAAGTGTCTGATAGATACGTTTGACCGCAATTTTGAGTTTTCCGTGGAACATGTAGCGTTAGCGAAGCAGGCGGATTTAGTGTTGGTTGCGCCGGCCACGGCAAATATTATCGGCAAGATTGCCGGGGGCATTGCGGACGACATGCTGAGTACAACGGTGGCGGCCTGTACATGTAAAGTTTTACTTGCGCCGGCGATGAACCATAACATGCTGCATAATCCGATTGTACAGGACAACTTGCAGAAATTACAAAAGTTCGGGTATTTGATTATTCCGCCCGACCATGGTATGCTGGCAAACGGAGATTTGGGAGACGGCAAACTGCCGGCGGAGGAAACGCTGGTGGAGTACGTTAAGCGGGAACTTGCGCATGAGAAAGATTTGCTGGGGCAGAAAATTCTCGTGACTGCCGGGGCCACACAGGAGGCGATTGACCCGGTGCGCTATATTACTAACCATTCTACCGGGAAGATGGGATATGCCCTGGCAAGACAGGCGGTGATGCGGGGCGCGCAGGTGACGCTGGTGACAGGCGTTACGTCTTTAGAACCGCCGGTGTTTACGGAGGTGGTAAATATAACCACTGCCGAAGAAATGTACCAGGAAGTTATGGCGCGCGCCGCCGATGCCGATATTATTATCAAAGCAGCGGCGGTGGCAGATTACCGTCCAGCCAAAGCAGCCAGGGATAAAATCAAGAAATCGGGGGAGGAAGCTGTCATTGCCTTGGAGCGCACCAAAGATATTCTGGGAGAGCTGGGAGAAAGGAAACAGAAAGGTGAGTTATCGGCATTCTTATGTGGATTTTCTATGGAGACTCAGGATTTGGAGGAGAATTCAAAGGCGAAGCTTAAGAAGAAACATCTTGATATGGTGGCGGCAAACAATCTTAAAGTGGAAGGCGCGGGATTTGGCGCCGACACGAATGTAATCACTTTGATTACGAAATCCCAGGTCAGGTATTTGGAAAAGATGAGCAAGGAGGAGGCGGCAGATAAGATTCTGGATGCGATTATAAACGAATAGGAGGTTTTTCTATGAGGAAAAGCAAGAAGTTGGGGAGTTATGTAACAGCGTGTTTACTGAATGTTCTGATATTATGGGGGTGTTTGTCAGCGTCGGTATTTGCTTCAGAAGTTTCCATATCAGCAGAGACCGATTTATCATTAGGAGCCAATGCTTCGCTAGTGGACAACAACAGGGGCCAAAAGGCGATACATATCAATACGAGCTGGGTTGACACAAAGGCTGTGGATGCTCTGGAAGTATCAGCTTCTTTTAAAAATCCTAATTGTTTTCAGAAAACAGAATTTACTTTGTTTATGGATGTTTACCGCCTGGAAAATGGAGGCAATGCAGGCAAGGACAGCAAGGTGGCGTTTTCCGTGGGCAACAGCAGCGACTATTTTAACCTCCGGCTGGTAGGCAAGGGCTCGCTGACGGGAAGTAAAATCTCTGGTTCGGCGGATTTCACGGAGAATCCTACCAGGGACAGGGCGTTTTCTTCGATTGCTCTTTCCTATAAAGAAGATAACGCTTCCGGCAAGGTAACCGTGTATATAGACGGCAAAAAAGTGCTCAGTCAGGCAGACGTAGGCTTTAAACTGAGTCAAATCACGGATATGAAAGCCAATCTTGGCAGCGGCAGGGGCACCGGATTCATGGTGGAAGGCGTGTATGATAATATCCGTCTGGCAGACACCGCTGTTTCTGGCGGCAGTTTGGAAAATGTGAGCCGTTACCGACCCTATACATCGTTTTCCGGTGTCAGAGACAGTTACGGAGGAACGCTGGGAAATGATGTCAAAGTGGCCGAATGGCTGGATACTAACGGCAATCATATACAGGCGCATGGCGGTCAGGTACAGTGGCTAAATACCCTGGATTTGGATGAGGATGGTGCCCCGGAAGGCGGCTGGATTTGGTATGGAGAGGACAAGACGCGCAATGGCAAGCCGATTGACGGCATCCACTGCTATACCTCCCCGGATTTATATAACTGGACCGATCGCGGGATGGCGCTTTGCACACATGACATGTTGCCGGATAAGCTGAATGCAGCGGGCGATGGCATTGAGCAGGATGGTGAGGGCCTTGCAAAACTTAAGTCTTGGGCGGTTATGGCAACTCCCTCTGCGGACGTAACAGCGGAGCAGATTGCCATGGCCAAGAGTTTTCTTGCAGCGTACAAGACGGAGAGCGGTTATGATGAGGAGAATCTGGCAAAAGCATATAAATATCTCTATTCCGGCTATTGTATCGCGGAACGTCCGAAGATGCTCTACAATGAGACGACAAAGAAATATGTGCTTGTATACCACGCAGATGGGCCGTCGGACGCAAACATTTTAAAATATTTAAAAGACAACAGCCAGTTTCCCAGCCGTTATACGCGTGCCAGCATGGGATTCGCCGTGTCAGACACGCCTTATGGGCCGTTTAAGCTGGTGAATGTTCAGCGCATGAACTATAAGACCGGCGGGAATTATGACAGCAATCAGGGCATGGCGCGCGACATGAATGTCTTTTTGGATGATACCGATATCAACCAGGACGGCGTCAAAGATGCATATGCTATTTATTCCAGCGAATCTAACAAATATATGTATGTTTCGCTGCTAAATAGTGATTATACGGCGCCCATCACACAGGAAACGACAGATACCATGCAGCTAAAGGATGGGACAACGATCAATACTTTTGCTGATCGGGTGCTGGGAACGGCCACTGACAGGGAAGCGCCGGCCGTCTTTAAATACCGCGGCTATTATTACATGATTACCTCGGGCACCAGTGGGTGGAGAGCAAATGCAGCAACCTATTACCGTGCCAAAAGTATTTATGGTCCCTGGAAGGCAATGGGCGATCCCTGCGAGGGTACGTCAGGCAGTACATTTGTTTCACAGCCTACGGCTGTGATTCCGGTAGATGCTGCGCGCGGCAAATTTATATATATGGGTGACCGTTGGAGTTACACCATTACGGATGATAAGGGCAATACAGATTCGGCGCATTGGGATTCCAGTTATGTATGGCTTCCGATTGACGTCGGCGAAGATGGGGCGATAACGGTACGCAATATCTCAGACTGGAATATGTCAGCGTTGGATAAACCGACCGTCAATACTAAGCTCCCGGCTTTAATACAATCAGTAGGCGATTTGCCTTCCAGAATCAATGTGACGACGGATGCAGGGACTTTCGATACAGACGTCGTGTGGAATCATTTTGCGGACAGCAATTTTTCTGTAAAAACTATTACAGGCACGATGACGGGCCTTAATAATCGTGAGGTTCGTGTGAGGGCGGCGGTCGCGCCCGCAAATATGATATATTTTGTCGATGCAGGGACGGAAGGTGAGAGCGGCGGCGCATTCTATCAAATGGCAAAAGACGGCGGCAATCTCTGTAACAGCGGTATAGCAGACCAGTCTTACAGCAAAGAGAAGAAATGGGGATATGTCGGGACCAATACAACGCAGCGTACTCTGGACAGTGAGGATCTCTATGAACGTTTACGGTATGTCAACGACAGCGAGGACCGCGCGCTTACCTATAGGTTTGACGATTTAGAGGGCGGAGAGTATTCTGTGTATCTTGGATTTTACGACCCGTCAGGCTGGTATAAGGAAGGTCAGCGTGTGGCAATGGTTACGCTGCGGCAAAATGACAAGATTTTAAAAAGCAGTGAAACAGTCTGCGGCGGTAAAGGCAGCGGGCAGATTACCGAGTATTCTGGTCTTACGCTGGCGAATGACGGTGGTTTGCAGATAACGCTTGCCCCTAAGAATACCGGGGAAGGCTCAGACATGCAGATTAGCTGGATTGCGATTGTCGATCATACGAAGCGCGGGCCGGATGAACCTACGCAGCCAGGACCAGATGAACCTACGAAGCCGGGACCAGATGAACCTGTGAAGCCGGTAAAGAAGGCCGATATTGCGAAAACGGCCAAGGTAACGTTAAGCCGGAGCTCATACACATACAGCGGCGGAAAGAAGAAGCCTGCGGCGACTGTTAAGGTCGGCTCTAAGAAGCTGAAAAAAGATCGCGATTATACATTATCCTATAAGGATAATGTGAAAGTTGGGACTGCGTCTGTGGTAATAACCGGCAAGGGAATTTATACTGGCAAGATCACGAAGAAGTTTACCATCAATCCCCAAGGTACTTCCCTCTCAGGGAAAATCAAGGCGCAGCGCAAGGGATTTCTTGTCAAATGGAAGAAGCAGGCCAAAAATACGACCGGTTATCAGGTTCAGTATTCTACGAGCCGTAAGTTTACGAAGAAAACCACCGCTATGAAAACGGTAAAGAAAAAGACGGCCACGAAGCTAAATGTTAAGAAGTTAAAGGCGAAAAAGAAATACTACGTAAGGGTCAGAACTTATCATACGGTGAAGGGTGCGAAATATTATTCAGGATGGTCGAAAGTTAAAAATGTAAGTACGAAAAAGTAATTGTACTTTTGGCAGTTTGACAGTATAATATAAGAAAAGGCAGATATTTGTGGAGTTTTATGAATGGGAGGTCAGGCTTATGGGAAAAGATACGCGTCTTGTAAACATCTACATTAAAATTCATAATAAACGCACATTAACCATGGATGATTTAAAGTATCTGTCAAAATATGACCCGGAATGTTTTGAGAAGACCTGTAAGAACATCGTATACAAGATACCGGAGGCGGAAGAAATCTTACAGCCCAAGAAGACGCCGGAAGGCGCGGCGTTGATTCCAGTTCCTTTCGTGCCGCTGATGGAGAAGCCACAGGCGGATAAGCAAAAGATCGAAGCGGTTCTTGAGAACCTGGGGAAGATGGAGGTAGAGGAGCTTCCCATCCAGGATGTGGATTCAGATACCGTCAAGGAGCTGTTAGGGAGCCTTTATATGGAGCTCTTGTTCCCGCATAATGACCGCGAGCGGTTTTTCAGTATGGAAGAGAGCGAGAATGTTTCGGTGTTCAATAAGAAGGTGTGAGGGATAAAATGTCTGCTGCTAATGCAGGAAAATATATTACGCTCAGAGGTTTGTGCGAGTACATTTCCGTCTCGCCAGCCACTGGGCGTAATTGGTTAAAGATGGGCAAGATAACGCCCCAACTAGAAAAAAACGGTGCGCCGCTCTTTACGCAGGAATATGTCAGCCGGTTAAAGAAGGATTTGCTGACAGGGAAAAACGCATTATTAAAAAAACGGCGCAATAAGAAATATGTTACAGGCAGCAGTATTTATGAATCTTATATCACTGCTGCCTCTGCTAATATACCGAAGGTGCAGCAGCTAATGGAGATGGTATGCAGCCAGGGAATTATACTCGGGGAAATGGAATTGCGCGCTTTGCTTGCAGAGTGCGCTTTGCAGCTGATTCTTCAGCGAGAGGGTATTTCTGCGCCTGCGGCAGCGAAAAGAAGTATAGCAGGACAGGAGGAAATTGTTTCTTTGGCGGGTCTTTCTGTTTCTGCGGGGGTAAATGTCCTGTCTTATTATCTGAAAGAATCATTTCCGCTCAATGGTTATGAATTTCTGGTCGCTGATTTGCTTTCGGATAAGATGGGAGCGTTGGCTTGTATAGAGAAATATCCTCGGTGGTTTACAGTAGAGTACCGATATGAGGAATTTGAGGATATTTTGGGCCTATTGTATATTTCCTGCAAGAATATGGGGAACAGGAAGGCAGCAGGAACCTATTATACGCCGACAGTTGTTGTGAAAAAATTAATCAACGAGTTGTTTGAGGCGAATGATGCAGAGGGAAAAAAGGTGCTTGACCCATGCTGCGGGACCGGCAATTTCTTGCTGCAATTGCCTGGGGAAGCGACATTGGATAATATTTACGGGGGTGACATTGATTGTATCAGCGTGTGTATTGCCAGGATAAATTTGGCCTTGAAATTCCGCGCTCCCAGACGGGAGCTGCTTTATGGGCATATATGCGTAAAGGATTATTTGTCCATGGAGACGGCGGCGCGTTTTGATTATATTATTGGTAATCCTCCCTGGGGATATCAATTTACAGAGGACGAAAAGAAGCGTTTGCGGGACAAGTATGCCTGTGCCCGTGGGAAAAACATAGAATCTTATGATGTGTTTACCGAGCAGGCGATCTCTAACCTGAAATGTGGAGGTATCCTGTCGTTTGTACTGCCGGAATCTATCTTAAACGTCAAAGCGCATATGCCAATCCGCGAATTTTTGATGAAGCGCAGTTCTATTCAATATCTGGAATATTTAGGAGAAGTATTCGACGGGGTTCAGTGTCCCAGCATTATCCTGCAACTGTTATACGATAGCCAGCCTATGCGCTGTGCGGGCATGAAAGTCAGGGACAGGGAATGCAGTTATACGATTAATAGAGAGCGTAGGGTTCGCAGGGAGTATTTTAACTTTACGGCTACAGATGAAGAGTATGGGATTTTACAGAAGATTGCGCAAGTTCCCCGGAGGGTGACGCTTGCCGGCAAGGCTAAATTTGCTCTGGGAATTGTTACGGGGAATAATAAGAAATTCCTTATGAATGAGAAATTATATGGGAATGAAATGATCTTAAAAGGGTCGGATATAAAGAAGTTCCGATTTATGGAGGGTACAAGTTTCATTGCTTACAGGCCGGAACTGTTTCAGCAGACGGCCCCCAGCGAATATTATCGGGCGCCGCAGAAATTGCTCTACCGATTTATTAGCAATCAACTGGTATTTGCCTATGACGACAGGCAGACGTTGTCTTTAAATAGCTGTAATGTGTTGATTCCAGAGATAGAAGGGCTGGAAATGAAATATATTCTTGCCGTGCTCAATTCCAGGGTGGCGCAATTTTATTTTGAGAAGAGTTTTCAGTCGGTGAAAGTTTTGCGCTCGCATATTGAAAGCATTCCGATCTCTTTTATTGGGAGCGCGCGGCAACAGGAACTTATACAAATTGTTGACAGGCTGATTGAGCCGTCACAAGAAGATGACATTAAAGAAGACTATGAAATTTTGGACGCTGCAATAGCGCAGATTTATGGACTTTCGCAGGAGGAATATCAGACTGTCAAGGAAAGCGTTGGCGCGTGCAGTTTTTTTAATTAAAACATTTGGATTAGGGAGATGGATTGTCTCCCTTTTTTATTCTGGGGAGCTGAAGTAGGCTTGCCCACTTTGTTCTAAAAAAATTTCATCCGGCTGGACATAAGCTTAACAGCAATCGTATTATCAGTGAAAGGAGGCAGAAAATGAAGCGCACACAGCAAGAGATTTTGGAATTGTATGAGAAGTATTATGAAATGGTTTGGCGAATCTTCCTGGTACGTTTTGGAAATCCCCATGATGCATACGATGCGGCCCAGGAAACATTTGTCCGCCTGATGGGTGATACGAAAGCTTTTCGCAGCAGGAAACATGAGAAAGCGTGGCTGATCCGTACGGCAATCAATTATTGCAAGGATGTCATGAAAAGCAGCCGTTGGAAGCAGGAAACTTGTCTGGATGCGGGGAGGCCGCCGGAAGCCGGAGTTGTGCCGAGTGAATATTCTGAAGTGTATGAGGCAATGATGGGGCTGCCGGAACAGTACCGGGTGATCTTGTACCTGTATTATTATGAGGGATATTCCCTGAAAGAAATTGCAGGGATGATGAAGACAAACGCGTCTACTTTGCGCTCGCGGTTTGCCAAAGCTAAGGAATTGATGAAAGTGTATTTGGAGGATGAAATGCCAAAAAAGGAAGGCCAATGCCAGGCGTGTAAAAATGCCTTCCCAATGAGAAAGGAGCGGTTTTATGAACAAATTTAATGAAATGATTGACCATATGCATATGCCTGAGGAACAGTATGAACAGATGAAAGCTGACTTAGCGAGGCGGGCGGGGATGAGAAACAACACGCCGGTATGGCGGCGTTATGCAGTGGCGGCGGCGTTTGCGGTCTGCCTGCTGGGGACAGCCGCGACGGCGTATGCAGCAGTCCGTTATCAATGGTTCCGGATATTTTTTGACAATGGAGGGCAGGAAACGGAAATAATGGAAGAGTTGTTGGCAAAGGCAAGCACGGAAACGGTCACGGCTGAGGATGACAATTATAAATTTACGGTACTCAACCATCTGTACAGTAAGGAACAGCAGATGGGGCTGATTCTCTGTTCGTTCCATTTCCAGAAAGAGCATCATACGCATCTGGAAGTCTTGGATAGAGAATATAATACGGTGGTTTTGAAGAAAAACAGAGTAGTAGACTGGCAGACATTTCAGATGGAAAACACGAATAATGGGGACAGGGATCTGCAGTTTGGTATCAAAGATGAATCAGGGGAAGAAGTCATTTCCGCAAATGTGAAATATTATACAGGGGAAATGGCGGAAGACGGGGGATATCTGATCGGCATACGCTATAGTTTTGATATGGAGAAAAAAGTAGAAAAGACGCCGCAATTATTAATGTCGTTGGAGAATGCCGGAGATATTGAAGATAAGTTAAAAGTTCGCCTGCCGGAAAGCGGGGAGGTAGCGTGTGTTCGTTTTACCTCGGAGAATAACCCAGGGAATGCTATTGTTATCAGTCCGCTGGGGATGACGCTCACAAAGACCGGCAATAAGACGGAAATGACAGAAGAATATGAAAATGTCGGTAACTTGGAGAATATGAAATTGGTTATGGAGAACCAGGTAAAAACCATTGAGGATATGGGAGGAGGATATGCGACGAGCGTTTTGAGGGGGGATATGGAGACCGAGTGTACCTGGTATACGCAGAAAGAATTCACGAATCTTGTGGATGTATCGGAGATAAAATACATTGAACTAGATGGGGAGAAGTATAGTAAGTAGGCAGGTTATTGCTGAAGAGTGCTGGTGATAAGGGAACCTGAGGGGGAAACAGAGAGCCGGGAAGCCCAATAAAATGCAGGGCTTCTCGGCAAGCCGAAGATAAAAAATATAAAATGTCTAAACCTGGTTGCCTGTCAGGCTGTTTCGGTGATAATCATGCGCCTCTTCTTATATCTCGATCGTATTCCTGAATCTTACTGATAATTTCAGCTAAATGCTCTTCTTCTTTTTCATTAAATAAATATTTGGTAATCATTTTGGGTATTACCATGAAAGTTCCTATCAGTGAGGTTAGAACTGTAATTAGTCCGGGCAAGGATTCTATAATACTTATTTTATTGAAGGCTAAAAGAAATAATGTTATAAGTAGATAAATGAGTGTCGAAATAAGAACAATAATTAATAATATTTTTGAAATTTTGTACATCTCCAGTTTATTTTTTCTTTTATTTTCAGAATTATTTACAAAATCTTTTACATAAGCTTCCAGGAGTATGGTATATTGTTTGTTATGTTCAGATAAATTTGTAGTATCACTATTATGTAATTCTTCGTCTGTTCTTATATTATTTCCTTCAGGGGGGCGATTCCGATGAACAACTTCCCGATCATTCTCTTCATACATATTACAAATTATAACTCCTTTTCAGTGTCAAAACCGTCTATCCCAAGCCCATTAAACCTTCTTAGAATATGGTCAGATGAGACCAAAAAAATTTGGCTTAGTTCGTTTACGATATCGGCTTTACTTTGCAACTTACCACATTTAACGTATTCTCTTCTAAAATCCTTTTC
This sequence comes from uncultured Lachnospiraceae bacterium, assembly GCA_910588845.1. Taxonomy (GTDB): domain Bacteria; phylum Bacillota; class Clostridia; order Lachnospirales; family Lachnospiraceae; genus Petralouisia. Next base: position 76,631 of record CAJURU010000005.1, read on the forward strand.
GGGCATAAGAAGATTAGCAGCAAATTCATTTGCCCGTTGTTCTTCAAATTTTTCAGAATGTTTTTTAGGAAAGTAAGTATTATAATAAGATACATTCACGGTTTCATCAAAGTCAAAGAGATAGTGTCCCAACACATGAGCTAATGCGAATCTTTTATGTCCAATGCTATTATTGATGTGTACGCATGTAATTTTATTTGAACCATAAACTTCTCTAAATTCAGGATCAACCGCTATATAAGCAGAAAGTCCTTCAGGTTTTAAGTCACTCTGATATATTTGAAATCCTAATTTAATTAATATTTCTACAATAGGAACTCCGGAAGATAAATAATTAACGTTAAAATAATTTAAAATTTCTTGGGCTCTAGCCGGCATATCGGAAATTTCTTTGTTTTTCTTTCGGAAGTTCTTTAAGAATGTTATGTACATTTTATCACCTTTATAGTCAAAATATTAGGAAGGTTGAAATAACACAATGTATTTCCAAATATAAAAATAATTTTATTTTCCATTATTTATATTATATCGATGATTTTTTTATATACTCTCTGATTAAGTATTTTTGGAGAGTATTTTTGCCAGTTACTGTTTTCCATGCCCTCCATAATTTGGGGCATCAGCAAAATTGCAAAAATGTTTGCGTTATATTCTTTCTCGATTTCCTCCGGCAGATATTTGTTTAATTCATCATTATTAAGCGCTGATAATGGATCTTTATCCATAAAAAAATGTCCTAACTCATGAGCAACAATTTTTTTTGAAATATACTTATTATTCTCATATTTATCTGAAATAAAAATTGTAGAAACTTCTCGTTTCAAGTAAGATATTATGTCTGTATCTGTGATTTTTATATATTTTATCTTTAATCCGTAGTAATCTGCTATTTCAAAAGGAGTTGGACAGTATTTGTCAATTATGTAAGGTGTTGTTCCTTCAATAAAAGTTAATTCTTCATGTTGACTCTTAGAATGTCTTCCAACTCTTCTTATTATCGGTGCTAATATCTTTTTAACATTATTAATCTGTTTTTTGTTATTCTTAGACATTATATCCCTCCTAGCACAATGAACATAGTATTGATATATCATATAATCTATTATACTGTCAACAAATGGTAAGCGGAAAATAACTTATATTGAGTATTATCGCGAAAATTCTACAAAAAATTATCTTTTTTCTTGTGGGAGGTGCTTTTCAAGTTATCATGGAAAAAGTAATTTGAATTATAAATTAATGTATTAATGTAATTAGATATACACAGGTCTTTCCATTTTACAATTTCCTGTAATAAATTGTTAATTTAGTTTATACAGCAGCAAAATCAGGAAAGCAACGGAGTTTTTGAGGTTGACAATTTTGTAAAAAATCATCCTAAAGTCTTGAAAAAGTAAAAGAAGTGTGGTAAAATCTCTACAATTTGGGCATAACACAACAATGGTGTTTATTGCCAATACAGAACCCTTACGAAAAAAAGAATCTGATTTTCTTTTTTTTTTGTAAAAATCAGCCAACACAAAGAAAGGGTGGTAAATACATGAAAGCATTTCTGATACTGGAAGACGGAACAGTATTTGAAGGTAACAGCATTGGCTCTGCCAGGGAAGTAATCAGTGAAATCGTGTTCAACACTTCTATGACAGGATATCTTGAAGTTCTCACAGACCCCTCTTACGCCGGACAGGCGGTCGTCATGACATACCCGTTGATTGGAAATTATGGCATTACGCCGGACATGGAGTCGATAAGGCCATGGCCGGACGGTTATATTGTGCGCGAATTGTCAAGGGCGCCCAGTAATTTTCGCTGTGAGGGAACAATCCAGGATTTTCTTGTGAAGCATGATATTCCGGGCATTGCGGGCATTGACACCCGGGCGCTGACAAAGATTCTCAGGGAAAAGGGGACGATGAACGGTATGATTACCACCAACGAAAATTATCTGCTTGAGGAAATTTTGCCGCGGTTGAAAGCGTATCACACTGGAAATGTGGTGGATAGAGTGACATGCGACAGTATTTCCAGATTGTCAGGAAAAGGAAAGCGTGTTGCCCTCATGGATTTTGGCGCCAAGAGAAATATTGCCAAATCTTTGCAGGACAGAGGATGTGAGGTCACTATTTATCCGGCCCATACGCGTGCAAAGGAGCTATTAGCGGACAAGCCGGATGGAATTATGCTCAGCAATGGACCGGGAGATCCCAAAGAATGTAAAGAGATTATTGCGGAACTGAAAAAGCTCTATGAATCGGACACACCTATTTTTGCCATTTGCCTGGGGCATCAGCTCATGGCTTTGGCGAACGGGGCGGATTCCCATAAGATGAAGTACGGACACCGGGGCGGCAATCATCCGGTTAAGGATTTAGAGACCGGGAGAGTATATATTTCCGCCCAGAACCATGGATATGTGGTAGACACGGAACATTTAGACCCGGCGGTAGCGGTACCGGCGTTTGTAAATGTCAATGACGGCACTAATGAAGGACTGCAATATACCGGGAAAAATATTTTTACCGTGCAATTCCACCCGGAAGCCTGCCCGGGGCCGCAGGACAGCAGCTATCTGTTTGACAAGTTTATCGCTATGATGGGAGGGAATCAGTAATGCCAAAGAATCCAGACATTAAGAAAGTATTAGTTATCGGCTCCGGTCCGATTGTCATTGGGCAGGCGGCGGAATTTGATTATGCGGGCACGCAGGCGTGCCGTTCTCTGAAAGAGGAAGGCGTGGAGGTTGTGTTGGTAAATTCCAACCCGGCGACGATTATGACGGACAAGGAGATTGCCGACGAGGTTTATATCGAGCCTTTGACTGTCAAGGTATTAGAGCAGATTATCTGTAAGGAGCAGCCAGACAGCGTACTGCCTACGCTGGGCGGACAGGCAGGGTTGAACCTGGGCATGGAGCTGGCAGAATCCGGTTTTCTGGAAAAACATCATGTGAAGCTGATTGGTACAACCTCCGAGACAATCTTTAAGGCGGAGGACCGTCAGGCATTTAAAGATACAATGGAGAAAATCGGCGAGCCGTGCGCACCTTCCCAGGTCGTGCACAATGTGGAGGACGGCATAGCCTTTACCAATACAATCGGTTATCCGGTTGTGCTGCGCCCGGCTTATACGCTTGGCGGAAGCGGCGGCGGCATCGCCCACAATGAGACGGAATTGATTGATATTCTCACCAACGGCCTGCGCCTGAGCCGCGTGGGGGAAGTGCTGGTGGAACGCTGCATTGCCGGCTGGAAAGAGATTGAGTATGAGGTAATGCGTGACAGCGCTGGTAACTGCATCACTGTCTGCAATATGGAAAATATTGACCCGGTAGGCGTGCACACCGGGGACAGCATTGTTGTGGCGCCCTCTCAGACGCTGGGGGATAAGGAATATCAGATGCTGCGGACGTCTGCGCTGAACATTATTTCGGAGCTTAATATTACCGGGGGCTGTAACGTGCAGTATGCGCTGCATCCCACGAGTTTTGAGTATTGCGTGATTGAGGTGAATCCCAGGGTCAGCCGTTCTTCTGCGCTGGCAAGCAAGGCGACCGGATATCCAATTGCCAAGGTGGCGGCAAAAATTGCCCTCGGCTATACCTTGGATGAGATTAAAAACGCCATTACGGGTAAGACTTACGCCAGCTTTGAGCCTATGTTAGATTATTGCGTCGTGAAGATTCCCCGGCTTCCGTTTGATAAATTCATTACGGCCAAGCGCACGCTGACAACCCAGATGAAGGCCACCGGGGAGGTCATGAGCATTTGTACGAATTTTGAGGGCGCGCTGATGAAAGCCATCCGCTCGTTAGAACAGCATGTGGACTGCCTGCGTTCCTATGATTTTACAGCGCTATCGAAAGAAGGGCTGTTAAAGCAGTTGAAAAAGGTGGATGACCGCAGGATTTGGGTGATTGCGGAAGCATTGCGTAAAGGGATTTCTTATGATGAAATCCATGACATTACGATGATTGACCATTGGTTTATTGATAAAATCGCCGTTCTCACTGAGATGGAAGAACGTCTGGAAAAAGAAGAGCTCACCATAGAATTGTTGAAAGAGGCAAAACGGCTTGAGTTCCCGGATAACGTGATTGCCCGCCTGGCTGGAAAAGAGGAGACGGAAATCCGTGATTTGCGATATGCAAACGGCATTACCGCAGCCTTTAAGATGGTAGATACCTGTGCGGCGGAATTTGCAGCGGAGACGCCCTACTATTATTCCTGTTTTGGAAGTGAAAATGAGGCGCAGGGAGTGAAGGACAGGAAGAAAGTGCTTGTGCTGGGCTCCGGCCCTATCCGTATCGGGCAGGGAATCGAATTTGACTATTGCTCGGTGCATTGCACCTGGGCGTTTGCCAGAGAAGGTTATGAGACGATTATTGTAAACAACAATCCAGAGACGGTTTCTACCGATTTTGACATCGCGGACAAACTATATTTTGAACCCCTGACGCCGGAGGATGTGGAAAATATTGTGCGCTTAGAACAGCCGGACGGCGCGGTCGTTCAGTTTGGCGGGCAGACGGCAATCAAGCTGACGGAAAGCCTGATGAAGATGGGCGTGCCTATTTTGGGGACGAAAGCGGAGGATGTGGACGCAGCGGAAGACCGAGAATTGTTTGACAAAATTTTAGAGCAGACGCAGATTCCGCGCGCTGCCGGCGGAACGGTATTTACCGCCCAGGAGGCCAAGACGGTTGCCAATGAGCTTGGTTATCCGGTGCTGGTGCGCCCCTCCTATGTCCTTGGCGGGCAGGGGATGCAGATTGCCTATTCGGATGAAGAGATTGAGGAATTTATGGAGATTATCAACCGCATTGCCCAGGATCACCCGATTCTGGTGGATAAGTATTTACAGGGCAAGGAGATTGAGGTCGACGCGGTCTGTGATGGCAAAGACATTCTGATTCCGGGCATTATGGAGCATATTGAGCGCACCGGCGTGCATTCCGGCGACAGTATTTCCGTTTATCCGGCTCCTACCATCAGCGCGCAGGTGAAGGAAAAAATTGTCGACTATACGCAGCGGCTGGCGCGTGCCCTTCACGTTGTGGGCCTGATTAACATTCAGTTTATCGCTATGGATGAAGAAGTGTATGTGATTGAAGTAAATCCGCGATCTTCGAGAACTGTGCCGTATATCAGCAAAGTTACGGGGATTCCCATTGTTGACCTTGCGACGCGTGTAATCATCGGCAACACCTTAAAAGGCATGGGCTATCCCACCGGGCTTGCGCCGGAGGCGGAATATGTGGCAATCAAGATGCCGGTATTTTCTTTTGAGAAATTGCGCGGGGCGGAAATCAGCCTGGGACCGGAAATGAAGTCGACCGGTGAATGCTTAGGGATTGGAAAATCATTTGACGAGGCGTTGTATAAGGCGTTTTTGGGGGCGGGCGTAGAGTTTCCCAAATATAAGCAGATGATTATGACCGTCAAGGATGCGGATAAACCGGAATCGGTGGACATTGCCAAGCGGTTTGAAGCGCTTGGTTATAAGATTTATGCAACCAGAAGCACGGCGAAATATTTAGAAGCGCGCGGCGTTAAGGCAAGGCGCATCAACAAGATTGCCCAGGAGTCCCCCAATGTGATGGACTTGATTCTGGGGCATAAGATTGACCTCGTGATTGATACCCCCACCCAGGGTCGGGATAAGAGCCGCGACGGCTTTTTAATCCGCAGAAATGCCATTGAGACAGGCGTGTACTGTATCACGGCTATGGACACCGCGGATGCGTTGGCAAGCAGTTTAGAGCACGCCAGTGTCAGTGAAAAACTGAATCTCATTGATATTGCAAAGGTGAAGAATATCTAAGGAAACACGGATTAAGTCAGCATTTTCCTAAAGAGAAAGGGGATTGGTTATGTTATTAAGCGTAATTATTCCATGTTACAATTCCGTAAACTGCATAGAGCCGTTATTGATTTGCCTGGAAAATCAGACAATTGGCATTGAGAATATAGAAATTATTTTTGTGGATGATTATTCTGTGGACAGTACGCGTATGAAATTGAAAGAGTTTCAGCAAAAGCATCCGCAAAATGTCGTAATAATAGAAAATGATAAGAACTATGGCGTTAGTTATTCGAGAAATCGAGGGGTGGAAAAAAGCCATGCGCCTTATGTCACTTTTGCGGATCATGACGACGTCTTGGAGCGCACGTTATATGAGACATTGTATGGACACATTCTGAAAAATGATTGTGAAATAGTAATGTGCGCCCATGATTATATTACAGAAGAAGATAAGAATACCCAGGGGGGGATTGCAAAGGGCGTCATTGAAAGTCAGTTGCATTCCGGCGAGATATTTGAGCTGCCGGATCATGCGGCGCGTAAAAAGTTTATGCTGCAATTCCGCAATGACTTGGAATGTTGGAGCAAGTTGATTCGGAAAAGTTTTTTGTTGGAGCATACTATTGTTTTCCCCGAGGGGATGTGGGGAGAAGATTTTTATTGGTGGAGCCTCATAGAGATGAATCTGAATTCTCTTTGCTGGATTCCCTGCGTACTGTATCATCATGTCAGAAAAGATGGGCTACCTGCATCAAAAGAGATGCAAAACTGGATGATGGCGCAGCTTTTGCTGAATCAGGAAGCAAAAAGGCGGGGAGTTTATCAGGAGTTTTCGGAAATTCTGGATTTGGAATTGTATGAAGTCGGTTTTGCATCTACCTTGTATTATTGGATTTTAGGAAACAATTTCAGTGTGCAGGAGTTAGAGGAATTGCGTCAGGCTGTTATAAAAGAAACTACTGACATTTTCCACAACCCATATATTTGCGGTAAAAATTTCCGCTATCGTTATTCGGAGTATGCTTTGGAATTGTTGAAGGAAGAAATTACAGCAAGTAGTATCCGTGATTTTCTGAAAAGCATTATTACTGTATTGACGGCAAGGTAAAGCTGTTCCGGGCTCTGGGTGAAAGAAAGGTAATGGAAATGAATTTGTTGATAAGAAAAGCAAGAAACCATGATAAAGCAGCGTTCCAGCAGCTCATGGAATGTATTTTGTATCAGTAGAATAATTTAAATTTTGCTCTGATTCTTTTGGCTGAGGACGCTGTTGTGATAGTTTGGGGAATAAGTGACGTCTTCGCCAAACCATTGAGGGGGAACGAAAGCTTTTGCCTCTTTCTCTGTGGGAAACTCCACTTCGGCAAGAATCAAAGGCGCAAGTTCCCCCTCAAAAATATCCAGTTCAATGGTTAGCCCGCAATCCAGGGGAATTAAATATCTCTTTTTGGAAATTAGAATACTGTCTATTTTAGGCAGCAGATGTTCATAGGCTTCTTTGGTGAGAGGGAGGTTGTATTCCTCTCTTACCATCAGTCCCTTAGATTTGTATGTCAGGTAATATTCTTCATCCTGCCTGCGGATGCGTACTACCGGGTCAGTGCACAGGTAGCCTTGCTCAATCTGGTGGAAAGGATAATCTTTCAGATTGTCAGGCAGGGATTTCAGTAAAAATTTACGTTCAATTTCCATGAGAGTTCTCCTGTTTACCATTATTTATTAAGGATGTCATTGCGAAGCAACTTCATTATAAGCCAGAAAGGGCTGATTGTAAAGCAGTTAGGCGGTGGAGGTTATTAAAAATTATATAACTATTCAGAACCCCACGCCACAGACATGCTTTTACATTTTTTTGTATGTCTGCAAATTCTCATTCATTTTCCGAACATTATACCTGCCGATGGTAAACTGTATTACCCATACAATCGCAAAAATCAATGCAAAAATTCCGAAATAGCTCAAAAATCCGGCAACGCTGTGTTCCATCCAATAAGTAAAATATGCAATTGGCATCATGATGGCAGAGACAATCAGAAAGTAAATACTGGTTTGCTTGGTGATGCCCCAATGCTCGATTTCCCAGATGATGCTGCTGGCGGAAAATCCCATGCCCAGCATCCCGCAAAGGGTTGTCTGTAAAATAATAGCATTGATCTCATTGCCCATGGCAACGGCTAGTTCGGGTACGCATGGCGCGTAATATCCTTTTGCCCAAATCAGGGAAAGCATAATGGTAATTATCTGTCCAATAGTGACGCCGATGGGAAAACCAAGGACGCAGCGTAACATAATTTTCTTTTTCATAGTAATCACCTCATATTCCTAATATTTTTTTGATTTTGGAGACATAACGCCGGGAGACATATGTTGTTGTGCCATCTGATAACTTGACGCAGATTGTGCCGGTAAAGCTCAAATCAAAGTGGCCGACTTTTTTCAGATTGATGATTTCTGAATTGGAGATCCGCACAAACCAGCGTCCGTCCAAACGTTCTTCCAGTTCATACAGCCGTTGGCGCAGGACATATTCCCCCTCTCCGGTCACGGCAAAGACCTTTTTATCGTTCGCGTAAATCCGAATCAAATCAGCCTGTTCCAGTACGCTAATTTTTCCATTTTTACTGCCGGAAATAATCTGCGATGTGTCTTCTGATAATTTTTTTAGGACGTTATTGACTTCTGATGTCACCGAGGAAGTCATGATAATGACTTTAGGCTCGGTGCAGGAAGCTTCGATTTTTATTTCTACCTGCATGGGCTCACCTCCTTATGTGACCTCATTATAGGGAAAAAGAATGTTGCTTTCAATAGATTTGCGACAGACGGTTATTTTAGGAATACAGGTGGTATAAATGGGGAAAAACAAATCCCCCCGCCCGGCGCATTGCCCAAGCAGAGGGATTTTTATATCACAAATTTCAATATTCTTGATGATTGAGTCTTTCGGGCTCTTGATTACTGCTGTCCGCCAGACATCTGCTGTTCCTGTTTCATAATCATCTTCTTAACCATCTCGCCGCCGATAGAACCAGCCTGGGCAGAAGTTAAGTCACCGTTGTAACCTTCCTTTAAAGGTACTCCGATTTCAGATGCAACTTCCTGTTTAAAACGGTTCATAGCCTCTTTTGCCTGAGGTACTGCCATCTTACTTGTGTTAGAACCAGAATTGCTTGTCATTTGATTCACCTCCAAATGTTTTTCTTTTTTGTTGTTTTTCTGATAAGGGCATCATTCCGAAAGGCTTCATTCCTCGGAATGATGTCCGTCTCGAAATTCTGTCGCTTATCATGGTGTTATTATTTGTCAAGGAAGAAATAATATGAATGGAAATTTTTGTTATATTGATTTTCATGTCGGACGCAAGGCAGCCTTGTTATATGCAGTATTATCGTATATAATATGAAAAAGGAGCGTGATATAATGGATGCAGTAAGACAGATAGAATATTATACGATTGATGATATTTATAATTTGCCGGACGGGCAGAGGGCAGAATTGATTGACGGCGAACTGTATATGATGGCAACGCCTGGCACGATACACCAAAGACTTGTCATGGTACTTTCAAGTAGTATATTTAATTATATACAAAGAAAGAAAGGTGATTGTGAAGTATTCCCATCTCCATTTGCCGTATTCTTAAATGCGAATAATGAGATTTATTTAGAACCTGATATATCGGTGATTTGCGACAAAAACAAGATTACAGAGAAAGGCTGCAACGGAGCGCCAGACTGGGTGATTGAGATTGTCTCGCCGTCAAGCCGTTCGATGGATTACACTAAGAAGTTATTCAGATACCGCACGGCAGGCGTCCGGGAGTATTGGGTTGTAGATTATGAGCGTAATCGTATTATGGTTTATGATTTTGAACAGGAAGAAATGACGGATTATGTATTTGATGATAAGGTAAAGGCCAGGATATTTGAAGATCTGGAAATTGACTTTTCCAGCATAAATATAGAATAGGTAATAGGAATACAAGGATTACAGAAGATGATGTACGACAGAGATATCCGGGAGCCGTTGTTTGAATTCCTGGAAGAGTATTACGGTAAAGTGCGGATTTTAGAAGAAAAAAGGATGGGCAGGTCGCGGGCGGATGTGGTGATGATTCTCTCGGACGCCGTCTGCGGCCTGGAAATCAAAAGTGATGCTGACACTTATGCCAGGTTAAGCCGTCAGGTGCGTGATTATGACCAGTATTGCGATTGCAATTATATTGTGGCAGGGACGCGCCATGCGCACCATGTGGCGGAACATGTGCCAAAGTGGTGGGGAATTATCACGGTGGAACTGGAGGAAGGGAAGCCGGACTTTTATATGCTGCGCAAGCCACAGCAGAATCCTAAGGTGGATTGGCAGAAAAAAATGAGCCTGCTGTGGAGACCGGAGCTTGTGCATATCCAAGAGTTAAATCAGATGCCCCGCTACAAAGAAAAAAGTAAGCAGTTTGTGATTGAGAAAATTCTCCTTAAAGTTCCCAAGGACAAGCTGTACCTGCAAATCAGCCAGGAGTTGTTTGAGCGGGATTATACGAAGATTGCAGAAGAGATCAGGGCGTATAGGAAAGAGAAACAAGAACAAGGAAAATTCAGAAAGAAATCTGGAAATAAGAACAATAGAAACGTAAAGTAGAGAAATAGAAATGGAGGCAAAAGAAATGAAAAAAATTGGAATTTTTCTGGCAGACGGATTTGAGGAAATTGAAGGGCTTACAGTAGTAGATATCCTGCGGCGTGCCGGGATGGAGGCCATGATGATTTCCATTATGGGAAGAAAGGAAATCTGCGGTTCCCATAAGATTTCCGTGCAGGCAGATGCACAGTATGAGGATGTTGATTTTGGGGAACTGGACGGAGTTGTACTGCCGGGCGGTATGCCGGGGACGCTCAACCTTGGCGAACATGCAGGCGTAAATGAGACGATCAAATCGTTTGCAGCGGAAGGTAAGCTGGTGGCTGCTGTCTGTGCCGCTCCCAGCGTGCTGGGACAGGCAGGGCTCTTGCAGGGCAGGAAAGCGGCCTGCTATCCGGGATATGAGGATCAGCTAACCGGAGCAGAGGTAGTGTATGACGAGGTTGCAGAGGACGGTAACATTATTACCAGCCGGGGAATGGGGACGGCCATCGCTTTTGCGCTGCGTATTACTGCTTATCTGGCGGGCGAGGAAAAGGCCCGGGAGCTGGCAGAGAAAATCATTTACCGTCAGTAATTTTGTGTAATGAAAAGCCCTTTTTACAAATATATATGGTACAAAAGAGAAACGCCCTTATGAGAGGGCAGGAGTGATGATAATGCTGAAAAAAATAAAAGCAACATCTTTCATTTTGGTACTGGGTATATTTGTGGGGGCTTTTTTTCTGGGGCGTCTGGCAGCCCAGATTGTGCCGGCTGCGGCTACGGCAATCCAGCCGGGGGCGGACGGCAACTGGGGCCTGAGCTTTCAGGAGGAGGGCAAGCCGCCGGTTGGCAACGCCACCTTTGAGGAGCTTGCGAAATACGACGCCTTTTATGCTGAGGACACACCGGATAAAGTGCTGTATCTTACGTTTGACTGTGGCTTTGAGAATGGCAATACGCCGGCAATTTTAGACGCGTTGAAAAAGCACAATGCCAAGGGAACCTTTTTTATCGTGGGGAATTATCTCACTACAAGCCCGGATCTGGTAAAGCGTATGGTGGAGGAAGGCCACATTGTGGGTAACCACAGTTATCACCATCCAGATATGTCTGCGATGGGCAAGGAAGAATTTTCTGCGGAGCTCGGGGAATTGGAGACTTTGTATGAGCAGACGATTGGCACGCCGATGACGAAATATTACCGTCCGCCCCAGGGTAAGTACAGTGAAAGCAGCTTGCAAGTTGCCAAGGATCTGGGCTATAAGACGTTTTTCTGGAGCCTTGCCTATGTGGACTGGAACCAGGACAGCCAGCCCACGCACGAGGAAGCTTTTGACAAACTGCTCGGCCGGGTGCATCCAGGGGCAATTGTGCTCTTACATAACACTTCTAAGACGAACGGTGAGATTCTCGATGAACTTCTGACAAAATGGGAGCAGATGGGCTATACATTTAAATCCCTCGATGAACTGCCGGGCTGACGTTTCCTGGTTTTGTTATCCGATATGTTCAGGCGAAGGGGTGGACTGGCGCCTTGTTGATACGCGCAAGGAACTTGTCAGCGCTTCGTTTCCTTCCGATACCAGTAAAGCGTCTTCAGGCTAAAATAGCCATAACCTATTGCTAATACGAGCAGCATGAGAGGAAAGATGCCTCCAACCATTCGGCCCAGCGCAAAGGGCATTTCAAACAGGAAGGCCAGCAGAAACTTAGAGCCGCTCAGTTCCCACAGCCCCGGCGTGTAGAAGAAATCTTTCCACCCGGAGTGAAAAGGAAAATGAAAATTGTTCCAATATATGATAAACAGCGGCAGATACAGGGCAAACATCATCAGCCAGTTGCTGGAAATCCGGCGGTAGCGAGCTGCTTTGGAAGGAGAATCGGAAAAAATTTCTTCCAGGCAGTCCGAGCGCATTCTTTCAAAATACTGGTTTCCCTCCGATTTTTTACCAGCGACATGATGCCAGCCGTAATCTTCAAATAACGTCAGGTAATCTATGAAATCTTCTTTCTTAGAGAAAATGCGGAAATCCATCCTCACTAGAGGCAGGAACGGTTCTGTGTTCCGGCTCTCTGAGTGGGGATTTTCAGCCTGGGCAGTTTCAGAAACCTCATTTTCTACGTTGGCGCCAGGAGGAAGTTCTTCAAATACATATTGTCCCCAGGATACATTTTTCAGGCGGTAGCCCTGGGTGATGATAGAGTTAATCCACGCTTCCTCTTTGTCAATATTTAGAAATAATTTGAACTTTGTCATAGGGATGCTCCTTTCTTTAAGCCAAGAATTTTGTCATGGGGGGTGTCTTTTCCAGCGGTTGTGAATTACATTGCAAGGATGTTTTGTTCTATAGGTTATGGTCTTCTGCCACCTGTACAAGATAGCGGAGACGTTTTGCTTCCAGGCCTAACACTTCTTTGCCGAGTTCGGTAGTTTGATAGACTTTCCGCCTCTTATCTTTGCTTTTGACAGAGCGGATGAGCTTCTGTTTCAAAAGATTTTCAATAGCGCCGTACATGGTTCCGGCTGCAATCCGCACATTTCCATCGCTTAATGTTTCTACCTTCTGCATAATGTAATAGCCGTGTCCGGGTTCCAGCAGGGCTACCAGGATATACCAGGTAGTTTCCGTAAGGGGCAGGTAACTGCTTAAATTCATAATCAATCTCCTTTCGCTTCTGTACAGTTCAAATATACAGTTGAACTATATATTTGGATTATATACAGTGAAACTGTATATGTCAAGAGAAAATTCTCATGAAGTTTGAGTTTTACTATTAAGCGGAAAGACCTTTTGAACGAGTAAATATATTAGTGCGACAGCCCCCTTTTGGTACTATACACATACAAAATGGGGAAACTGGAAACGTATAGGGATTGACAAATTGATAAATTTTTTGTATGATATTTATACTTTAGCAATTTAAAGCGCGAATGCATAATAGTAATAACAATAGTTTATTTTCCGTTAATAGTAAAATATCAGGAAAAGCGCGTGGAATGGAGGAAATAGGGATGTCAGAGAATTACAATCAGAGGACGTTGATGGATTACAGTCCAGATATCAAAGTGTTGGACTGTACGATGAGAGATGGAGGACTTGTAAATAATTTTGCATTTACAGAAGAATTTGTCCGCGATTTATACCAGGCAAACATAAAAGCGGGCGTCGATTATATGGAGTTCGGTTATAAGGCGTCTAAAGATGTGTTTGACCCCAAGGATTTCGGCAAATGGAAATTCTGTGACGAGAAAGATATCCGCGCCATTGTGGGAGATAATAAATCTCCTTTGAAGATATCCGTGATGGCGGACGTGGGACGCTGTGATTATAAGAAGGATATCCTGCCGGGGAAAGACAGCGTGATAGACCTTGTACGGGTAGCAACTTACATACATCAGATTCCGGCCGCAGTCAAGATGATAGAGGACATCAAGAAAAAGGGGTATGAAGCGACGGTAAATATTATGGCCGTGTCCAAGGTCAATAGCGATGATCTGGATGCAGCGCTGCAGATTCTTGCCAATAGTTCCGTGGATGCTATTTACCTGGTGGACAGCTTTGGATCCTTCTACCCGGAGCAGATTACGAAGCTTTCCAAAAAATATGTAGAGATTGCAGATGCATCTGGTAAAATAGTAGGAATTCATGCGCACAACAATCAGCAGCTTGCATTTGCCAATACGATAGAAGCCTGCCGTATGGGCGTATGCCTTTTGGATGCGACGGTGAACGGTATGGGGCGCGGAGCGGGCAACTGTTTCTTAGAAGCGCTGCTTAGTTTCCTCAAGAATCCGAAATATGATGAGATACCAATTATACGTTTTGTGGAAAAACATATGCTCAAGCTGAAAGAGGAGGGAGCAGTCTGGGGGTATGATATTCCCTATCTGTTGACGGGGATCTTAAACAGCCATCCTTCGACAGCTATCAAATTTATCAAGGATAATCGTACCGATTATACGAGGCTGATGCAGGAACTGATGGATCTTGAATAAGTTAAGGAAGAAACACCTTAGGCAAATGTGATTGTCTAAGGTGTTTTTGAAATCACCGCGTATCATCCGTGCGCTTACAACTAATATATTGAAGCAGTCTGCCGTCTATGTTATGCTTATCGTATGAAAAAACACGGAATGTGAAAATTTCATTGAAAAACAGGAGGCTGTCGGTTATGGGAAAAATGATGGTATACCACGGAAGTTATGTAGAAATCAAAAACCCGGAAATACGTATCGGTAGAAATACCAAGGATTTTGGGGAGGGTTTTTATTGTACGATTATCAAAGAGCAGGCCCAGCGTTGGGCAAAAAGATATAAAACGCCCAGGGTAAATATATATACGGTGCGAATGAATGAGGCGTTGGACATTCTTGAATTTAAGGAGATGACGGAGGAGTGGCTGGATTTTATCATTGAATGCCGTCATGGGATTTCTCATAACCATGATATTGTGATTGGCGCAATGGCGAATGACCAGATTTATAATTTCATCGCAGATTATATGGAAGGAATTATCACAAGAGAGCAATTTTGGAGCATGGCAAGATTCAAATATCCCACGCATCAGATAAATTTTTGCACGGAACATGCTTTAAAATGTCTGGAATTTTATGACTGTCAGGAGGTGCATTCATGATAGGAAGAGAAGACACGAAAGAGAACGATTTGTTTTTTACATGCAGCTTGATTGAATATATTGCCAGAAAGACGAAAAATCGCCGAGGCAATGTTGTAAATGCGCTTGGCTTTCAACGTTTGCAAAAGATATATGAGCTTGCAGATATCTACCACAGTGATAATATCGACAGGGTCAGCGACGACTTTATCGCCGAGGCAGGGATTCAAAAAGGAGATTTTGACAACGTTGCCGCAGGCAAATACTCGATACCGTCCCATTGGGATATGGGGAAAGTGTATAAGAGGCTGATTCTGGGAATTGCCAGGGAAAGGGATATGGATATTATTGAAGCTCTGATAGAAGGTTATAATTCTTTTGTCAGTGAAAAGATTGACGATTATAACAGCAGTTTCTATTATGATAATCCGCAAAATATTTTAAATGCGTATCTGTATGGAGAAATTGAGTGAAATCTGCCAGTTAAAGAATTCTATCGGGAATTATAGTAAACGACAAAAATAATTGTCGTTTACTATAGACCCTCCGGGGGATACATTAGAGAAATCGTTATTATTGCCTAAAATATTTGGGGCGCCGCACGGAGCAATATCTCCATGCGGCGCCCTCATTAGCTGCTTCTTTAGAATCCCCTGCCATTTCTTAGGATGTTCTCGTTGTCGGTAAAAATACTATATTGTAAACGGAACGCAAAAAATCAAAAAAGTTCTGGTATTTTTCTGGGGAGTGTGCTATACTTTTACAATGATTGTGTAAATCAGTTTATCAGCACAAAATGAGATATATCTGTATAAAAATGTTACAGGGTGATATATATTTAAGGAGGAAATAGCTATAATGAGCGTACAGGTGGAAAATTTAGAAAAAAATATGGTAAAGCTTACCATTGAGGTATCGGCAGAAGATTTAGAAAAGGCACTCCAGGCTGTTTATATGAAGGAGAAGGGCAGGATCAGCCTGCCGGGATTCCGCAAGGGCAAGGTGCCAAGAGCTATGATTGAGAAGATGTACGGAGTGGAGATTTTCTTTGAGGATGCAGCAAACATGCTGATTACCCAGGAATACCCTAAAGCTGTGGATGAGTGCGGGGCAGATGTAGTCTCCAGGCCGGAAATTGATATTGCACAGATGGAAAAAGGTAAGCCGTTCATTTTTACGGCGGAGGTTGCCGTGAGGCCGGAAGTGACGCTTGGTGAATACAAAGGCGTAGCTGTTACCAAGATTGACAGCGCTGTAACAGAAGAAGAGCTGAATGCAGAGATAGACAAAGAAAGAAAGAGCAATGCAAGGACCATCACGGTAGAAGACCGTGCCATTGAGGATGGAGATATTGCTGTGATTGATTTTGAAGGATTTACAGACGGCGTTGCATTTGAGGGCGGAAAAGGTGAGAACCACTCATTGGTAATTGGTTCCCATTCTTTTATCGAAGGCTTCGAGGAACAGCTCATTGGCAGAAAGACAGGGGAAGAGCTGGACGTCAATGTGACATTTCCGGAAGAATATCATGCACAGGAGCTTGCTGGCAAGCCGGCTGTGTTTAAGGTTAAGATTAATGAAGTTAAAATGGAAGAGATGCCTGAGCTGGACGACGAGTTCGCACAGGATGTTTCCGAGTTTGATACGCTTGCTGAATACAAAGAAGATGTGGAGAAGAAGCTTGTTGAGCGCAAGATAGCGGAAGGAAAGCGCATGCAGGAGAGTGAAGCGGTTGATAACATCGTGGAAGCTTCCCAGATGGAAATTCCCGACGTGATGATTGAGACACAGGCACAGTCCATGATGGAAGATTTTGCCAACAGAATTTCCCAGCAGGGTTTATCTATGGAACAGTATATGCAGTTTAGCGGAACGACCATGGAGCAGATGTTAGAGCAGATGAAGCCGGAGGCGTTGAAGCGCATTCAGTCTTCCTTAGTATTGGAAGAGATTGCTAAGAAAGAAGATATCCAGGTATCTGAGGAAGATATAGATGCAGAACTTGATAGAATGGCAAAAATGTATGGTATGGAGGCAGACCAGTTGAAAGAATTTATGGGAGATTCTGAGAAAGAATCCATGAAGATAGAGCTTGCCGTACAGAAAGCCGTAGCAATGATTATGGAGCATGTAGTGGAAAAAGATGCAGATCCAGAATAAGGAGGGAATTGCATGAGTTTAGTACCTTATGTCGTTGAGCAAACCAGCAGAGGAGAACGGTCTTACGATATCTACTCCAGACTGTTAAAAGACAGGATTATATTTTTGGGCGAGGAAGTCAATGAGACGACGGCGGGTCTTGTGGTGGCCCAGCTTTTGTTCCTGGAATCAGAGGACCCCGGCAAGGATATTCATCTGTATATCAATTCTCCGGGCGGCGTGGTTACGGCCGGGCTGGCTATTTATGACACAATGAATTATATCAAATGCGATGTGGAGACCATCTGTATCGGACTTGCAGCAAGCATGGGAGCATTTTTGCTGGCAGGCGGGACGAAGGGCAAGCGTTTTGCGCTTCCTAACGCTGAGATTATGATTCATCAGCCGTCAGGCGGCGCCAAAGGACAGGCGACTGATATTCAGATTGCGGCAGACAATATATTGAAAACCAAGAAACGGCTGAATACAATTCTGTCAGAAAATACGGGCAAACCGTATGACGTGATTGCTGAGGATACGGAGCGCGACAATTATATGTCCGCAGAAGAAGCGAAGGAATACGGCCTGATTGACGGTGTGATTACAAACAGAAAATAAAGAGTGGGGACAGCGTGCATATGCCACTGTCCCTTTTGAGAAATTTGAATTGGAAGAGGTGGGAATAGAAATATGGCTGGAAGGTTTGAGGAGAAAATTCGCTGCTCTTTCTGTGGCAAGACAGATGGGCAGGTGCGCAAGATGATTGCGGGGCCAAATGGGGCATATATCTGTGACGAATGCGTGGATATCTGCGCGGAGATTATTGAGGAAGAGTTGTTAGAAGAGGAAGCGGAAATTTTGCCGGAGCCGGAGGTTGAGGAGATTAATTTATTGAAACCGGAAGAGCTCAAGAAGTTTCTGGATGAATATGTCATTGGGCAGGAGGAGGCCAAAAAGGTTCTGTCGGTTGCGGTATATAATCATTACAAAAGGATTCTTGCACCGAGGAACATGGGCGTGGAATTACAAAAGAGCAATATTCTGATGCTGGGGCCGACGGGCTGTGGGAAGACATTACTGGCACAGACATTGGCGCGTATCATCAATGTTCCCTTTGCTATCGCAGACGCCACGGCGCTGACAGAGGCGGGGTACGTGGGCGAGGATGTCGAAAATATCCTGCTGAAGATTATCCAGGCAGCGGAGGGTGATATTGAGCGCGCCCAGATGGGAATCATCTATGTAGATGAGATTGACAAGATTACAAGAAAATCAGAGAATCCTTCGATTACCAGGGATGTGTCAGGCGAAGGCGTGCAGCAGGCGCTTCTGAAAATATTAGAGGGCACGGTGGCAAGTGTTCCGCCCCAGGGCGGCAGGAAGCATCCGCAGCAGGAATTGATCCAGATTGATACCACGAACATTCTCTTCATCTGCGGCGGCGCTTTTGAAGGGCTGGATAAGATTGTGGAGACCAGGATGGATCAGAAATCTATGGGATTTAATGCAGAGATTGCCGACAAGAGAGAGCGGGATATAGGTTTAATCTTAAAACACGTGCTCCCGCAGGATCTCGTAAAATTTGGATTGATACCGGAATTTGTAGGGCGCGTGCCGGTAACGGTTTCCCTGGAATCTCTGGATAAGGATGCGTTAGTGCGTATTCTTAAAGAGCCCAGGAATTCTCTGATTCGCCAGTACCAGGCGTTGTTTGAGCTGGACGGTGTGGAACTCGTTTTTGATGAAGACGCTGTGGAGGCGATTGCAGAGAAGACTCTGAAGCGTAAGACAGGCGCCAGAGGACTCCGCGCCATTGTGGAGAAGGTACTGATGGACTTAATGTATCGTGTGCCTTCCGATGAGACGATTGCAGTTTGCAGAATTACGAAAGCTGTAGTTGAAGAGCAGGAGGATGTGCAGGTTATATACCATAACGAGAGTAAATCTGCCTGAGGAGATAATATATGAGCGAAGAATACAGGAGAATTCCGGCAGTGGCGCTTAGGGGGATGACAATTCTTCCTGGGATGGTGGCGCATTTTGACGTGAGCAGGAATAAGTCGATTAAGGCAATCGAAAATGCCATGGTAGAAGACCAGATGGTTTTTCTGGTCACACAGAAGAATATCAATATAGAGGACCCGACGGTAGATGATTTATACTCCGTCGGGGTACTTGCCGTAATTAAACAGGTAATCAAGCTCCAGAATAATGTGGTGCGGGTGCTGATTGAGGGTGAAAAGCGTGGATATCTGGTAAATTTGGCCTCTGAAGAATGCCTTTTTGCAAAGATAGAGCTTTTGCAGGAAGAGGACGAGGGGGAATTGTCTGAAGATATGAAAGAGGCGATGATCCGCGGTGTGAAGGAGACATTTGGCCGTTATTGTATATTGAATCCCAAGCCGGGTAAGGAACTGGCCAAGCAGATGCAGGATATTCATGAGTTAGGCAGGCTTTTGGATGATATCGGAAACAATCTTCCCGTGAGTTTTGAGGAAAAGCAGAGGCTTCTGGAAGCGGGTACGATGCAGGAACGCTATGAGGCCTTGCTGATAATACTGTTAAATGAAATTAATGTCATTCAAATTAAGGCAGAATTTCAGAGCAAAGTAAAAGAAAAGGTTGATAAGAACCAGAAAGAATATATCCTCAGGGAGCAGATGCGCTTAATCCGTGAGGAACTTGGAGAAGACAACACCGTATCGGAAGCAGATCATTTTCTCGAAGAGACCGAGAAACTTGACGCAGAACAGGAAGTAAAGGATAAACTGAAAAAGGAAATTGAACGCTTTAAGAATGTCTCTAGTAATTCTTCCGAGAGCGCGGTGATTCGCGGTTACATTGAGACTTTGTTGGAACTTCCCTGGAATAAGTCATCTAAGGACAATAAGAACCTCGGGGATGCCGAGCGAATTCTCGATGAAGATCACTACGGTATGGAGAAAGTCAAGGAGCGTATGCTGGAATTTCTTGCAGTGCGCAACCTGACGGAAAAGGGAGACAGCCCGATTATCTGTCTGGTCGGCCCGCCGGGAACGGGTAAGACGAGTATCGCGCGTTCCGTTGCGCGCGCATTAGATAAGCAGTATGTGCGTATCAGTCTGGGCGGCGTCCGCGATGAAGCGGAAATTCGCGGCCATAGGAAAACGTATGTCGGCGCCATGCCGGGCCGCATTGCCAATGGGTTGAAAAATTCCGGTGTGAAAAATCCCCTGATGCTGTTGGACGAGATTGACAAGATTAGCAGCGATTACAAAGGTGATACGGCGTCTGCCTTGTTAGAGGTGTTAGACAGCGAGCAGAATAGCAAATTCCGTGACCATTATGTAGAATTGCCGATTGATTTGTCGGAAGTGTTGTTTATCGCTACGGCCAATTCCTTGCAGGATATTCAGAGACCTCTGCTCGACCGCATGGAGATTATTGAAGTCAGCAGTTATACAGAGAATGAGAAAGCGCACATTGCCAGAGAACATCTGATTGCCAAACAGATGGAGAAAAATGGTCTTAAACCGGGACAGCTTTCGATTAGCGACCGCGCGCTGGGAAAATTAATTCGCGGTTATACAAGAGAAGCGGGCGTGCGTAATCTGGAACGGAAGATTGGCGAGATCTGCCGCAAAGCGGCAAGAGAATTGTATAATGAAGAATTTCCAGCCGGGCAGCAGGGTAAAGAAGCGGAAGGTAAGGAAGAAAGCCAGAAGAGAAAAAAGAAAAAAGCGATTAAAGTT
Organism: uncultured Lachnospiraceae bacterium; assembly: GCA_910588845.1. Taxonomy (GTDB): domain Bacteria; phylum Bacillota; class Clostridia; order Lachnospirales; family Lachnospiraceae; genus Petralouisia. Next base: position 97,543 of record CAJURU010000005.1, read on the forward strand.
ACAGAAAATAGATTGGAAAAGCTATTAGGAAAAGAAAAATATAATTATGATGTAATAAATGAAAACGACGAGGTGGGTATCGTTCGCGGTCTTGCATGGACAAGCGTAGGCGGAGATACGTTGCAGATCGAGGTCAACATTATGCCCGGCAAAGGCGAGTTTCAGCTCACCGGACAGTTGGGAGATGTGATGAAGGAGTCGGCGCAGGCGGGAATCAGTTATATTCGTTCCGTCAGCGAGCAGTATCGCATTGACAAAGAATTTTTTAAGGAATATGACATTCATATCCATATCCCGGAGGGCGCCGTGCCCAAGGACGGCCCTTCTGCCGGAATTACCATGGCCACGGCGATGTTATCAGCGATTACAAAGCGCAAAGTGCGTAAGGATGTGGCGATGACAGGAGAAATTACGCTGCGCGGCAGAGTTCTGCCAATCGGCGGTTTAAAGGAAAAGACTTTGGCGGCGAAGAACGCCGGGATTAAGACGATTTGCGTGCCTAAGAAAAATGAGCCGGATATTGAGGAGATTTCCCAGGAGATCAAGAAAGGCTTAGAGATTGTTTTCGTAGAAAATATGGAACAGGTTTTAGAGACGGCGCTGGTTAAGGAATCATAATCTTGAGTGTCAAACGCTCAAGCAGAGCAGGTTTCTAAGCGCTAAATCCAGTAGAAGAGGAGTAATATATTATGGTAATCAAATCAGTTGAATTGGAGATTGTCTGCGGCGTTACCAGCAAGGTGCCGAATACGGACAAGCCGGAGGTAGCGTTTGCGGGAAAGTCGAATGTCGGCAAATCCTCGCTGATTAACGGTTTGATGAACCGTAAATCTTTGGCTCGCACATCTTCTCAGCCGGGGAAAACGCAGACCATCAATTACTATAATATCAACAATTGCATGTATCTGGTGGATCTGCCCGGCTATGGCTATGCTAAGGCATCGGTTAGAGAAAAAGAAAAATGGGGAAAGATGATTGAAAATTATCTTCACGTCTCCAAGCAGCTTAAAGCAGTTTTTTTGTTGGTTGATATTCGCCATGAGCCTTCCGCAAACGACAGACAGATGTATGAGTGGATCGTTTACCAAGGGTACGACCCGATTATCATTGCCACTAAGCTGGATAAGATTAAGCGCAGCCAGGTGGCAAAACATATAAAGATGATGAAGGAAGGGCTTCATGCCAAACCGCAGACGATAGTGCTTCCATATTCTGCACAGACAAAACAAGGCAGGGAGGAGATCTGGAATTTGCTGGATGGGCTGCTGGAAATTGAGGAAGCTGCCCCTGACCCCTCTCAGGGGAATATCCAGGGAGGAAGCCATGAAAAAAAATAAATATATCTTTGTATTTCTGATGCTGCTTGCCATTTCATTGGCAGGCGGTATTTTTACAGGGGCATATATTCATCTGGATGAGGAGCGGCAGGAACACAAGGGAGTCTACGTGGTAACTTCTTTTTATCCGGTATATATTGCAGCTCTCAATGTGGCGAAGGGAAGTCCGGGCGTTGTTCTCGAGAACTTGAGCGAGCCGCAGTCCGGGTGTATGCACGATTATCAATTGACGCCGCAGGATATGATTCTGTTATCGAAGGCAGATTTGTTTCTGGTAAATGGCGGCGGGATTGAGAGCTTTCTTGCCGACGTGGGTAAGTCATATCCACAGCTTGCCATTGTCAAAGCTGCCGATGGTTTAGATTTGTCGGACGATGAGAACGCCCATTTTTGGATGGACACGCGTTATTATACAGGGATGGTGCGCAGTATAGCGGAGGCGTTGAAGGAAGCGGACCCCGCCAATGCCAGGCTTTACCAGGAGAATGCCGAAGATTACTGCGGGGAGGTTGGCAAGTTGACAGAACAAATGGAAGAACTGCGCGAGGCGGCGAAAGGCAAGCCGGTGGTAATTTTCCATGAGGCGTATGAATATGTGGCTGGAGAACTCGGCATGGACGCTGTGTACTGCCTGGATTTGGACGAGGAACGTCAAATCAGCGCCCATGAGGTGGCGGAAGTGATAGAGGAGATTTCACGGGGGCAGGTATCGGTAGTCTTTGCGGAGGAGTTGTATGGCAAAGATATGGGCGATACCGTGGAGGCGGAGACACAGGCCAAGGTCTGTTACCTGGATGCGCTGGTGAGGGGGGATTACCGGGCAGACAGTTATTTATCAGCGGTGCAGGCAAATATTGATGTGTTAAAGCAGGCGTTTCGTTCTGCCGATAAGTAAGCCAGGGAATGCATTCGCGTAGAATTGCCACGAGAACGTAGCTTCGTACATTGGCGTAATAATAATTTGAAAATGTTGGGCAAAACATCAGCGTATAAATTAGAGTTGGAAAAGGATGGGTTCGTTTGCGTAAAATTATCAGGCCCTGCGGGCTGCATTGTATCAAAGTAAATCATCTTGGCGTCGCTTTGGGAGGGCAGGAAATCCTTACGGATATTAACCTTCACATTCATTGCGGCAGTTTGAACGTTGTCATCGGACGCAACGGCGCCGGCAAGTCTACGCTAATTCGCGCAATTCTGGGAGATATTGCGCACACAGGAAATATCGAATTTAAGGATCGGGAAAACGGGCATATCCAGAAACTGAAAATTGGTTATGTGCCGCAGTCCATGAATGTGGAAAAGCAGACGCCTGTCAGCGTCTATGACATGATTGCCTCATACCAGAGCAATGTGCCGGTATTTCTGATGCGCGGCAAAAAAATCCGCCGTGAGATTGAGGAGCATTTAGAAATCTTTGAGGCGGGATATCTGCTCGACAAGCAAGTCTGTAATTTATCCGGTGGAGAACTACAACGGGTGCTGTTGTCAATGGCATTGATGAATTCCCCTAATTTACTGTTATTGGACGAGCCGGTTTCCGGGATTGACAAAAATGGCATGGAGCTCTTTTATAAGACGATCTATAATTTGAAAAAGAATTATGATTTGGCGGTAATCCTTATTTCCCACGATTTGGAATATGTGAAGCAGTATGCGGATAAAGTGGTGCTCTTAGATAAGAGTGTGCTCAGACAGGGCAGTGTGCGGGAAGTCTTTCAGAGCCCGGAATTTGCTCAGGTTTTTGAGGGCGGGAAGGAGGAAGCATAGATGAGTTTTTTCTCCTGGCTGCAATATGATTTTATGAAATATGCGTTTTTGGCTATCCTTATCATCACGCCGCTGTTCGGCCTGATGGGAACGATGATCGTCAATCGCAAGATGGCGTTTTTTTCGGACGCGTTGGGTCATTCAGCATTGACAGGAATTGCTGTGGGCGTAGTGCTCGGCGTGAACAATACCAGCATTTCCATGGTCGTGTTTGCTATCGTGTTTGCCTTACTGCTAAACTTTATCAGCAGTAAGGTTTCAGCGTCTACAGACACCGTGATCTCCGTTTTTTCCTCTTGCAGCATAGCTCTGGGTCTTGCTATTCTGTCGCAGGGAGGCAATTTCAGTAAATATTCCAGCATACTGGTGGGCGATATTTTGAGTATCACGCCCAGGGAGATTTGGTATCTCTTTGTAATTCTTCTGGCCTCGCTGGTATTCTGGTTTTTGGGGTTTAATAAGCTGTTGGCGGTGAGCCTCAATCGGACGCTGGCCAGGAGCTTGCACATTTCTGCCGGCTGGCTGGAGAATCTCTTTGCCGTGCTGACAGCGCTGATTGTTATGGTCTCTATTAAGTGGATTGGTATTTTGATCATCAATGCGCTTTTAATCCTTCCTGCTGCGGCGGCGAAGAATATTTCAGAAAATACGCGGGAATACCACTTTTTTTCAATTCTTTTTTCGGCGTTTTCCGGAGTAATGGGACTGGTGATTTCTTATTATACCAATGTGGCGACGGGACCGACGATTGCCATTCTGGCGTCTATCATCTATTTTGCCACTTATTGGTGGGGAAGCCGTAACAATGTATAATTTAGGAGGTAATGAACATGAAACAGTCTACGAAGTATCTGAAAATACTGGTAAATCTTCTGGTAGCGGCGCTTGTCATTGTATTTCTGTGCGTAATTTTCCCTAAATTAATTACGTTCTTTATGCCGTTTGTGATTGGCTGGATTATTTCCATGATTGCTAATCCACTGGTGCGCCTGCTGGAAAAGAAGCTGAAAATTGTGCGCAAACACGGCTCTATGATGATTATTATTGCCGTTCTTGCCGTTGTCATCCTGTTGGGATATCTCGGCGTCAGCAAGCTGGTGGCGGAGACCGGGAATCTGATCGAGAACTTGCCTCAAATTTATGAGAACTGGCAGCGTGATTTCCAGGAAATCGGGGAGAACCTTGAGATTGTTTACAACAGGCTTCCAAGGGACACGCAGGCGCATCTTGAGCAGCTTGCGTCTAATCTTTCCGGTTATCTGAGCGGGTTAGTACAGACAATCGGAGAACCCACAGTTGCGGCGACCGGAAATTTTGTGAAAAATGTGCCCAGCGCATTAATTTCTGTGATTATGTGTATTCTTTCGGCTTACTTTTTTACAGCGGAACGCCATGAAATATTGCAGGGTATGAGAAAATATGTGCCTGGTGAAATATGGGACAGAGTATCTTCCGTCATCGCGGAATTGAAACGCGTGGTTGGCGGCTATTTTAAGGCGCAGTTTAAAATTATGGGCGTAGTCTATGTGATTTTATTGGTGGGATTGCTGATTATGCGGGTAGGGTATTCGCCGCTGGTAGCGTTCCTGGTGGCGTTTTTGGACGCGCTGCCTTTCTTTGGCACAGGTACAGTGTTGATTCCCTGGGCGGTTATCAAATTATTGTCTGCGGATTATGAGATTGCGGTGGGGCTTGTTATCCTTTACGCCGTTACCCAGATTGTGCGCCAGGTGATTCAGCCGAAAATTGTCGGCGATACGATCGGTATGAATCCTTTGGCAACATTGATTTTTATGTACATTGGTTATAAGATTAGCAGCGTGATTGGTATGATTATAGCGGTGCCGGTGGGAATGATTGTAATTAATCTCTACCAGACGGGGGTTTTTGACAATCAAATCCGTTGCGTAAGGGAACTGGTAGCAGATATCAATAAGTTCCGAAAATTATAACGGTACATAGCGCATAGAGATTTCGTGATGACCTGAGAGAATATATGTCGATTATTGTGGTAATATCTACCATATTTTTAACATTTATTTCGTAAAAAGTGTACAAAGAGAACAACTTGTAATGAAAGGGAAATAAGTATAAAATAAAAGTAATTATAGTTGGGAAAGGATTACTGCTGCGATGAGGGAGTATCAGAAGAAACGATATACAATTGCGATTATGCTGGGCGATATGCAGTCCGATTATTCCGGGGAGCTTCTTAGGGGTTTTTATACCTGTGCACAAAAGGAGGATGTCAATATTGTATTTCTGATGGGGCCTCGTATTCCACAGTATTGTATGGATGTATTCGTTACGGATTCAGAGGGGGATTACAGTTATCAGTTTGATACTGCCTATGCCTATGCACATTTTGCGAAGCCGGATGCATTGATTATCACTTATGCGGCTCTCGCGTATTATCAGACAAGAGAGGAGAAGGAGGCGTTTCTCAACCAATATGCGGATATTCCATACCTTTTAATTGGCGAGAAGCTGGACGGGTATCCGGCTCCTTCCATGATGTCGGACAATTATAAAGGGATGTGCGCCTGTATTGAACATTTGGTGGTAGAACACGGTTATCGGAAGATTGCTTTTCTCAGCGGGCCTAAGACAAATATGGACGCATTGGAGCGGTTACAGGCTTATTGGGACGTGATGGAGGAACATCATCTGCCGGTGAGCGATACCATGATAGCCTATGGCGATTATTCGGTACATGTAAAGAAACAGGTAAAGTATCTTTTAGATAATAATCCGGGAATTGAGGCAATTGTCTGCGCGAACGACAACATGGCGAAATGCTGCTACCAGGTATGTTCTGCACGCAGCCTCAGAGTAGGCAAGGATATCGCAATCACCGGGTTTGACGATGTGGAACTGGCAAGGACAATGGATCCGCTTCTTACGAGCGTGTCCCAGAATGGTTTCCAGTTCAGTTATACGGCGCTCAGGAATGCTATTATTTTGTGTGAGCGGCGGGTAATGTTTGAACAGCGGCTGCCGGTAGACCTGCATATCAGGGAATCCTGCGGGTGCGATTATGGAAAGAAAAAGTCCCTGATATTTGCGGACCGCACAGAAAAAGAACAGTATATTATCAAGGCGATGCGAGTCATTTCCACAGAATTGCTGTCTTCCGTTCCTTATCAGGAAGAGCGCAATCATTATTCGGGATTGATTCTTGATTATTTTAATCATATATATAAGACAATCTGCTTCCAGAACGGGGAAGGGGTCAATCTGGGATATCTGATGGATATTTTGCAGGAGCTTACGGATTACGACCATATGTCTATTTCGTTGTTGTTAGAGAATTTGACCAATCTTATACAGGTGCTCATTGCTAACGCACAGAATAGCCAGGAACAGGAACAGCTCACGATGGTGTTAGATACAACGCGGCAGTATATTCATTTTGCAAACGTCTCCAAACTGGAGGAGGAAGTCATAGATTCCAATCGCAAGAACTGGTTTGTGCCTACACTGGTGCAGGATTTGACCGGCATAGCGACAGAAGACGGATTTACCAAAGCGCTTATCTACATCATGAAACGTTTCCGCACGATGCAGATAAAAAGCTGCTACATATATCTGTACGATAAACCGATTATCCATAAAGGCGGCATGGATCCTGATTTTCCAGAGAGAATATATCTCTGCTCCTGGTTTTTGGGAGAAGAAATGGTTTGTTATGAAAAAGAAGAACGTCCATGCGTGACGATGAAGAATGGTTTTACTTCATTTATCAATTCAGAAAATCCTATGGCCTTGACGGCGGTCGTGCTTTTTTCAGGTGACAAGCAATACGGCATGATGCTCTGTGAGGCGGCTCAGGAGGACATTCCCTTCTTGCAGCTTTGCAGCTTGCAGGTGGGGCCGTTGCTGCGGTTCTTAGAACTCAATCAGATGGAGCGGGAGTCGCAGAAGGAATTGCAGAAAAGTTTGCGTACGATTCAAGAGCAGAACGATATATTAAGTTTTGTCTCAGAGTATGACGAGCTGACGCAGCTTTTGAACCGCCGGGGCTTTATGGAGCGTTCGATCCGTTGCTGCCAGCAGGGAGAGGGAAAGAAAGCGTTTCTCATATTTGGTGATTTGGACCACCTCAAAGAAATCAATGACTGTTATGGCCATGCGGCCGGGGATTTTGCCATTCGCGGCGTATCGAACCAACTTAGGGAAATCTTGCCGGCAGATGCAATTACAGCGCGCATTGGCGGGGATGAGTTTATTTCCCTGGTATTTTCGGAAAAAGAGGATTTTAAACGTGCGGCTATGGAGGATTTGCGCGTTGTCAGCGAACGCTTTAACCGTTTGAGCAAGAAGCCTTATTTTGTGGAAATTTCCATTGGGATTTATGAATTCCGGTGCAGTCAGGATACAGACCTCAATGAGCTGATACAGAAATCGGATGAACTCTTGTATCAGGCGAAGGTCAGGCGCAGGAAGAGCGTCAAGAAGGATATCAAAGATTTTGCAAATATTACATAGCATGAAGCAACAGGGCTTTAGAGACAGAAAAACGACCCACAAAATGATGTGCGGCCGTTTTTTGCATACTCTTTTTGCTGATTGTTATATCTGCGGTATATGGTTTTATTTGTGTAATGTTTTCTTAATTCCGCCAGAGCGGATAAGCAGCATTAGCAGCGCGCCGCCTGCCATACAGATTTGGCTTAACAGCGTTCCCCACAGGTAACCCTTGATACCGGCAAGGGGAATTACGAACAGCACAAAAGCGATGCGGATGCCAAGGCCAATAATGTTTAGGAGAAACGTGGAGGTCGTCTTGCCAAGTCCGTTTAAAATGCTGTGCAGCGTTGTTGACAGATAGAGGAAAGGACAAATCCAACCCAGGATTACGATAAATGTTCCGGCTAGCTCATTGGAAAAAAGTATCAAGCCTATCCATTTCCCGGTAATCAGGAAGAATACCGTACAGAGAAATCCCAAAAGGAGGCTGTAGAAACAGGTTTTCTTGACAGCATTGATGATGTAGCGCCTTTCCTGTTTTTCCTGTGCTTCTGCAATCAGCGGCAGTAGCATGACGGAAACGGAGTTGGTCAGCACGGATGGGAACAGAACCATGGGCAGCGCCATTCCGGTAAGGATGCCGTATACGCTTAACGCTTCGGAGGATGAATAGCCGTACAACCTTAGCTGCCCCGGGAGCATTACGGCTTCCAGGCTTTGTAAAAGATTCACCATCACCCGATTTGCCGTCAAAGGCAGGGAGAGGAAAAAAATCTGTTCCATGGCCTGCATTTTGCTGCCGCGGCTTTTTTTGAGGCGTACAAAGCTCATGGAAAACAGCATGGCGGCAGCTTCCCCGGCAACCAGTCCCCAGACCACGAGATTGAGAGAAATTGCTTGATATTTCTCCATTGAAATTTCAAAAAATAGCCAAACGCCGGCCACGCGCACGATTTGTTCTAACAATTGGGAGGTGGCCGGCACGAAGGTTTTTTTCAAACCATAAAAGTATCCATTGATACAGGAATGGACAGCCCCGAAGGGAATTGAAAGTGCAATAATCTGTAAGAGAGAGGTACATCGCGGCTCCTCCAGAAAATGCACGGCAATCGGTTCGGCAAATTGGTAGAGAAAATAAGTACACAGGAAGGAAAGGGACAACGAGAGGATTAAGCCGGCGCCCAGGTAACAGCTCTCATTGCAGTAATCATTGCTGGTAAATCCGCGTAAGCCTAAGCGTCCTCTGCCGAAGGGAGTTTGGCAATTGTTTTTGCGGCTGCATCCGCCCAAAGGTGCACGCTTGTTTTCGCCCGAAGACCTGCGGCTGCCCGGGACGCCGGCTACGGCGGCCTGTGCGACAAAGCGTGAGATAGCTGTCTGTATGGCGGAGGAAGTCAGGGAAATTGTGAGAACGTAAATAGGCACGGTAAGCTGGTAAATGCCCATTCCCTCGGCACCAATCTTCTGCGAGAGGAATATTCTATAGAAAAAGCCAATGACCCGGGAGAGTATCCCGGCGAGCGTTAAGAGCATTGTGCCTGCAATCAGCGGATGCTTGCGTAGAGAGTCATACTTCATAAATACTCCCAAATAATCAAAAGAGTTATATAAACCATATGTTTAAAACACGGTTACTATTCACGGTCATATAAAATTCAGCAAACAGAAAATCTCTATCATGCATAAAAAATCAGCTTGACAGCAGAATAAAACCATGATACTATGCGTTTGTAATGAAATCCGACTAAAACACTCGGATATTGAGCAGGCAGCAGATGGAAGGTGGGAATTTGAAATTATCTACAAAGGGAAGATATGGGCTGAGGGCTTTTATTGATCTTGCCGTCTGTGGGGAGAGTCAGCCGGTGTCTTTGGCGACGATTGCACAGAGGCAGGAGATTTCTGTCAGCTATCTGGAACAGCTTATGGCAAAGCTGAAAAAAGCGGGACTTGTGAGGAGCGTGCGGGGAGTCAACGGTGGCTACAGTATTGCCAGGGCGGCAGACGAGATATCTGTTGGCGATGTGCTGAGGGCATTGGAAGGTGATTTGACCCCTGTGGAATGCGCGGGGATTGACAACGATAATGCCACGCATTGTAACGGTTCCTCACAGTGTGTAAGTAAAATTGTCTGGAAACGGATCAATGACAGCATCAATGATACTGTCGACAGTATTTATATCGGTGAGCTCGTGCGAGAGAGCAAAACAATTCAATAGCAGAGGTGTAAGAATATGGAGAAAATGATATATCTGGATAATGCGGCGACAACCAGGACGTCGCCGGAGGTTGTGGAGGCGATGCTTCCGTATTTCAGCGAATTATATGGAAACGCTTCTACAGTATATGAGTTCGGGGCAAAGAGCAAAGAGGCGGTTACCGAGGCAAGGGAGACAATCGCACGCGCTATAGGGGCCAAGGACAATGAAATTTATTTTACGGCGGGCGGCAGCGAGTCAGATAACTGGGCGTTAAAAGCCACAGCAGAGGCATATAAAGATAAAGGGAAACATATCGTCACCAGCAAGATTGAACATCACGCAATTCTTCATACCTGCGAGTGGTTGGAGAAAAACGGATTTGAGGTAACTTATCTCGATGTGGATGAGTTTGGCGTGGTGAAGCTGGAAGAATTAAAGAAAGCGATCCGTCCCGATACCATACTCATTTCCATTATGTTTGCCAACAATGAGATTGGCACGATTGAGCCGGTGGCGGAGATTGGTAAAATTGCCAGGGAGCATGGCGTATTGTTCCACACAGATGCTGTGCAGGCATTTGGGCAGGTGCCTATCAACGTAGATGAGCTGAATATCGACATGTTGAGCAGCAGCGGCCACAAATTAAACGGCCCTAAGGGAATCGGTTTTCTCTACATCCGCAAAGGTGTAAAAATCCGCTCATTCCTGCATGGAGGAGCGCAGGAAAGAAAACGCCGCGCAGGCACAGAAAATGTTCCTGGAATCGTAGGCTTTGGCAAGGCGGTGGAACTTGCTCTCGCCACAATGAAAGAACGCACAGATAATGAGCGAAAACTCAGGGATCACCTGATGGAACGTGTGCTCAAGGAGATTCCGTTTACCCGGGTCAATGGGGACAGGACGAACCGCCTGCCCAACAATGTGAATCTCTGTTTTCAGTTTGTGGAGGGCGAATCCCTGCTGATTATGCTGGATATGAAAGGAATCTGCGGTTCTTCCGGTTCCGCCTGCACATCGGGCTCTCTTGATCCATCCCATGTGCTGCTTGCAATCGGTCTTCCACATGAGATTGCCCATGGCTCTCTGCGCTTAACGCTTGGGGCGGACACAACGTTAGAAGATATTGATTATACGGTGGACGCAATCAAAGAGATTGTCACCCAGCTGCGGGAAATGTCCCCCTTGTATGAGGACTATATGAAAAAGAACAACTCAGGAACCCATGAAAATCGTTGAATTGAAAAATAAGGTACACAGTTATAATTGGAGGAAGACAAATGTATAGTGAAAAAGTAATGGATCATTTTAAAAATCCGAGAAATGTAGGAGAGATAGAAAATGCCAGCGGCGTAGGTACTGTGGGCAATGCGAAATGCGGAGATATCATGCGTATTTTTCTGGATATTGATGATGATGGAATCATTCAGGACGTTAAATTTAAAACCTTTGGCTGCGGCGCTGCCGTGGCAACCAGCTCTATGGCGACAGAACTGGTAAAGGGGAAGACTGTGCAGGAGGCGCTCAAGGTTACCAACAAAGCCGTGATGGAAGCATTAGACGGTCTTCCGCCGGTAAAAGTTCACTGTTCCCTGTTAGCGGAGGAGGCAATTCATGCGGCGCTCTGGGATTATGCTGAGAAAAACGGCATCAAAATTGAGGGCTTGGAAAAGCCAAAGAACGATATCAGTGAGGAAGAAGAAGAGGAAGAATATTAATTGACCTAAGGAGGGACCCAACGAAGTTGGGAGGATGCCTTAGGTCTCTTGAAAGAGCCAAGGAAGTAAATTGACCTAAGGAGGGACCCAACGAAGTTGGGAGGAGACCCTTGTACTGGAGCCAATATCATGAATAAAAAGAAGGTAGTAGTAGGAATGTCCGGAGGTGTGGATTCCTCAGTGGCGGTCTGGCTTTTAAAAGAGCAGGGCTACGACGTCATCGGCGTCACGATGCAGATTTGGCAGGATGAGGAAGAAGCTGTTCTGGAAGAAAACGGCGGATGCTGCGGCCTTTCAGCCGTAGAGGACGCCAGGCGCGTTGCACAGACGCTTGATATTCCATACTATGTGATGAATTTTAAAACGGAATTTAAGAATAATGTCATGGACTATTTTGTGGCAGAATATCTGCACGGGCGCACGCCCAATCCCTGCATTGCCTGTAATCGCTATGTCAAATGGGAATCGCTCTTAAAGCGCAGCATGGACATTGGGGCAGACTATATCGCTACCGGGCATTATGCAAGGATTGTACAGCTTGCGAACGGCAGATATACGCTGCGCGCATCTGCGGCTGCGGCCAAAGACCAGACGTATGCGTTGTACAATTTGACGCAGCGCCAGCTTGCGCACACATTAATGCCGGTGGGGGACTACACCAAAGAAGAAATTCGCGCGATAGCCGAACAAATCGGGCTTCGTACGGCAAATAAGCCGGATAGCCAGGAAATCTGCTTTATCCCGGATAATAACTATGCCGGATTTATTGAGCGGGAAGCAAAAGGCAAAGTTCCGCCGGTTGGAAATTTTGTGACAAAAGACGGCCAGGTTTTAGGGCGGCATAAGGGGATTACCCATTACACGATCGGGCAGCGCAAGGGGCTCGGCATTGCTCTGGGAACCCCTGTTTTTGTTACGGAGATACGCCCGGAGACAAATGAAGTCGTGCTGGGCAGTAATGAAGAAGTATTTGGCGTTGCGCTCTGTGCGGACAGTTTAAATTTTATGTCGATTCCTGATTTACAGGGGGAAATGGAAGTTACCGCTAAGATACGCTACAGCCATAAGGGCGCGCCCTGCACCATCCGCAAGACGGAGCAGGACAAAATTGTCTGCCAGTTTCATGAGCCGGTGCGCGCCATCACGCCTGGACAGGCAGTGGTGTTTTATGAGGGGGATATGGTGGTTGGCGGAGGGGTGATTGTTGAACGCCAGAGGTGACGCCCTATGAGTAGAATGGAAGTCCATAATTTCTAAGTAGACTATACGCGAGAGCTGCTTTTTTCGAGTGGCTCTTCAAATAAGGATAATTTTTGTGGCAAAGCACTCACTAGGTTAGTTGTTGCATTTATCGTTACCATCGAACCATTTGGTGATGCAGTGGCAAACTACCCTCCCCCCACGGCAGTAACTAAAAAGAGATTATAATTTCCATTCAGACTTCTCCTCCCCGTTGCGGGTATCGGTGAGCAGCGAAAACATTATAATATATGATTCAACGCGCTGCTATAATTTATTTAAAAGATGTAAAGGGAATTCTGGATGCCAGAATCCGATGCTCGTTATCTTTGTGAACATTCCGAAAAAGCAACTTTTTATGTAACGATACCCTTAATACATTTTACCTTCCAAAAAGAAAAATCTGCATGTTGAATACTGTTTTTTGATAACTACAATCTGCGCAGTGAATTTGGTAGAGATGGCTTCTTTCAGTAATTAAAGTTGTAAATTTTTTTGAGTTTTATCCTTATCCAGCGTCATAATTAGGTTAAAGTTTTAGTGGTAATACAAAAGAAAGTGTCGTATAATATTTTCAGTTATGAAATTTCTAAGGAGGAATCCGATGTGGAAGAAAATCGAAAGAGCAGGAGAATGTTACTTACGGCGTTGTTTGTGCTGGCTGTGCCGCTGGTACTGACCGGGATTATATCATCTATCGTCCTGCGGCTTGTTGCCCGCGGAGAGCTGTCTGTATTTTTAGGCACTGTGTGTCTGGTAGCGGTGTTGGTGGTCGTCCTTATCGTTGTCTTTTTTATGGCGCGGCAGTTACTGAACCGTATTCATAACCTGGTGGGGAATCTTGATCAGATTGCGGACGGCACGCTTTCCATGAAAGAAAATAAGCTTTCCGAGCGCAATGATGAGATTGGACAGATGATGCGCTCCGTCAATAGTATGGTGGTTTCCTTTGCGCGCATTATCACGAGTGTGAAAAATGCTACAGAATCGTTGGTAAAAGTTTCTGAAGATTTCACCCATTCGTTCCGTGAGATGGAATCATCCATGCATCAGGTGGGGAAGGAAGTTAATTCGATTGGAATTAACACAATTTCCCAGTCCCAGAGAACGAATGAGATAGGCACGCAGATTATAGATATGAGCCATGCCGTTGATGCAATTGTGCAGAATGTGGATACTCTGAGCCGCAGTGCAGATAAGATGAGGGAGTGCAGCGAGGCGGCGGAAAATATTATGAACGAGTTAGTATCTATCAATGAGGCCAGCAGCAAAGCAATAGAAGATGTGCGGGCTCAGACGGACGTGACGAACCAGTCGGCGATGCAGATCCGTACTGTTACAGAAATTATTACAGGAATTTCCAGCCAGACGAATCTGCTTGCCCTCAATGCGAGCATTGAGGCGGCGCGTGCGGGCGATATGGGCAAAGGATTTGCCGTTGTGGCAGAAGAAATCCGCGCTCTGGCGGATCAGTCGCGTGAATCCTCGGAGCAGATTAATGCCATCGTCAATGAGTTAATTGAGAATTCCAATGTCAGCGTAGACACTACACAGAAAGTTTCAGAGGCATTTGAAAGACAGACGGTGCAGATTAGCCAGACGGAAAAAGTATTTGCTTCCCTGAATCAAGAGATTGAGCAGGTGAGCGGTGCAATTGGAGGAATCAGTGAGGAAGTTAAGGAGTTACAGGAGTCCAAAGAAATTATTGACAATGGAATTACGACATTGACAGAGGCGGCGGAGGCAAATTCGACGAGCGCCCAGGAAACATTACAGGCAATGGATGTTTTTGAGGGCATTGTGACAGAGTGTAAGGAATCCACGGAGCAGGTCAAGACGGTGTCCGACGGCCTGGTGGAGAACATAAAGAAATTTAATGTGAACGATTTGAAAAAAGAAGTAAAAGAGATGTTGTAGTGATTTAGGGAAATGACAGGAAGTATCCATTCAGAAAGAATTCGTGAATGGTGCTTCTTTTTTTCTGGAATATCTGGCATAAAAAGTGCAACATTTTGTAAGTGATTTGACTCTGTATAGATGAAATGCATTTCAAAGGGAGGTTGAGGAGAATATGGAAGAGTTTATGCTATGTTATGAAAAAGTATATCCGCAGTTATACCGAACCGCCCTGTACTATATGAGGAATCGCCAGGAGGCGGAAGATGCGGTGCAGGATGCGGTACTGACTGCTTACGAAAAGTTTTACCAGCTCAGGGATAAAGAAAAGTTTGCACCTTGGATTATGCAGATTTTGGTGAACCGGTGCAAGCGGAGGATGCGGGAATGGTTTCGCAAGGAGGAGGACATTGAGCAACTCTCCATATCCCAGGAAACAGATTTTGCCGCGGCATCTGCGGTCAGACAGGCGTATTGGGAATTGAAAGAGGAAGAACGCCTCATAGTGGGACTGTTTGTGTTCGGTGGATATACCAGCGAGGAGATAGCCGGGATTCTTAATAAAAATCACAGTACCGTCCGTTCCAAATACCGGCGGGCGCTTCAAAAAATGAGAAAGAAACTGGAGGTGTGATGATGCGTAAGGGCGAAATGAAAAACGAATGGCAGGAAGAAGATATCAGACAATTTTTGCTGGAGAGCGCCGGGGAAGAATTAATTCCAGACAGCCTGCACCCTGATAAAATGAAAGAGTGGCTGCGGCAGCAGACGAAGGAAACGGAGGGGCCTATGGGAAGACGGAAAGATAGAATTAATGAAGAGTTTATGGTAACACAGAAAGAAAGAATGGAAGAAGAGCCTGTGGTAACACAGGAGGAAAGTATAGAAGAAGAGCCTGTGGTAACACAGGAGGAAAGAATGGAAGAAGAGCCTGTGGTAACACAGAAAGAAAGAATGGAAGAAGAGCCTGTGGTAATACAGGAGGAAAGAATGGAAGAGGAGCCTGTGATAACACAGAAGGAAAGAAAAGCAGAAGAATCTATGGAGGATCAGGAGAAGAAAGAGCAGAAGAGACCAGCCGGAAAGCGAGTGAAATATATTGGCTTGTGGTGCGGCACATTCGCGGCGGCGGCCTGCTTGGTATTGGTCTTATTTGCAACAGTAAGAAATATAGGAGGAGATACCTCTCGCGATGGGGATGATTTGGCTATGAAAGAGGATGCCGCAGCGGATGATGCGGACATAGAGGAAGGCGGGTTTCAGGAGGGGACAACGTATGCGAAACTATATCAGTCGTTTGGCAGGTACTGGAGTGAGCAAGAAGAGCTTTACCGAATGGAAACAGCAGAGAGCGCGGATGTCGCTGTGGATGATGCAGCCGCAGGTGAAGTTGCCGGTTCTGGCGGCGAGGACGTAAATGATGCGGCAATGGATGCAGCTGCCAGTGATACGTCATATTCAGAAGGAGGGATAAATGAGACTGTTCTTGATAAGGGCGGTGATTCTGATATGTCAGGACCTGTTGCTTCTGGAGAAGATGTTGGGCAAAAAGAAGACGGCGCCGAGGATTATGGAAAGACAAACCAGCAGGAGGAGGCAGTAGAGGAAGCCGATATAATTAAGAATGATGGGAGATATCTTTACCGGGTAGTTGAACGCGGAGAAAGTAATCTGGGTTACTCAGTAAGGATTGTTGACACCAAGGATGGGTTGAAAGAAGCATCAATGGTTGGTGACTTTGAAATAGTTCAGAACATTTATGTATGGGAAGATAAACTGGTGGTCTTAGAACCCGGCTGGGCTATGAATGGTGACAGTGGGACAGAGGAGATGAGCACGGGCGCGGAAATTGCCGATGCGGATTTGGAGCCTAGTTATCCTTATTGCAGAATTCATGTTTATGATATCTCAGACCGAACATCCCCCCAGGAATACCATACGTTTACAGTCAAAGGGAGCTATCTGGATTCAAGAATTTCCGGCGGGTATTTGTACTTTTTTGCCATCTGTGACACAAGCAAACCGGAAAAAGCGGACGATTTAAAAATGTATGTTCCTATGATGGACGGCAAGCCTATGTCAGAGGATAAGATTACGCTTCCAGGAGGGAGCAATACAGCGTCTTATCTGGTGATGGCGTCTGTGGATATGGCGCGTCCTGATACGTTTACAGATACGCGGGCATTGGTGGCGTCGGCAGACAGACTTTATGTGAGCCAGGAGAATATTTATCTGGCAGACACGCAGTATGCTTCCTACAACGAGGAGGGGAATCAGTCGGACAGTACTACGCTGTATCGTTTCTCCTACAAAGATGGAAAAATGCGCAAAGAGGCGATGGGCAAAGTCAAAGGAACGCTGAGGGATGATATGGCGATGAACGAGTACGACGGATATTTGCGTCTGGTAACTACCGTGCAGTCCCAGAATGTTACAAAGGTAATAGATGATATATCGGGAGAGTTTCTCGGATATGATGATATTGAGTCTAGGATGACAAACAGTCTATATGTATTGGATTCCAATTTAAAAACCGTTGGCAAAATTGAAGATATTGCGCCGGATGAGCGCATATATTCTGCCAGATTTATGGGGAAGTCCGGTTACTTTGTAACATTCCGGGAGACAGATCCATTGTTTTCAGTGGACTTGTCTAATCCCAGAGAGCCTAAAGTTTTGGGAGAACTGAAAATCAGCGGATTTTCTGAATATCTCCATTTCTATGCAGACAATTTACTTCTTGGGATTGGCATGGAGGCGGACGAGAAGACCGGAGCGACAGAATGCATAAAATTGTCCATGTTTGATATTTCCAACCCTCAAGACGTGAAAGAACAGTCTAAGCTGCTTTTATCAGAATTTGATTATTCGGAGGCGCTTTATAACTACAAAGCGGTATTGATTGATGCAAAGAAGAATCTATTTGGTTTTTGCGCAGATGATTATTATGGTGATGACAGCAGGACTATATATATGCTTTTTACGTTTAAGGACGGTAATTTTGCTAAAGTTATGGAAATCGACTGCAGCGACTATGAGCGGTATGGTTATGAGGTCAGAGGAACCTATATAGGAGAAAGATTTTTCCTGTTTGCAGAGAATGGGGTAGTGGAAGAGTATGGTCTGGCAGATGGCAGAAAAGTTGCGACGCTGGAACCGTGACGCTGGTAAGAGTGGAATTACTTGAGACCGTTTCAAGTTTTGTGTAAACTTGAGACGGTCTCGAGCAATTCTATCTTACATCAGTTTGGAGGTTTACACAAACTTTGGGATAGTTCCTATCCTGCCGCCGGTTCTTGCTAATTTTTGTTTTCCAGCTCTTTGTAAACCTTATCAATTCCTATACGGATTATATCTGATTCAGACATATTCAGCTTTTGACAGCATAATTTTAATTTTTCTACATCTGATTCAGACATTCTTGCTCTTTTAACAATCGTTTTGGGATTGTCGGTCGGTCTACCCATTCTCTTTTTCTCTACGGTTCATCACTTCCTATCTTGCCCTTTCAGCCAATAAGTGCTATTATTAGCTTTGGGAGATTGGGCGGCGGCAAGCCCGCCCTTTCTGCTATTCCTTAATCTTCCAAATCCTGCTGAATTTCTTCAAGCATTACATCAATTTTCTTGTCCCTCTCATTTGCGTCTTTTTCGCTTTTTAATTCCTCTAAATCTCTTTTAAATCTTCTAAGCCAACCTTTCCATTGTTTATCTGTCATGTTTAATACCTCCATATGGTTTATTCTCCTTTCCGCTAAGGTCTTGCCGTTCCTTAACTGTAATTAAATTATAACTTATGTAGCTACAAAAGTAAAGAGATATTTTAATTTATTCTGAATAATAAAAATTTATAGCATCTGGACTTTCCATAAAACATGCCTAATTAAAATGCAGCAGGGCAAAGAGCCAGTATATATTTATGGCCATCTTTGCCCTGCTATCTATATAATATACTCCTATTATATAGAAACAACTGAAAGAGGCGAAATAAGACAGTTTTTCAAGTACCTTTTCGCTTTTTCGTTTCTGTGGGCGCTCCTAATGGCTAAAACTAGGGGTTTTACGGCACATTCAATAAAAATTCAAGGATTCATTAAATCAACAGAGTTTTGTGTCATTACTATAAATTGTGGCTTGAAAAATATTTTGTCATGAATTTTGTCATGAAAAACAAAAACCGCCTATTTCTAGGCGGTTAAATAGCAGCAGATAACGGGAGTCGAACCCGCCTTTCCAGCTTGGGAAGCTGGTGTTCTACCGATGAACCATATCTGCGTGAATCATATTTATTATAACACAACTAAGCTAGAATGCAAGAAAATTTTTAAATTTCTCACTTGCATTATTATTCGGCTTTCAAAGCGAACGAATTACAAAGGATAAAATACAGGCTTTCGTTTACAAAAAACTGTGAAATAATGAAATCCGGCGTCTTTCAGGATATTTGTTACTTTTCTGAAATCATATGCCACATGCTCGGGCTTGTGGGCATCTGCTCCAATCGTAACGATTTCGCCGCCCATTTCCCGGTAACGTTTGAGAATGGCTTCTGTTGGGTTAGGGTGTCCAAGGCCGTATTTAAAGCCTCCCGTATTGATTTCTATGCCTTTACCCCTTTGAATAAGAATTCGTAAAATTTCATCAATTACATCCGCAAATTTGTCGTAGGTATAATACTTGTTAGTGTTCGGGCCATAGCGCACGATATAGTCAAGGTGTCCATAAACGTCAAAGCAGTCGAAAACAGCAAGGTTTTCCAAAATGGATTCAAAGTACTCGCGGTAAGCTTCGTCCTCGATTTTGCCCACAAAATATTCTGGATAGTAAGGATCCTCCCCGTTTATCCAGTGAGAAGAGCCGATGACGAAGTCAAACGGATATTCCTGTATAATTTGTGGCAGTAAATCTTTCAGATATGTTTGTAAGCCAATTTCTACGCCGATATATATAGGAAATTTATCTTGCGACTGCGTCTGAAAACGTTTCATTTCCTTAAAATATGCAGGGATGTCAAGAGGAAAGA
The DNA here is from genome assembly GCA_910588845.1 of uncultured Lachnospiraceae bacterium. Lineage (GTDB taxonomy): Bacteria > Bacillota > Clostridia > Lachnospirales > Lachnospiraceae > Petralouisia. The sequence continues at coordinate 117,190 of CAJURU010000005.1, forward strand.
GGTCGGGCGTGGTCTGTGTCTTTTCAAGGTCTAAGTGATCGGTAAAGCAAATGCCGCCAACACCGGCATTTATGGAGGCCGCTATCATTTCCGCGGTGTCCGCTTCGCTGTCAACAGAAAAATGCGTGTGCATATGTGTGTCCCAGAGCATAAAACGCCTCCCAAATTAAAAATAGAAAACAATAAGCCCAGAAACTATCAAACATGTGAAGAAGCAAATAAGATTGTTAGTTTCTTGGTGGTTCCCCAAAGTTACCAGATAATCATAGAACAGAATTATGGCTTTGTCAAAAGAAAAATTTCTTCGGCATGATTCGCCCATAAATTTGGCGATGGCTGGACTGTTACTAAAACTTTCACAAAGTTGAAAAAGCCCCTTGAATTTTTGCATAAAATTAGTTAGAATAGAGACAAGTTGGGTAATATATCCAAGGAAATACCAAATTCATTCAAAATTAGGAGGAATTATCATGTCAGTAAGAGTAGCAATTAATGGTTTTGGACGTATCGGCCGTTTAGCATTCAGACAGATGTTTGGTGCAGAGGGATACGAAGTAGTAGCAATCAACGATTTAACAAGCCCGAAAATGTTAGCGCATCTGTTAAAGTATGATTCATCTCAGGGCAAGTATGAATTGGCAGATAAGGTAACAGCAGGCGAAGATTCCATTACAGTTGATGGAAAAGAAATCAAAATCTACGCTTTCCCAGATGCAAATAACTGCCCATGGGGAGATTTGAAGGTTGACGTTGTTCTGGAGTGCTCCGGATTCTACACCTCCAAGGATAAAGCACAGGCTCACATCAACGCTGGCGCTCGTAAAGTTGTTATCTCTGCTCCGGCAGGCAACGACCTTCCTACTATTGTTTTCAATACAAACCACGATACATTGAAAGCTGACGATACTATCATTTCCGCAGCTTCCTGTACAACAAACTGCCTGGCTCCTATGGCTGATGCATTGAACAAATATGCAGCAATCCAGTCCGGTATCATGTGCACCATCCATGCATACACAGGCGATCAGATGACATTAGACGGACCGCAGAGAAAAGGCGATCTGAGAAGATCTCGTGCAGCAGCAGTTAATATCGTTCCGAACAGCACAGGCGCAGCAAAAGCAATCGGCTTGGTTATTCCTGAATTGAACGGCAAGTTAATCGGTTCTGCACAGCGTGTTCCGACCCCGACAGGTTCAACTACTATCTTAACGGCAGTTGTTAAGGGCAATGATGTAACTGTTGACGGAATCAATGCAGCTATGAAGGCAGCAGCTAACGAGTCCTTCGGTTACAATGAGGATGAGATCGTTTCTTCCGATATCGTAGGCATGAGATTTGGTTCTCTGTTCGATGCAACTCAGACCATGGTTTCCAAGGTTTCTGATGACTTATATGAAGTACAGGTTGTTTCCTGGTATGACAACGAGAACAGCTACACCAGCCAGATGGTTCGTACAATCAAATATTTCAGTGAGTTAGCATAGGCGTTGAGACATTGAACAATTAGCGAAGGCGAGCCGTTGGCGCAGCCTGAGGTTAGTGTGAAAGCCGTTCTGTGAGAATAGCGAAATGTTATCTGCCGTTTGGCGAAGATTAAGTTTAGCGAACAGAACCGCCTTAATATTTAGTTGAAATATAATTGCACGGTAGACTACCTTTTGAGGCGACAGGCTGCCAGAAGTGCAGATAAGACTCAGAAAGGGTCCGGTCTTTTTTTGGACCGGGCCCTATTTTCTTCTATAGGAAAGACATTATCACGCCGAGGCGTGAAGGTTTCTTTTTTATAGAAAAATAATATGCGCATGGTGTTTCTTTGATATAATACAAACAATTATTTTTAGGAGGAAATAAAGATGGCTTTGAATAAAGTTTCAGTGGATGATATTAATGTAAATGGAAAACGCGTGCTTTGCAGATGCGATTTCAACGTACCTTTAAAAGAAGGCAAGATTACAGACGAGAACCGTCTGGTTGCAGCGCTGCCTACCATTAAGAAATTAATTGCAGACGGCGGCAAGGTAATTCTCTGTTCTCATCTTGGCAAGCCTAAGGGAGAGCCAAAGCCTGAATTGTCTCTTGCTCCTGTTGCGGCAAGATTGACAGAATTGTTAGGGCAGGAAGTAAAATTTGCGGCTGATCCGGAAGTAGTTGGACCGAATGCCAAGGCAGCGGTAGAGGCTATGAAAGACGGAGAGGTTATTTTACTTGAGAATACACGTTATAGAGTAGAAGAGACCAAGAATGGAGAGGCTTTCTCCAAGGATTTAGCTTCTCTTTGCGATATTTTTGTAAATGATGCGTTCGGAACAGCCCACAGAGCGCATTGCTCTAACGTTGGTGTTTCTGAGTTAGTTGATACAGCGGCAGTTGGTTATCTGATGCAGAAAGAGATTGATTTCCTGGGTAATGCAGTGGAGAACCCGGTAAGGCCTTTCGTAGCAATCTTAGGCGGAGCAAAAGTTGCAGATAAGCTGAATGTAATTTCTAATTTACTGGAAAAATGTGATACCCTGATTATCGGCGGCGGTATGGCTTATACATTCTTAAAGGCACAGGGCAATGAAATTGGAAAGTCTCTGGTTGATGACAGCAAACTTGATTACTGTAAGGAAATGATTGCCAAGGCTGAGAAGCTTGGTAAGAAATTATTACTGCCGGTTGACTCCGCAACGATCACAGATTTCCCGAATCCTATTGACGCACCGGTTGACGTAGAAGTTTATGATTCTGACAAGATGCCGGCAGACCGCGAAGGCTGCGATATCGGGCCTAAGACGGCAGAGATGTTTGCAGACGCTGTAAAATCTGCAAAGACTGTAGTATGGAATGGGCCGATGGGTGTATTTGAGAACCCGACGCTTGCAGCAGGAACAATTGCGGTTGCTAAAGCATTAGCAGAGACAGATGCAACTACGATTATCGGCGGCGGAGATTCCGCAGCAGCAGTAAATCAGTTGGGATTTGGCGATAAGATGAGCCACATTTCTACAGGCGGCGGAGCTTCTTTGGAATTTTTAGAGGGTAAAGAGCTTCCGGGAGTAGCGGCAGCAACAAATAAATAGACCGAAAGCAACTAGCGATTGGCAAGCCGAAGGCGCAGACAGAGCGTGCTGCGAGGTCGTTCTGAGAGATTAGCGAAAGCGAGCCGAAGGCGCTTTTGACACCCTGATCCAAGTAAATTATAAATTAAGAAAAAGAGGATAAGAACATGGCAAGAAAGAAAATTATTGCAGGAAACTGGAAAATGAACAAGACTCCGAGCGAGGCAGTAGCTCTGGTAAACGAATTAAAGCCCTTAGTTGCCAATGATGAGGTTGACGTAGTATTCTGTGTACCGGCAATCGACATCATTCCGGCAATGGAAGCTGCAAAGGGCTCTAACATCAATATTGGTGCAGAGAATATGTATTACGAAGAGAGCGGCGCATACACAGGAGAAATTGCTCCCAATATGCTGACTGACGCTGGTGTGAAATATGTCATTATCGGACATTCTGAGAGAAGAGAATACTTTGCAGAGACCGATGAGACTGTAAATAAGAAAGTGCTCAAGGCGTTTGAGCATGGTATTACACCAATCATCTGCTGTGGAGAGACTTTGACACAGAGAAAACAGGGTATTTACATTGACTGGATCCGTATGCAGATTAAGATTGCATTTCAGAATGTAACTGCCGATCAGGCCAAGACAGCAGTAATTGCATATGAGCCAATCTGGGCAATCGGAACCGGTGAGACAGCAACTTCCGATCAGGCAGAAGAAGTTTGCGCGGCAATCCGTACCTGCATCAAAGAGGTTTATGATGAGGCTGCCGCAGAATCTATCCGCATTCAGTACGGCGGTTCTGTGAATGCTGGCAATGCAGCAGAGCTTTTCTCTAAACCGGACATTGACGGCGGACTTGTTGGAGGGGCTTCCCTCAAGGCTGATTTTGGCAAGATTGTCTGCTATAAGTAATTAGTTTTATAAAAAAAATTATACGGATCATAATAGATCTGTTTCTAGTGTGATTATTACAGAACCTCACTTCTTGTTATGGAATGAACATAATGGAAGTGAGGGTTTGTGTTATTGGAAGCATTTTAGGGTGGATAAAAAATTTTTTCTTCCATAGAAAACACTTTGTCATACCCAAACGTGAAAGTGATTTTCTATAAAAGAAAAAAATATGTGTACTCGTGTGAGAGGGTAATATAGAAGAGAAAAAGAGAGAAAAACTCAAATGTAAATTATAAATAAAAGCAAAAATGTATAATGATATTGACAAAAGTGAATTATTCACAATATAATAAATCATTATAATGAAAAAGAAAGAGAGCAGAATCATGTTTTTAGGCTTTTCAGTAAGTAATTTTTTATCTTTTAACGAAACACAGACGATTTCTATGATGGCGTCAAAAGTAGTCAGGCACAAAGAACACATCCTAAGTGGTAATGGCAAAAGAATTTTAAAAACAGGGCTTATTTATGGAGCCAATGCGGGTGGGAAGAGTAATTTAATCAGAGCAATTGATTTTTCAAGTGATATTATATTGGATGGTCTGGATTCTGTAGATTTGAATAAAAAATATTTTCGTATTTGCAACGATGGGTACAAAAACCCGGCGGTTTTTGAGTATCGCCTGATTACTCAGTCGGGGAAAGAGTATTCTTATGGGCTTGCTATATCTTATGTAGAAAAAAAGATACTTTCAGAATGGCTGATCCGTATAGAGAAGAGCGGCGCCGAGACCTATATATTTAATAGGAATATTGATGAAAAGGGTGTACATCGTACAGAGAGCGAAATCAAAATAAAGGATGCTCAAGAGAGAACAAGATGGAAATTTTATTTGGAGGATTTTGGGGAAAGCATTTCTGATACTATGAAGAAAAAAAGTATTTTGAGTGATGTTGCTGAAAGAAGTAATGGAAAACAGGGAATTTTCTCGGAAGTGTTGGACGTTTTTCTATGGTTCCAAAGTATAATTATAATTTTTCCAACCAGCCAATACAGTGGGTTAAATCAGATGGTGGAAGACGAGGACATCAGGGAGCTATTTTCTCATTTGTTAAAGTATTTTGATACAGGAATTGAATCTGTGGAATCAAAAATGGGATATGTGGAGTTTGATAAAATTTTTGATGGAATTCCAAGAGAAGAGGCAGAAAAATTAAAGATTAGAATTTCTAATGATATTCAAGAAGAGCCCGTAATGTTCAAAGTGAATAATCAGATGTATCTGTTACGCAAAGATATGGAAGGGAATATCATTACAACAAAAATGATGCAAAATCATGGTAATGACCGGGAACTTTTCGATTATTTAGAGGAATCTGATGGAACAAAAAGACTGTTTGATCTCATTCCCTTATTTTATGAGCATAATGGAAATAGTGTGATTTTTATAGATGAGATTGACCGGAGCCTTCACACGAACCTTACACGAAAATTCCTCGAACTGTTTTATGAATTAACGGAAGGAGATACAAGCCAGCTCATTGCAACGACACATGATTCCAATTTACTGGATTTAGAATTGGTCAGGCAGGATGAAATCTGGTTTGTAAAAAGGATGGAAGACCATAGTTCTAAGATATACTCGTTAAACCGTTTCAAAGAACGTTATGATAAAGTAATTGATAAAGAATATTTGTTGGGGCGTTACGATGCTATACCAGTGTTTGATGATGGGATTTTGGAGGGCATAAATGCATAATCAATTTAGATTAATGTCAACAGCATATGAACGAGAAGAAGAGGATGCGAGGGTTCTTGTAGAAAAAAGGATTTTTCTATCAGTAGAAGGAAATGAAACGGAGAAAGAATATTTTGACGGCGTATCAAAAAACAGAGTAAAAATAGGCATCAATGGTAAAATTGACGTTGAAGTTTTGGGCAGAGGGAGAAAAGATACGAACAGTGCGCCGCAACAGGTAGTTGAATTGCTGGAGGAGTATATCAGGCTTAGGGAACTATCGGAAATATCTGAAAAAATACAACCGTGAATTGGACGAATTTGCCATATTGATTGACAGGGATAAGCTTACGCATTCAGAAGCCAATATGTATGAATGCATTAATTATTTAAAGAAAAGGGATATGTTTCTGATAGAGCGCACCATGGGAAAAGCAATATAAGTTTTGCCAGAAAATATATGCCTTTCATAGATAAGGCCATCGAGCAGGCAAAAAAATTTCCCGGGGATGAAAATGAACTTGTAGACAATATAGGTTGTAACTTGTGGAAACTTATGGAGGAGTTAAAAAAGTATCCCCACACCCCTACTTCTTGCGGAACTCCCTGGGAGTACACTGATACTTCCGCTTGAACACCCGGTTAAAATAAGAGAGATTCTCAAATCCCGTCTCAGAAGCAATATTGACTACCGTGTCAGAAGATGAGCTTAAAAGCCGCGCGGCCATGGTGATACGGTAGTCGTTTAAATAGTCTGTAAAAGATACCCCCATACTGGCTTTAAAAAATTTCATAAAATGTGACTGGCTGAAACCGCAGATTCTGGCTGCGTCTGCAATAGAAATTTTTTCCCCATAATTAGTCTCCACATATTTGAGAAGCCCTTTTAAACGGTCGAGAGATTTGTTGTGGGCGTGGGAAGCTGCGCTGTGAAAGGACTTTGAGAGTTCGTAGAAGAAGGAAAACAGTTGTCCTTTGATGGCGAGCTGATATCCATAGGCAAAATCCTGGCAAATGCAGTCTATAGCGTTGAGGCAGCCGGACAAAGCGGGGTACAGGGGAGAGTTTCTTGTATATAAGGTGTCGGGGAGAGTCTTTCCATGTTTCATAGGCTGAAAAAACTCTTCCGTGCAGATATCTTCCTGAGGCGCCATCAGCATAGAGAGCTTGAAAATAATATTTTCATATTCCATGGAATAATCAGACTGCTGCTCTATAGAATGGAGTTGTCCCGGCGGCACGACAATAATATCTCCCTCGGAAACCTGAAAGGGAGACAAATCAACATTGATGGTTCCGCGTCCTTTCTTGATATAAATTATTTCCATAGCATTGTGCCAATGAGTGGGCACAATTGTAAAATCTATGGGGATGCTGCACAAATAGATATCAAAGGGGAAGTTATCTTGCCCGTGAGGTTTTGTCTCCTGGGAGCATTCGTATTCGTGTATGTTCATGAATCCCTCCTTAGATTAAACAACGTTTATGGCTATTCAAAGAGACCTAAGGGATCCTCCCAGCTTTGCTGGGTCCCTCCTTAGGTTATATAATAGTATTGTACTACTTTTTGCTACCATACTGCAAGAAAATTATGGCAATAAATCATATACTTATAAATATAAAAAATGAGGGAACGCTAATCAATATGGCATAGTATGCTTCCCTGTGAACCGTTTAAGGAGAATGGAGGAAAAAATGAGTTTGAATGTGAGGGAATTACTGGAAAAGAAATGCTGCAACAATATTGCAGCCTGCACGGATGAACAGCTTTATTATGGGCTGCTGGGAATTGTCAAAGATTTGGCGAAAGAGAAGGAGAGTAATAAGGGCAAGAAGAAAATTTATTATATTTCTGCGGAGTTTTTGATTGGCAAATTATTGTCTAATAACCTGATTAATTTGGGCATTTACGATGAAGTGGCAAAGATGTTGGCACAGTACGGGAAGGATATTAATCTGATTGAGGAAGTTGAGCCAGAGCCGTCTTTAGGAAATGGAGGATTGGGACGTTTGGCCGCATGTTTTCTGGATTCCATGGCAACCCTCGGATTAAATGGAGATGGAATAGGGCTTAATTATCATTTTGGTCTCTTTTTGCAGACATTTGAAAATCGTTTGCAGAAAGAAAATAAGAATCCCTGGATTGAGAAAGAGAGCTGGCTGACGAAGACAGACGTGACATATCCTATTCAGTTTGGCGGTTTCACGGTGCAGTCCAGGATGTACGATTTGGACGTGACGGGATTTGATAATCGTACGAACAAACTGCATTTGTTTGACATTGAGACAGTAGATGAGAGTTTAGTGCGAAATGGCATTGATTTCAATAAAGAGGACATTTGCAAGAACCTTACGCTCTTCTTGTACCCGGATGATTCCGACGATGCAGGCCGGCTGCTGCGTGTGTACCAGCAGTATTTCATGGTAAGCAATGCGGCGCGATTAATCCTGGAAGAGTGCGAGCAGAAGGGATCTACGCTTTATGATTTGCCGGATTACGCCGCAATACAGATTAATGATACGCATCCCAGCATGGTAATCCCGGAATTGATCCGCCTGCTGATGGAGAGAGGAATCCGTATGGAGAAGGCAATTGATATCGTATCGAAGACTTGTGCGTATACGAACCACACGATTCTTGCCGAGGCGTTAGAGAAATGGCCGATGGACTACCTCAATAAAGTAGTTCCCCAGCTCATGCCGATTATCCGAGAACTTGATACGATTGTCAAAGAGAAATTCGATGATACGTCAGTTGCTATCATTGACGATACGGACCGCGTGCATATGGCGCATATGGATATCCATTATGGCTATAGCGTCAACGGCGTGGCTTATCTGCATACAGAAATTTTAAAGAAAAATGAGTTGAATAACTTTTATAAAATCTATCCTGATAAATTTAACAATAAAACGAACGGCATCACTTTCCGCCGCTGGCTGATGCACTGCAATAAAGGCCTTAGCCGCTATCTGGATGAAGTAATCGGAACCGGCTGGCATAAGGATGCGGACGAGCTGGAAAAACTGCTCAAATTTGCGGACGATGATAAAGTGTTAAATAAATTATTAGAGATTAAAAAGGAAAATAAACGCGCCCTCGCTGCATATCTCAAGGCTACCCAGGGCGTAGAGATTGATGAAAATTCTATCTTTGATATTCAGATTAAGCGTCTTCATGAGTACAAACGCCAGCAGATGAATGCGCTGTATGTGATCCATAAATATCTGGAGATTAAGAAAGGCAGGAAAATTTCTACGCCAATCACAGTAATTTTCGGCGCGAAAGCAGCTCCGGCATATGTGATTGCCAAAGACATCATTCATTTGATTCTCTGCCTGCAGGAGATTATTAACAATGATCCCGAGGTCAGTCCATATCTGAAAGTAGTTATGGTGGAAAATTACAATGTAACGAAAGCCGAGAAGCTGATACCTGCGTGTGATATCTCAGAGCAGATTTCTCTGGCGAGCAAAGAGGCGTCTGGAACTGGAAATATGAAATTTATGCTCAACGGCGCGGTGACATTGGGAACAATGGATGGTGCAAACGTAGAAATTGCAGACCTCGTAGGAGAGGACAATATTTATATTTTCGGCGAGAGCTCCGATACGGTTATTGAGCATTATGATAAGGCAGACTATGTCTCCAAAGAATACTATGAGGAAGACGAAGATATCAAGGAAGCAGTTGATTTTATCGTCAGCGATGCGATGCTTAAAGTTGGACAGAAAGAAAATCTGGAACGTCTTTACAAGGAACTTTTGAACAAAGACTGGTTTATGACGTTGTTGGATTATAAGGATTATGCGGCTAAGAAAGAAGAAATCTTCAAGGATTATGAAGACCGTAATGCCTGGGCAAAGAAAATGCTCGTAAACACGGCGAAGGCAGGGTTCTTCTCTTCCGACAGGACGATTGCGGAATATAATAAAGATATTTGGAAATTATAAACGTAAACAGCGCTAAATAAAGGAGGCTCCATGTGAGCCTCCTCCCTTTTTGCAGAATAAGAAACGATTTATAATTTTTCTTCGTCTTTGTCCTCCGGCAGCCGTAAGAATAACTTATTGATGCGGTTTTTATCTGTGTCTTCTACGCGCAAAAAGACATTTTCCGGCGTGACGATGGATTCGCCGGTTTCGGGAAGGTGGTCTAATAACTCAATCATATAACCGCCTACCGTGTCGTAATCCTCAGAGGAGAGAGATAAGCCAAGTAGATTGCATAAGTCTTCCAAATTCATCGTACCCTGCACTAAGTATTCTCGTTCCCCTAATTTCTGAATAGGGTCCTCTTCGTCCATATCGTATTCGTCGCGAATTTCCCCTACGATTTCCTCTAAGATATCTTCCAGCGTGATCAAGCCGGCGGTAACGCCGTACTCGTCCAGTACGATAGCGATATTAAAGGAAGATTTTTTCATTTCAATTAACAGGTCGATCGTTTTCTTGTGTTCATAAGTGTAGTAAGGTTTGCGCAAAATATCGCGCACTGAAAAGTTCTCTCGGCTTGCCTCATAGAGAAGCAGGTCTTTCATGTTGACTGTGCCGATGACGTTGTCTGTGGAATTCTCATAAATTGGCAGGCGGGTAAATTTATCTGTACGGAATATTTCAATTAATTCATCGTAACTGCTATTGATATCTGCGAATGTCATATCAATTCTGGGAACCATAATTTCTTTGGCCTGGGAATCTCCGAAATCAAACACATTGTTAATCATCTCATGTTCTTCGCGCTCAATGACGCCTTCTTTATGGCCAACGTCCACGATTGTCCGCAGTTCTGCCTCTGTGAGAGCATTCTGTCCGTCGGCCACATTGACCCGCAGTAATATTAGAAAGCCCATGGATAATTTATTGATAATGAAAATCACAGGCGTGAGAATCTTCATCAGCAGAAGAATAACGCCGGAATAATTGAGGGCAATCTTGTCTGCGTGGATGGTGGCAAGTGTTTTAGGGGAAATCTCACCGAAAATTAAGACCAGGACGGTAAGGGTTCCAGTGGCGATTCCAGCTCCGGCATTGCCAAAAACTTGAATTGCCAATGCAGTAGCCAGGGAAGACGCCGACAGATTTACGACATTGTTGCCAATCAAAATAGCGCTGAGCATTTTGTTGGGGTTGCTGGTGACTTCCAGCACGCGCCGGGCGCGCTTATCGCCCTCACTGGCAAGGTTGCCGATGCGGATTCTGTTGAATGTTGTCAGAGCCGTCTCCGCAGAGGAGAAAAAAGCAGATAAAATTAATAAAACAATGATAAATATTAGTTGTATGGATTCGCCTGAGTCCAAGTATATCGCTCCTTTCGGTAAGCATTAAAATTTATAAATCTATAGTGTTATTGAGAAGCCCAAGGCACAGATATGCTGGAAAGACTGTGTTTTGAACTGTTATAAATAATATATAGGAAGAAGAGAATTTTTGCAAGGAATAGTTTCAAAGTGGGAAGAATAGAATATATCAATGGACATTCTGTCATAGATTATCAAAAGGGAGGAAGAGGAGATGGAGAGGAATCATCCAAGAAAAAAACAAGTTCAGGCGCAGGGGGAAAAAAAGATGCGGATATCGCCGCTGACAATTCTAAAAATCCTGCTTGCCATGTATCTGGTGACGGGAGCGCTGCTTTTAGGGCTGTCGGCAATGCTGTATAAAATGCAGCTCAGCGAGACCGTGGTGTCTGTAGGCATCGTGGTAATCTATGTTCTTTCCGGTTTTTTGGGAGGCTTTTTGATCGGGAAAGTGATGAAGACAAGGCGGTTTTTCTGGGGCATGGTGATGGGCGGAGCCTATTTCCTGATTTTGGTCCTAGGCTCCATCCTGTTTCAAAAGGGAATCAATATGGAATTGTCCCGATTTTTTACAACCTTAATACTCTGTACCGCGTCCGGCATGATCGGAGGAATGGTAAGCTGATTCCGGCTCCGGATATTCGCAGGAGTATGGTTAGCTGAATCATCAGCCCGCTGTTGGGCGGATGATGGTTCGTCGGCTGTTACCGCTGCACCCGCCCGGAGGCGTCGCCGCCGGCCAGTTTTTGCACTTCGTCTATGGAGACAAGATTGAAATCTCCTTCTATGGAGTGTTTGAGGCAGGAGGCTGCTACGGCGAAATCAATGGTTTTCTGCGCGTCATAGCCCATCAGTGTTGCGGCAATCAAACCGCCGCCAAAACTGTCTCCGCCGCCGACGCGGTCCACGATATGCATATGGTACTTTTTGCTGAAGTAGCAGTCCGTGCCGTCATAAAGCATGGCGGACCAGTTATTGTCATTTGCGGAGATGGATTCCCGCAGGGTGAAAGCGATTTTAGAGAAACCGAAACGATCTTTCATCTGCGCTGCCACATCTTTATAGCCTTCATGGTTGAGAGCCCCGGCGGTAATGTTTGTATCGGAAGATTTAATGCCGAAGGTGTCGGCTGCGTCTTCTTCATTGGCAATGCACACGTCTACATATTGACAGAGGTTTCCCATCACTTGTCCGGCCTTTTCCCTGCTCCACAATTTCCCTCTGTAATTCAAATCGCAGGAAACAGTGACGCCGGCTTCTTTTGCCGCTTTGCAGGCTGCCAGGCACAGGTCTGCGAGCGTGTCGTTGAGGGCGGGCGTGATGCCGGTAAAATGAAACCAGTCTGCGCCGGCAAAGATTTCCGGCCAACAGAAATCTTCGGCCGAGGCATTGTAGAGCGCAGAACCTGCCCGGTCATAGATGACCTTGGAGGGTCGTTGGGAGGCTCCTTTTTCCAAATAATAAATGCCCACACGGTCGCCGCCCCTGGCAATGTAAGAGGTGTCCACACCGTATTTTCGGAGCGCATTGACGCCGGCCTGTCCGATTTCATGGGAAGGCAGGCGTGAGACGAATACTGCGTCAAAGCCGTAATTTGCCAGTGAGACGCAGACGTTTGCCTCACCGCCGCCGAAGGTGGCTCCCAGGGTATCTGCCTGTACAAAACGCTGATAGCCCTCCGGTGCAAGCCTTAGCATCAGCTCGCCGAAAGTAACTACTTTTTTTGCTGTCATAATGATTCTCCTTTTCAAATACCGCTGTTAGCTGCGGATGGTTCGCAGGGCGTCCTCGGTCAGCCGTTTTACTTCCTCAAAATTCTGTAATTTGAGCAGTTCATCTTTTACCATCCAGGTTCCCCCGCAGGCTGCAACCTTTTCAAACGCAAGGTAAGTGTGCAGGTTTTCCGGCGTGATTCCGCCGGTCGGCATAAAGCGCATCTGCGGATAGGGTGCGGACAGCGCCTTTATCATTTCCAGCCCTCCAGACGCCTCTGCCGGAAAGAATTTTACAAAAGTCAGACCGAAAGAAAGCGCGGCTTCTATATCGCTGGGATTGTTGACGCCCGGGATAATGGGATATTTCTTTTTGATGCAATGTTTGACTACCGTGGGATTAAAGCCTGGGCTGACAATGAATTTTGCACCTGCTTTTATGGCTTGGTCGGCATGCGCGGTAGTCAGGACGGTTCCTGCGCCTACGAGCATCTCCGGGAACTCCTCGGACATAATTTGGATGCAGTCTAAGGCGGCTTCTGTACGGAAGGTGATTTCTGCACACGGAAGTCCTCCGTCGCAAAGCGCTTTTGCCAGCGGTTTAGCGTCTGCAATGTTGCGAAGGACTACCACAGGTACAATACGTTTCTTTTTTAATTGTTCTAAGATATTATCCATAATGTCCTCCTTATATACCGCCGGCTGTATTTGGCATGGCTTCCCCTGCCTCCGCCAGCAATACCGGAGGGGTAACCCATACCAGATTGCTTTCGCCGGAGGAATTTTCACCGTGATTGCCGGGGTCGCCGATGGGCGCATCGCCATAGCGGTTCTGCCCGGAAGGGCCTTCTGTGCGGCCTGGCAAATCAATTTCCGGAATATTTCCATCGTCATAGGTATTTCCTGGATTTCGGCCAGTATCTTTATCAGTCATAGAAATTCTCCTTTCGATTTTCCGCTAGTATGTGCAAAAATGGGAAGAAAAATTCTTTGGTTGTTTTCACAAATAGAAAGTATTATAATGATCTCGAAGGTTAAAATAGAAGATATATTTTGAAAGGAGTAACAGAATGAGGGATGAAAATAAATATGCCCTATTGATTGACGCGGAAAATGTGTCTTCCAAGTATATCAGGATTGTGACGAAGGAGGCTCAGGCGCTGGGCAATATTACAATCCGCAGGATTTATGGAGACTGGACGGCAACAGCCAAGAATTCCTGGAAGGATTCACTGCTTGAGAACTCATTATCGCCAATCCAGCAATACAGTTATACCGTGGGGAAGAACTCTTCTGACTCGGCAATGATTATAGACGCTATGGACATTCTCTACACAAATGATGTGGATGGGTTTATCATTGTCTCTTCCGACAGTGATTTTACGAAACTTGCCATGCGTCTGAGGGAATCTGGGAAGCGTGTAATCGGCATGGGAGAGAGCAAGACGCCGACGCCTTTTGTGCGTGCGTGCGAGCAGTTTAAGACGCTTGATGTGCTTTATAAGAATCACCATCCGTCTCAGAGAAGCAATATGGCGGAACGGGCCAGAAGGCAGGAAATCAAGTGTGTGCCGACGGAAAAGGCGCTTCCAGCAAGGGAATTGCAGTCGAAAGACGCGCAGCCGATAACAAATTTACGCGCCATCAAGGAGACGGTGATTTCTCTGTTGGATGAGAATTCAGATGAAGACGGCTGGATGTATCTGTCGGAATTGGGAAATATTATTCAGAGAATGTATTCAGATTTTGATTGTAGAAATTATGGTTTTGCAAAATTTGGGAAACTGATTGAGTCATTTCCAGAGCTGCAAACCAGAAAAGATGATTCCAGTAATGGAATCACCAAAATTGTTCTGGTGCGCAAGCGGGAAGACTGAATAAAAGATTAGATTTCCGGTCGTTGCGTGCGTACAAGCCGCCAGATTGTGTCGTGCATCCAGTCTATGGTTTCGGTTAATTTCTTATTCTCTTCCACTAAGAGAACATTTTCCATCCGTAGTCTTTCCAGTGAATCTGTCGTACTATTAGTTAAAGTATGGTTAGCCTCCATTTATTCACCTCGGTATCATTTAATATGGCAGTCTGTGCGCGTTCTTACGCATAAAATATCTACCAGTATTATACCAAATTCCATAGAAAATAGGTGCTAAGATAATGGAAAAAAACTTAGCAAAATGCCGGAATTTTATGTAGAACGCCGATGTCTTGTGTCGAAGGAAATCAAAAACAGCTTGTATAAGAAAAAAGGTTATACTATACTATACTGTAAATGTAATTTTTAAATAACAATAAGGAGCCATAAATGAAAACATATGATTATTTAATTGTCGGGGCGGGCCTGTTTGGCGCAGTTTTTGCCCAGGAAGCGAAAAAAACCGGCAAACATTGTCTGGTCATAGATAAACGCAGCCATATTGCCGGAAATATTTACACAAGGGAGACAGAAGGAATTCAGGTGCACGAATATGGGGCGCATATTTTTCACACCTCCAATAAAGAAATTTGGCAGTATGTGAATCAGTTTGCGGAGTTTAACCGTTATACGAATTCTCCGGTTGCAAATTATAAAGGTGAAATTTATAATTTGCCGTTTAACATGAATACCTTTCATAAACTGTGGGGCGTTGTCACGCCAAAGGAGGCCCGGGAGAAGATTGAGCGGCAAAAGCGTGAGTATTCTGTGGAACATCCTGAGAATTTAGAGGAGCAAGCCATCAATCTGGTAGGGCCGGATGTGTATACCCGGCTGGTGAAAGGGTATACGGAGAAGCAGTGGGGAAAACGGGCGGATGAGCTGCCGGCATTTATCATCAAACGCTTGCCGGTGCGGTTTACTTATGACAACAATTATTTTGACGACGCTTATCAGGGAATTCCTATCGGCGGTTACACCAAAATGGTGGAGAAGATGTTAGAGGGAACCGAAGTACGGTTGAATGAGAATTTTCTGGAAAAGAAGCAGATGTATCGTGATTTGGCGGAAACAGTCGTCTATACGGGCATGATTGACGAATATTTTGATTATTGTTTTGGTGAGCTGGAATACCGTTCGCTGCACTTTGAGACAGAAGTGTTAGATGAAGACAATTATCAGGGAAATGCGGTGGTGAACTATACAGAATATGAGATTCCGTACACGCGTATTATTGAACATAAGCATTTTGAGTATGGGACGCAGCCCAAGACTGTGATTACCCGCGAGTACCCTAAGAATTGGTCCAAGGGAGACGAGCCTTATTATCCGATGAATGATGAGAAGAATGCCGCCCTTTACGAGAAATACAGGGGGTTAGCTGAACAGGAAGGGAATGTGATTTTTGGCGGCAGGCTTGGGCAGTACAAGTATTACGACATGGATGATACTGTAGAAGCTGCATTGCAATGCGTAAGGGAGTTATTTTTCCGTTAGAGGAGAGGACAGGAGGATAAACGAATGAAGAAATTGGAAGACTATGTGAGGAGTATTCCGGATTTTCCGGAGCCGGGAATTATTTTCCGGGACGTAACCAGTATTTTGCAGGATGCCGATGGGCTTCATCTTGCTATCGACGGACTGATGGACAGCTTGAAAGACGTAGAATATGATGTTGTTGTCGGGCCCGAATCGAGAGGGTTTATTTTCGGCGTACCGGTGGCCTATGAGGCGCGCAAGGGATTTATTCCTGTGCGCAAGAAAGGAAAGCTGCCATGCGAGGTCATCTCAGAGAAATATGATTTAGAATACGGAAGCGCCGTGATTGAGATGCATAAGGATGCAATCAAGCCAGGGCAGAAGGTAGCTATTGTCGACGACCTCATCGCTACCGGAGGCACCACAGAGGCAATCATTAAATTGGTGGAGCAGCTTGGCGGCGAGGTAGTCAGGATTTGTTTTGTAATGGAGCTTGCCGGTTTGAAGGGCAGGGAAAAGCTTGCCGGTTATCATGTGGACAGCCTCATTACATATGAAGGAAAATAAAATATGAGAGTTGGAATTGGATATGATGTGCACAGACTTGTCGAGAACCGCAAATTAATTCTCGGCGGCGTAGAGGTTGCGCATAGCTTAGGGTTAGAGGGTCATTCCGACGCCGACGTACTTGTGCATGCGATTATGGACGCCTTGCTGGGCGCAGCGGCGCTTGGCGATATCGGCAAGCATTTCCCGGATACAGACGCAGCTTATAAGGGAATCTCAAGTATGAAGCTTTTGGCGTATGTGGCAGAGCTTTTGCAGCAGCAGGGATATGTGGTAGAAAATATTGACGCCACAATTATTGCACAGAAACCGAAACTGCGGCCCTTTATTGCGCAGATGGAGCGCAATATTGCGGATGTACTGTCGATTGCCAAAGAGCAGATTAATGTCAAAGCAACTACAGAGGAGGGACTTGGATTCAGCGGAAGGCAGGAAGGGATTTCTGCGCAGGCAATTTGTGCGTTAGCCGGCCTGTATGAGGCGAGCGCGCCGGCCTATGACAGCGCAAGGAATTGTGAGGCCTGCGGCGGATGCGCCAGACAGGAATAAATAGAAAAGCGAGGTCTGCGGCGGATGCGCCAGACAGGAATAAATGGAAAAAGCGAGGGTTACGGCGGATGCGCCAGACAAGGATTAGCGAAGTGAAAAGCAGCATACGCTATTTGGAACAGAGGGAGAAGAGGACAAGCAGGGCTTTGTATGAGGCTGCGTTTCCCGAGGACTCTAAGGAGTTCATTGATTATTATTACGAATGGAAAACCAAAGATAATGAAGTGATTGTGATGGAAGGCGCTGCAAACGACAGGGCCTTCCATGTTATGATTCATTTAAATCCATACGAAATTGATATTAATGGAAATACCAAAAAAGTCCCATACATTGTGGCTGTTGCCACAGACATTCGTTACCGTAGGCAAGGAAAAATGGGCAGGGTAATGGAACGGGCTTTGCAAGATATGGAACATAGGCAGGTGCCGTTTACCTTTTTGCTTCCGGCTGATCCGGCATATTACAGGGGGCAGGGATTTGTGTTTTTCCCTTGTCAGGATTATCTTCAAAGGGGCGGTATCTGTTTTGATGCAGGCGATGGGACGGATTTGTTAAGGGCGGCATCTTTGAATCCGCCCATCAATGATATGGACGAAGCTGGATGGAAACTTGCAAGTGAAAAGGATTGCCAGGAGATGGCATTGTTTTCTAATCGGATTTTGGCAGACAAGTGCGAGGTTTTTATTAAACGGAGTAAAAGCTATTACCACCGTCTGTTGAAAGAGCTTGCGTCGGAGCATGGCGGCGCGCTGCTTTTGAAAAAGAGCGCTTTAGAAAACGGCGATACACTGTTAAAAGAGCGGGCTTTAGAACATGGCGGCGTACAGCTAAAAGAGCGGGCTTGGGAATATGACGGCGTACAGTCAAAAGAACAGGGGTTATATGGGATTCTATTGTACAGTGTGAGCGGTATAGAGCGAAAAACGGCAGAAATCAAAGAACTGTTGCTTAGGGATAGCATATCCGGGGAAGAAGCAGAGCAAATCTGCCGCGATGCGCTGAAAGGAGCCGGATGTACGGTAAATACGATAAGGTTCACTTCTTCGCGCATGATGGTGCGAGTGACGAATCTTCGTGCGCTTGTGCCGCTGCTGCGCAGTAAGAGGCGTACAGCGCTCTATGTGAAGGTTACAGATTCTCTTTTAAATAAAAATAACGGATGTTTTCGTATTGAAATAAGCCGTGCAGGCGGCTGCATCAGTGATATTTCCGAGGAAAGCGTCAGGCAGCAGATGGATATTGGGGAGCTGGCGGAGACATTACTGCAACATACGTCTGTCTATTTAAACGAGTGGGTGTAATGGAATATTTTATCCGATTTATCTTGGCAGGCAAATTTCCTCGATTTAACTCGGCTGGCAAATATAAGTTCAGCACACGCCAATCGCAAAGACGCCTACGGCGTTTTCCCGCTGCATTGCAGCTAACTTTGCTCATTGCTTGGCGTTCCCTCAGCCGAGAAGAATCAAGTAAAATTTGTGCAAGCACAATTTTCCTCGATTTATCTCGGCTGGCTGAACTTATATTTGCCTATTGACAAAAATCCAATTTCTGCATAAACTAACACGAATAGGAATGTCAATCTGGCAAGTCCGTGTTGTTAGAAGGGAAGCGTTCAAAAATGGGATTTTTCCGGCAGATAAAAGAAGAATACGAGGTAATCAGGGAAAGGGATCCGGCAATTAAGTCTCCTATGGAGGTATTGCTTTATCCAAGTTTCCGGGTGATGCTCAGTTACCGCAAGGCGCATAAGAAATATCTCAAAGGCCATTATTTCTGGGCGCGCAAGATTTCGCAGAAAGCTGCGCGAAAGACAGGCATAGAGATTCATCCGGGGGCAGTAATTGGCAAAGGTTTTTTTATCGACCATGGAAGCGGTGTGATTATCGGAGAGACGACAATTATTGGAGATAATGTGACGCTTTATCAGGGCGTTACTTTGGGTGGAACCGGCAAGGAGAGCGGCAAGCGGCATCCGACGCTCTGTGATAATGTGATGGTGAGCGCGGGGGCGAAGGTCATCGGTTCTTTTACCGTTGGCGAGAATAGCAAGATAGGGGCGGGAAGCGTGGTATTAGAGGAAGTTCCGCCGAACTGCACGGTGGTAGGCGTGCCGGGGAGAATAGTCAAGAGAGACAATATCAAGGTGCCCAGAAGTGATATGGATCAGGTGCATCTGCCCGACCCGGTCATGGAAGATATCATGGTATTGCAACATGAAAACTCGGCGCTGTGCAATAAGATTATAGATTTAGAGAAAGAAATCAAAGAGCTGCGCTGTAGAGATTAAGTGCATGAAACTCGCCGACTACTAAGCTCGAACGTGAGTGACGTTCGTTCTCACTAAGGGCGTCGGCATGTATCGCACGTAAGACGCCAGAGAGAGCTCTGCCGTCTAAGTGCTCGTAACTCGCCGACTACTAAGCTCGAACGTGAGTGACGTTCGTTCTCACTAAGGGCGTCGGCATGTATCGCACGTAAGACGCCAGAGAGAGCTCTGCCGTCTAAGTGCTCGTAACTAGGAGGAAAAATATGAAAGTATACAATACACTGAGCAGGAAAAAAGAAGATTTTGTGCCTTTGGAGGAAGGGAAAGTTAAAATGTATGTCTGCGGCCCTACCGTATACAATCTGATTCATATCGGAAACGCCCGTCCTATGATGGTTTTTGACACGGTGCGCAGGTATATGGAATACAAAGGTTATGAAGTAAATTATGTGTCAAATTTCACGGATGTGGACGACAAGATTATTAAGAAAGCCGTGGAGGAGGGAGTTTCCGCGCAGGAAATTTCCCAGCGTTATATTGAAGAGTGCAAAAAAGACATGGCGGACATGAATGTGAAACCTGCTACGGTGCATCCGCTGGCGACGCAGGAAATTGACGGCATGTTAGAGATGATTTCTACTTTGATTGAGAAAGGGTTTGCCTACGCGGTAGCGGACGGAACCGTTTATTTCCGCACCAGGAAGTTTGAAGAATACGGCAAGCTGTCTCACAAGAATCTGGATGATTTGCAGGCCGGTCACCGGGACATTAAGGTGACGGGAGAGGATAAGGAAGATTCTCTTGATTTTGTGTTGTGGAAGCCCAAAAAAGAAGGGGAGCCATACTGGGAATCTCCCTGGTGCAAAGGCAGGCCGGGATGGCATATTGAGTGCTCCGTTATGGCCAAAAAATATCTGGGTGAGGAGATTGATATCCATGCGGGCGGCGAGGATTTGATTTTTCCGCACCATGAAAATGAGATTGCCCAAAGCGAAGCATGCAACGGTAAAATATTTGCCAAATACTGGATTCACAATGGATTTTTAAATATAGATAATAAAAAAATGTCAAAATCCGAGGGAAACTTTTTTACTGTGCGGGAAATCAAGGACAAATATGATTTGCAAGTGTTGCGCTTTTTTATGCTCAGTGCACACTACAGGAGCCCCCTCAATTTCAGCGCGGACTTAATGGAAGCGGCGAAAAACGGTTTGGAGCGAATTTTGAATGCAGCGGAAAATCTGCGTCATTTACAGGAGAATGCAGCGAAGCAATCTATGACGGAAGCGGAAAGGGAACTTTGGCAGGGCAGCGATAGTTTTGTGGAGAAATTTGAGAAATCCATGGAGGATGATTTCAACACGGCGGATGCGGTTTCGGCAGTTTTTGAGCTTGTGAAATACTGCAATACGAATGTGGGCGAGGCAAGTTCAGGCGAATTAGCGGGCAAGCTGTACCAGCGGATGGAAGCGCTTTGCGACGTCTTAGGAATCATTCTTGCCAAAGAGCAGGAGATGCTGGACGAAGAGATTGAAAATCTCATTGCGGAGCGTCAGGCGGCGAGAAAAGAGAAGAATTTCACCCGCGCTGATGAGATACGCGCAATTCTGTCAGAAAAAGGTATTATCTTAGAAGACACCAGAGAAGGAGTAAAATGGAAAAGGGCATAAATTCTTACATTTTAGAGAAATTTGCTATTGAGCCCAAAGATGTCCGCAGCTATTCACCGCTGACCTTGGCCTATATTGGGGACGGCGTATACGATCTGATTATTCGCACTATGGTAGTGGGGCAAGGGAATACGCGCGTGAATGAGATGAATCGCCGCACCAGCGAGATTGTCAAGGCACACGCCCAATCCGAACTGATTGGCAGGCTTATGCCGGAGTTGACGGAAGAGGAACTTGCGGTATACAAGCGCGGCAGAAACGCCAAGTCTGCCACTGTAGCAAAGAATGCCACGGTGGTGGATTACCGCAGAGCTACGGGGTTAGAGGCTTTGATTGGCTATCTGTATCTGCAAGATCGGACAGAACGGATGATGGAGTTGATTTTAATGGGGCTTGCTGAAAACGGGAAAGGAGAAGAGGATGCGCTACGAGGAGTTGACGATTGAGGGAAGGAATGCAGTTTTGGAGGCGTTTCGTTCCGGGAAAACGATAGACAGGCTGTTTGTGTTAAAGGGGTGCCAAGATGGTCCTGTAAGGACAATTATCCGCGAAGCACAAAAGCATGACACGATTCTCAGTTATGTGGAGCGGGAGCGGCTGGATCAGCTGTCCGAGACAAAGAAGCATCAAGGCGTGATTGCTTATGCAGCAGCCTACGAGTATGCTCAGGTGGAGGACATGCTGAAAGCAGCGAAAGAAAAAGAGGAAGCGCCGTTTCTAATCCTGCTTGACAATATTGAAGACCCGCATAATTTGGGCGCTATCATCCGTACGGCGAATGTTGTCGGCGCGCATGGCGTAATTATTCCCAAGCGCAGGGCAGTGGGATTGACGGCGACTGTGGCAAAAGCGTCGGCAGGCGCGTTGAATTACACGCCGGTGGCAAAGGTGACAAATCTCACCCAGACAATCAAAGAACTGAAAGAGCAAGGCATCTGGTTTGTCTGTGCAGACATGGACGGCGCGCCTATGTATGAGCTGGACCTGAAAGGACCTATCGGTCTGGTAATTGGCAGTGAAGGAGAGGGGGTTGGCAAGCTGGTAAAGGAAAACTGTGATTTTAATGCAGCTATTCCCATGGCGGGGAACATTGATTCCTTGAACGTCTCCGTGGCGGCGGGCGTGCTGGCCTACGAAATTGTGAGACAGAGAATGCAGTGAGGGGAAAGAAGTGCTAAGAGAGAACGATTACAGGAATCAGACGGATGAAGCGTTAATTGGCGAGCTGCGCAGCGGTAGGGAAGAAATTACTGATTATATCATGGAAAAATATAAGAATCTGGTGCGCAAACGGGCCAACGCCATGTTTCTGATTGGCGGGGACACGGACGATCTGATTCAGGAGGGGATGATTGGACTGTTCAAGGCAATCCGGGATTTTAAGGCGGACAAGGACGCTTCTTTTTACCATTTTGCAGATCTCTGTATTACCAGGCAGATATACCATGCGGTAGAGGCTTCCCAGAGGAAGAAGCATCTGCCGTTAAATTCCTATATCTCGTTGAATACACAAATGGGGCGGGAAGGGGAGGACACTTTCCTGGATGTGTTGGAATCTTTTGAAAATGCCAATCCAGAACAGCTTGTCATTGAGCGGGAGGATTCGCGGGCTATCAAAGAAAAACTCAGAAATGATCTCAGCCGATTTGAACGGCAGGTTGTGCAGCTCTATCTTCAAGGCCTGAGTTACCGCCAGATTGCGCAACAGCTGGGGAAGGAGCCCAAGTCAATTGACAATGCTTTGCAGCGTATCCGCGGGAAGATTAAAATGTAAAGAAATGGTTGACAAACCTGGTTTTGCTAGGTATAATATATCAAGTGTGGATAGGAGACTGTGATGAAGATAGAGTTAGCAGATATTATTTCCAGTGAGGATAAGGAAGTGACGAAGCAGGCGGCAATTGAATTGACGGCTTTTGATTCTAAGCTGGGGCAGTTTCCGATTGTAAAAAGCACGCCTTTTGTACTGACGTTCGCCAACGAGAATAATAAGCGCCTGCTTATTCGTGGGGAGACGGAAGTTACAATTGCGATTCCGTGCGGCCGCTGTCTGGAAGAGGTAGACAGGATATTTTCCCTAAAGATTGAGAAGGAATTTGACCTTACTGCAAGCGATGGGGAACAGAGCATGGAAGAATCAAATTTTATGGCAGGAACGAATCTGGATGTAGATCAACTTATTTTTGGAGAGATTTTGGTGAGTTGGCCCATGAAGGTTCTGTGCAGAGAGGATTGCAAAGGCATCTGTAAGCGATGCGGCGCCAATCTGAATCTGGCAGAATGTCAGTGCCAGAAAACAGAGCTGGATCCAAGAATGGCAGCAATCCAGGATATTTTTAACCAATTTAAGGAGGTGTGATCATGTCTATCTGTCCGAAAAATAAATCTTCTAAGTCGAGAAGAGACAAGAGAAGGGCAAACTGGAAGATGTCTGTCCCGAACTTAGTGAAGTGCAGCAAATGTGGGGAGCTTATGATGCCTCATAGAGTTTGCAAGAGCTGCGGAAGCTATAACAAAAAAGAGATTATCCCTCAGGATTAATCAGCAAGGCCTCTCCGGATTGGAGGGGTTTTTTGTATTATAAGCAGGTACTGGGGATTTCTTTGGATATAAAAGTCGTGCGTACATTAGATTGTAAGAAAGGAAAAACAGATGCGATTATTTAATTACGATGGCGGAGTTATGAGATCCATTTCCAAATTTACAGACTGTATTACGTTAAGCCTGCTGTTTCTTGTGAGCTGTCTGCCTGTTTTTACGATAGGGACGGCGATGACAGCGATGTACCATACGGCGAATAAAGTTTTGCGCCATGATAGAGGGTACGTGTTCCGGGATTATATAGAATCTTTCCGAGAGAATTTTAAGCAGACAACGCCGGTATGGCTGATTGCGCTTGCCCTGGGAATCCTTTTGGGGGCAGACGGCGCAATTATCAGCTTTTATGCGCGCAAGGGGCGGATGCCGGCTGAGTTGGGAATTGTGTTTCTGGTGGGCATGGCAGTGTGGTTTGTCTGGATTTCCTATCTCTTTCCTTATATGGCGCGTTTTGAGAACACAAGAAAACGGTCTATGAAAAATGCCATTCTTTTTGCAACGGTACATTTTCCAATGACGGTTCTGCTGCTCGCGCTAGCGGCAGGAACAGGGTTTTTAATGTATATATTTCCCTTCCTGGTTATCATGCTTCCGGCAATCTACAGTTGGGTTCAGAGTTTTGTACTGGAATGGATTTTTCGCAAATATATGACGGAAGAGGAGCGCAGGCTGGAAGATGAGAAGAATCGCAAGGCGTTTGACGATTAGTGCGGCTGCCCCCTTTTGGCATACAGAATCAAGTTGTGAATGAGCCGTCGCCTGTCATTCTGTTCTGCAACGCCATTTCAGAGGAGTTGTTGACTTCTCTGATTACTTATAGTATATTCTTAGGGAGGCATTAGCAAAATAAGGAAAACGCCTTGCAAGCCGCAGGCAGACAAGCCTTTTCTTATACTATGCCATAAGGAGGAAGTTGCATGGAGGAAATGATAAGAGTAGCAGTAGACGCTATGGGCGGCGATCATGCCCCCGTGGAAATTGTAAAAGGGGCGATTGATGCTGTTACGCTGCGCCAGGATATCAAGGTATACTTGATTGGCAGGCAGGAAGCTGTAGACAAAGAATTAAAAGCGCTTTCCTATCAGGGTACCCAGATTGAGGTTGTTCATGCCCCGGAAGTGATTGAGACTGCGGAGCCTCCAGTACTGGCAATCCGCAAGAAGAAGCAGTCGTCTATTGTAGTCGGCATGAATATGGTGAAGGAGCAGAAAGCAGATGCGTTTGTGTCCGCAGGAAGTTCCGGCGCCGTATTGGTAGGAGGACAAATCATTGTCGGCAGGATAAAGGGAGTAGAGCGTCCGCCGTTGGCGCCGTTGATACCTACCCGGAAGGGTGTTTCTCTGCTTGTCGACTGTGGAGCAAATGTCGACGCCAGGTCTTCACATTTGGTGCAGTTTGCCAAGATGGGCTCTATTTATATGGAAAACGTGCTGGGTATTGATAATCCCAGGGTTGCCATTGTTAATATTGGCGCCGAGGAGGAAAAGGGCAATGCGCTGGTGAAAGAAACGTTTCCACTTTTAAAGAGTTGCCCTGATATCAATTTTGTGGGCAGCATCGAGGCGCGTGATATTCCAAATGGCGAGGCAGATGTGATTGTCTGCGAGGCGTTTGTGGGAAATGTAATCCTCAAGCTGTATGAGGGCGTAGGCGCAACATTAATCAGCATGGTTAAGGAAGGTATGATGGGAACGCTGCGAAGCAAAATGGGGGCGCTTCTGGTGAAGCCAGCGTTGAAGAAAACGTTGAAATCGTTTGATGCCAGCGAATATGGCGGCGCGCCGCTTCTCGGGCTCAAAGGTCTTGTTGTCAAGACGCACGGAAGTTCTAAGGCAAAGGAGGTAACAAATTCCATCATTCAGTGTGTTACCTTCAAAGAACAGGAAATTAATGAGAAAATCAAAAGGAATATTGGAGGAAGTCATGGAATTTGAAAAGATTAAGAAAATCATTTCTGAAGTATTGAATGTCGATGTAGAGGAAATCACAATGGAGACTACGTTCGTAGATGATCTGGGAGCAGATTCTCTGGATATTTTTCAGATTATCATGGGGCTGGAAGAAGAGTTCGATATTGAGATTGCCAATGAGGAAGCAGAGAAGATTGTGACCGTAGGCGATGCGGTGGAACAGATTAAGGAAGCTGTCAATTAGTGGCGACATTAGTTTTGATAAGAAATTAGGGTGCCTGGAAGAAATTGCTAAAATTTCTCCCGGGCTATCCTTGTCATATAAGAAACTTATGTTTCCTGTATATATTCAGTCACCTAATGTATTCAGCGATTGAAAGGAAAGTTTATGAATTTACAGAGAGAATTTGAAGAGAGGATTGGCTATCAATTTCAAGATAAGAAGCTGCTCGCGCAGGCATTGACCCACAGTTCTTATGCCAACGAATGCCATACGGGCAGATTGTCCGACAATGAAAGGCTGGAATTTTTGGGCGACGCCGTGTTAGAGCTTGTTTCCAGTGAATTTCTTTTTAAGAGTTTCCCGGAGGAGACGGAGGGCGAGATGACAAGGCTTCGCGCCAGTATGGTATGTGAGCAGACGCTGTCGTTCTGTACGAGGGGGCTTGATCTCGGCAGATATCTGCGGCTGGGCAAGGGTGAGGAGCAGACAGGCGGCAGAAAACGCGCTTCTGTTTTATCGGATGCTCTGGAGGCTGTGATTGGGGCAATTTATCTGGACGGTGGTTTTGCTAATGCAAAAGAGTTTATTTTGAAGTACATTTTAAACGACCTGGAACACAAGAAGCTCTTTTTTGATAGCAAGACTATCTTACAGGAGGTTGTGCAGGGAAATTTTAGCGAAGAGCTGCATTATCGGATGCTGCGCGAGGAAGGTCCCGACCACAACAAACGGTTTATAATGGAAGCGATGATTGGCGATACCGCCTATGGACAGGGAGAAGGAAGGACCAAAAAGGCTGCGGAGCAGGAGGCCGCGTATCAGACGTTGCTGCGCTTAAAGCAACAAGGGCTCTAGGTACAATGAAGATGAAATAGCAGATATTTTTCATTTTCGTTGTACTAAGTTGATGGAGGAAATACATGTATTTAAAAAGTATAGAAGTTCATGGGTTCAAGTCTTTTGCTAATAAAATTCTCTTTGAATTTCACAATGGGATTACCGGGATTGTCGGTCCGAACGGAAGCGGGAAGAGTAACGTGGCGGACGCTGTGCGCTGGGTACTGGGAGAACAGCGTGTGAAACAGCTGCGCGGTGCAAGTATGCAGGATGTTATTTTCTCGGGCACAGAGAACCGCAAACCGCTCAGTTACGCCTATGTAGCTATTACGCTCGACAACAGCGACAGGCAGTTGAACGTTGATTTCAATGAAGTCACGGTGGCGCGCAGGGTCTATCGTTCCGGTGAGAGTGAATATCTCATCAACGGCACGGCATGTCGTCTGAAAGACGTGAATGAGTTGTTTTACGATACCGGAATCGGTAAAGAAGGATATTCCATCATTGGACAGGGACAGATTGAACGCATCCTCAGCGGAAAGCCGGAAGAGCGCAGGGAACTTTTTGACGAGGCGGCAGGTATTGTCAAATTCAAACGGAGGAAGGCAACGGCGCAGAAGAAACTCGAGGATGAGAGACAGAATCTTCTGCGCGTCAATGATATTCTCGCCGAGTTGGAGAAACAGGTAGGGCCGCTCGAGAGACAGGCGGAAAAAGCGAAGACATATCTCAAGAAGAAGGAAGAATTAAAGGCTTACGATGTAAATATGTTCCTTATGGATATGGAGCGGATAGAGCAGCAATTGAAAGAGCTTGTGGGAAAGATTGAGATTGCGGACGGAGAGCTGAAAGACACTACCGCGTCTTATGGCAATATCAAAGCTGAATATGAACAGATGGAACGCGATATGGAGCAGGCGGACGCGCGCCTTGCGTCTCTCAGGGATGAGTTGGGCAATACCACAGTCCTCAAAGGTAAACTGGAAGGGCAGATTAATGTTTTGCGGGAACAGATCCATGCCGCCGAACAGAGTGAAGAACATTTTACGGCGCGCCAGCAGGAAATTGATGGCGACATGGCGCAGCGCAGGGAGCAAAAAGCAGGATTTCTCAGAGAGATGGCGCAGTTTAAACAGCAGCTTGGTTCCGTGGAAGAACAGAAAATTCAGGTCATGGCGCAGTATCAGGAAATCCAGGAAGAGATTGCCCGTTGCAGCCGGGGGATAGAGAACGGCAAAAATGAGATGATTGATCTCCTCAATAACAAAGCCTCTACGAAAGCGAGACAGCAGCGTTACGATACGATGCAGGAGCAGGTCAATATTCGCAGGGCCGAACTCAGCAAGCGTTTGTTAGAGCAAAAAAGCGAAGAAGAAGACCTCAGATCCATGGTGGAGGAATGTGAGAAGAGGTATGAAGAGGCTAAGGAGCATTATCTGGGCCTGTTGAGGCAGGAACAGGAACTTGAGCAAAAGAATCGGCAGTGGCAGGAGAAACAGGCGCAGACGAACCGCGAATTGGAACGGGATACGGCGCGTTACCACAGGGAAAAGTCCAGATTGGAATCTTTGATAAATATTGCCGAGCGGTATGACGGTTACGGTAACGCAATCCGCCGCGTGATGGAGAAAAGGGATGATATTCCAGGACTTCTCGGGGTTGTGGCTGATCTGATTCAGGTCGATAAAAAATATGAAATTGCCATCGAGACGGCGTTGGGCGGCAGCATCCAGAATATTGTCACAGAAGACGAGGTGACTGCCAAAAAAATGATTGAGCATCTCAAAAAGAACCGTTATGGGCGCGCGACGTTCCTGCCGCTGACCAGTGTGGGTAAGAAGTCTCCACAGGTGAACCAGGCGGCTTTAAAAGAGCCGGGAGTGATAGGCATCGGCAGCGAGTTGGTCCATGCGGACAGCCGATATGCGGGACTGAAATCTTATTTGTTGGGCAGGACGTATGTAGTAGATACGATTGAACACGCGATTGTTCTTGCGCGTAAATACCAGTACAGTCTGAGAATTGTGACGCTGGAAGGGGAATCTCTCAACCCGGGCGGTTCCATGGCGGGAGGAGCTTTTAAGAATACCAGTAACCTTCTTGGCAGAAAGCGCGAAATTGAGGATTTGCAGAGACAGACGAAAGAGCTTGAGGACGCCGCTGTGCAACACAAGAACCGGTTGGAGGAAATTCAGACGGCGCGCGAGCTGTTGAAGGAGGATTTGCTTCAGGTACGGGAAGACCTCAAAGAATCAATGCTCAGGCAGAACACTGAGAAAATGAATTTGCAGCGAGCCAGGGAACAGAAAGAAGCAAATGATAGCCAATTCACGGATTTGCAGACAGAGAGCCGCCAGATTGAATACCAGCTTGGGGAAATCACGGAAAACCGCGGTATGATTCAGGAAGAAATTCAAGCGGCAGACCGGCGGGAAAAGGAGATTGAAGAAGAAAACCGCAATTTACGCGAAATTTTGGACAGGCAGAACCAACTTGCCGAGGAGAGCCAGAGGGCAGTTTCCGGGGTACAGCTAGAGGAAGCGAATCTCTTGCAGAAGGTGAAATTCTTACAGGAAAATATATCCCGGATTGAAGGGGAATTGGAGAAGCTGCAGGCCGACCTGGAGGCAGCAAAACAGGAGAAAGATGATTCACAGGCTGACATTGAGAAGAAGCAGCAGGACATTGCGGGCATTCTTGAGACAATCAAGGCTTCCGACACGGCGCATGACGAATTGGCAAAGAAGATTCAGGAAGGGCAGAGACAACGCGAGGAGATGTCGCAGTCTTACCGGGGATTTTTCCAGAAGCAGGAGGAATTGTCTAAGCGTATGAACGATTTAGACAAAGAATTGTTCCGCCTGAACAGCCAGAAAGAAAAATTACAGGAATCAGCGGAGAGCCAGAGCAATTATATGTGGGAAGAGTACGAATTGACTTTCCACAATGCCATGGAGCTGCGCAGTGAGGAATATGACAATCTCGCCGAGTTAAAGAAGCTGATTGCGCAGATGAAAGAGGAAATCCGCAAGCTGGGCGACGTCAATGTCAACGCTATTGAGGATTACAAGAGTTTGTCCGAGCGGTATGTGTTCTTAAAAACGCAGCATGACGATCTGGTGGAGGCCGAAAACACATTGCTTGGCATTATCGAAGAGTTGGATGCGGGAATGCGCAAACAGTTTATGGAGAAATTTGCAGAAATTCAGACAGAATTTAACAAAGTATTTAAGGAATTGTTTGGCGGAGGAAAGGGAACGCTGGAACTTGTGGAGGACGAAGATATTCTCGAATGTGGAATCCGCATCAGCGCCCAGCCGCCCGGTAAGAAGTTACAGAATATGATGCAGATGTCCGGCGGTGAGAAAGCGCTGACAGCGATTTCTCTGTTGTTTGCGATTCAGAATTTAAAACCGTCGCCGTTTTGCCTGTTGGACGAGATTGAGGCGGCGTTGGACGACTCCAATGTTGGACGGTTTGCGAATTATTTACATAAATTGACAAGAAATACCCAGTTTATCGTGATTACGCACAGAAGAGGAACGATGGCGGCGGCAGACCGCCTTTATGGAATCACTATGCAGGAAAAAGGTGTGTCCACACTGGTGTCCGTAAACTTAATTGAGGAGGCGCTGGATGCGTAGAGAAGGGGATATGGATTTGTAGAAAGAATTTATAAAGAAAGGGATGAGAACGATGGCAGAGGAGAAGAAAGGCTTTTTCAGACGTCTTGTGCAGGGATTGTCCAAGACGAGGGATAATATTGTTTCCGGGATTGATTCGATTTTCAGCGGATTTTCCAGTATAGACGACGATTTCTATGAGGAGATTGAGGAAATACTGATTATGGGGGATTTGGGCGTTCATGCCACAACGGAGATTATCGAAAATCTCAGAGAAAAGGTGAAGAAGGAGCATATCAAGGAACCCGGGCAGTGCAAGGAATTGCTGATTTCCAGCATTAAAGAGCAGATGGATGTGGGGGAGACAGCATACCGCTTTGAACAGGAGAAGTCGGTAGTGCTTGTGATTGGCGTCAACGGCGTGGGCAAGACTACCTCTGTAGGCAAGCTGGCGGGTAAGTTAAAAGATCAAGGGAAAAAAGTTGTTATCGCGGCGGCAGATACGTTCCGCGCGGCGGCAGGAGAACAGCTTGCCGAGTGGGCCAACCGCGCCGGGGTAGAAATGATTGGCGGGCAGGAGGGCGCAGACCCTGCGTCTGTCGTATTTGACGCGGTGGCGGCAGCCAAGGCGCGTAACGCGGACGTGCTGCTCTGCGATACGGCCGGGCGTCTTCACAATAAGAAGAATCTTATGGAAGAGTTAAAGAAAATTCACCGCATTCTCGAAAAGGAATTTCCCGATGCATTTCGGGAAACCTTGGTTGTGCTTGACGGGACGACGGGACAGAATGCGCTCGCACAGGCCAGGCAGTTTTCAGAAGTCGCCGATATCACGGGCATTGTTCTCACGAAAATGGACGGAACCGCCAAAGGCGGCATTGCAGTCGCCATCCAGTCGGAGCTGGGTATTCCGGTGAAATATATCGGCGTGGGCGAGACAATAGACGATTTACAGAAGTTTGATGCAGAGCAATTTGTGAATGCGCTCTTTACACGGGACGGAGAGACTGAACAGGAGAGTTAGAAGGGCAATAATTTTCACAGAAGCAGACAGGAGGATTTAAAATGCTGACACTGGATAAATTTGAAGAGGCGAGCAGGATTGTACAGGAGGTGACGCAGGAGACCAAGCTGGTATACAGTGATTTTCTCAGTGAACAGACGGGGAATAAGGTCTACTTAAAGCCTGAGAACATGCAGTTTACAGGGGCATATAAGGTGCGCGGCGCGTATTATAAGATTAGCACGCTCACAGAGGAAGAACGCCAGAAAGGGCTGATTACTGCGTCCGCGGGCAACCATGCGCAGGGCGTCGCCTATGCGGCAAAATGCTTTGGTGTGAAAGCAACGATTGTAATGCCGACTACGACGCCGTTGATTAAGGTCAACCGCACGAAGGGGTACGGCGCGGACGTCGTGTTATATGGGGACGTCTATGACGAGGCCTGCAACAAGGCTTATGAGCTTGCTGAGGAACACGGTTACACATTTATCCATCCGTTTGACGACCTTGCCGTTGCCACCGGGCAGGGAACAATTGCCATGGAAATCTTTAAGGAGCTGCCTCTGGTGGAATATATTTTGGTTCCCATCGGAGGAGGCGGGCTTGCCACCGGCGTGTCCACGCTTGCCAAGCTTTTGAATCCTAAGATTAAAGTGATTGGCGTGGAGCCGGCGGGAGCAAATTGTATGCAGGCTTCTATTGAGGCGGGGAAAATTGTGACGCTTCCAGGCGTCAGTACGATTGCCGACGGCACGGCGGTTAAGACCCCGGGTGAAAATATTTTCCCCTATGTGAAAGAAAATCTGGATGATATCATCACTGTGGAAGACGATGAATTGATTGTGGCATTTTTGGATATGGTAGAGAATCATAAAATGGTCGTGGAAAACTCCGGTCTTTTAACGGTCGCTGCGCTGCGCCATTTGAATGTGGAAGGGAAACGTGTGGTATCTATCTTGAGCGGAGGCAACATGGATGTGATTACCATGTCCTCTGTGGTGCAGCAGGGGTTAATTTTCCGGGATCGGATATTTACGGTATCGGTACTTTTGCCGGATAAGCCGGGAGAATTGAGCAAAGTTGCGGAAACTATGGCAAAGCAGCAGGGGAATGTTATCAAACTGGAACACAACCAGTTTGTCACCACGAACCGCAATGCCGCCGTAGAGCTGCGGATAACCCTGGAAGCCTTTGGCACGGAGCATAAACAGCAGATTATGCGCGCGTTGGAGGAAGGCGGGTATAAGCCTAAGCTGGTGAGGACAAACTTATAGGGGGAAATTTGCGCAAGGAGAAAATAATGGAGAGATTAAAAAGAATTATTTGTTTGATTTGTATTTTGGTTTTGAGCGTTGTGTCGGGCATGGAGACGTATGCGGGTTATACGGCTTCCGGTGCGAAGGCAGTGAGTACTCCAGCAGAGGATCAAATGGTAATGGATGTCGTAACGGCGGATCAGGGTGCGAACATTGACAAACAGTCGGCGAACGCTACGCGTGTCCTGCTGGTAGGCAACAGTTTTACAAAGACGAAAGTATCGTCCAGCGTCACCTATTCCGTGGAACAGCCGTTAAAGGATCTGGCTGCGGCAGAGGGGCGCAATCTTAAAGTCAAAACATTGGCGCATGGGCTGGCCCGGCTGAAGTACTATGCTGGAATGGACGAAGAACATATTTCTTATTACAAACAGCTTATCAAGCTTTTGGTGAATCGTAAGTGGGATTACATTATTTTTCAGGAGCGGACCGCAGAGCCTATTCAATATTTTGAATCTTCTACAGTGCCGGCGATACAAAGGCTGCAACAGTTGGTGAAAGTATTTCAGCCGCAGGCGAAAACTCTGTTGTATATGAACGCTGGGTACAGCAATGGTGTGCCCATCAAGGTCAATGGCAAGAAAAAGCTGCTGACAACGGAAGAAATGGAACTGTATCTTGCCGCAGCATTTCGCGAGTTGGAAAACAGGCTGGGAATTGAGGCGGTTATGGTAGGAATGCATTCCCACCGCGTCAATAAGCTTTATCCAGAGATATGTATGGTAAGGGATGACGACAAACATCCAGAATATGCAGGGTATTATCTGGCGGCTTGCAGCCTCTATTATCGGATTTTCAAAACGCTGCCTTATCCGTGGGAGGTTTCCCTGACAGGAAGCAATTTGTCCGAGCATGAAATTTCTGCAATATATCACCTTCCGGTAGATTCTCTTGCGCTGAATAAGAAAAGCGTTGTGTTGAAAAAAGGCAAAACCCAAAAGCTGAAGGCAATAATATCCAGCCGCCTGCCCGATTCTTACGAAATCACATATAAGAGTTTTGATGAAAGCGTGGCTACAGTAAATCCAAAGACCGGACTTATTAAGGCCAAAAAAGAGGGGCAGACGATTATTTATGCGGAGAGCAGGGATGGGCTGCAAGCGTTCTGCAATGTTACGGTGAAAATGCCTCTGTCTTTTTCCAGGTCTTATTATGTGGCTGGCAAGGGCGACAGGCTCTGGGTGAAGCCTCTGACGAATCAGGGTAATCTCAAGTGGCTCAGCGGCAGGAAGAAGGTGGCGACTGTAAATGATGCCACCGGGCTTGTAAAAGCAAAGGCTCCCGGTAGGACGGTAATCAAAGCTTTTAACAAAGATAAACCTTCCGAAAAAGCCTCTTATACCCTCTATGTGGCATGCAGCGCGCCGCAGAATGTGACGGCTGATCCCTGTAAAAACAAAGCGCAGGGATCCTCTTATGCAGATATCAAGATTTCCTGGAATTCCGTTCAAGGGGCAACAAGTTATGAAATTTACCGTTCTGCCAAGAAAAATGGCAAATATCAGCGTATCGGAACCACGAAAAAATTGTCCTTTGTCGATAGAACAGCGGCGGCGAAGAAGAATTATTACTACAAGGTTAAAGCAAAAAACAAGTATAAGTATTGTACAAGCCCTCTCAGCAAGTGGGTAATGGCGAGACGGAAACTCCTGAAATAAATTGTAGTTGGAATTTATGGGAAGATAGTGTATAATAATATTACTCTGGCAGAGATTCAGCGAAACCGGAAGAAAAGAGCCATATATTTGGCAGAGGATGCAGAGGTAAAACTTGTGGTTAAACGATTTTTCATGAGGACCAGGTCCCTACAAAAAGGAATGAAAATTGACCAGGCGATTGTTGACCGTAGAGGAAGAATTCTGATTGCCCGGGGGGCAATTATGGATGATTATCTGATTGACTCCCTGCTGAAGCTTGGAATTAATGGCGTGTACATACGGGAAGGTGAGGAAGACCCGGAGGAAGAGAACATATCGCTGATGGCGAAGAGCGTCATTGAGAAGACCAGAGTGGCGGACCGCTCGAAGGTCAAGCTGACGGAGAGCGTGAAGAAGCGTGTGGCGGAGGGCATCCAGTATTTGTATAATAATACGGACACACAGGATTTCTCAGATGCCACGAACAAGATTACCGATGAGTTAATGCGCGCTATTTCTGACAATGAGGCGATTGCGGTCGACATCAGTACGTTGAAGATCAGTGATGAATATACGTTTAAGCACAGCGTAGACGTTGCCACTATGGCGATGATTGTGGCAAAGCAGCATGGGCTCAATGACAAGGAAGTGTACGAGATCGGCATTGCCGGGCTGCTCCATGATTTGGGCAAGTCCAAGATACCGAATGAAGTCCTCAATAAGCCCGGAAGGCTCAACGATGAAGAATTTGCAATTATGAAGCAGCATTCCGTCTATGGCTATGAAATTTTAAAAGAAAAGGAGAATTATTCTCCGTCTGTGCTGCTCGGTGTGTTACAGCACCATGAGAAAATGAACGGTATGGGTTACCCTATGGGCGTTTCGTCGGAGAAGATGCACTTGTTTGCCAAGATTTTGTCGGTTGTAGATATTTATGACGCGCTTGTGACAGAACGTTCCTATAAGAAAGCGTTTTCTCAGCGGGATGCGGTGGAGATGATTATGTCTATGACCCAGGAACTTGATCTGAATGTTATGAAAAGTTTCCTTGAGAGCATGATTCTATATCCGGTTGACACGATTGTCCAGCTCAGTAACGGCGAGAAGGCAAAGGTCGTGCAGAACAATCCCGGTTATATCCTGCGTCCCAAGGTGGTAGGCATTGAGACGGGTAAGATATACGACCTTGGAAAAGATATGAGGTGTAATAACATTATAATTATGTAAGCAACATACAATTTAAAATACATAAAAATCACTCAGGGAGGCAAGTCATCTCAGAGTGATTTTTTTATGCACAGGGGTGCGCAAGGAAATAAGCTGCGAATGCAGCCGTTCCCCGCGCGGCGAGTAGGGAGAAGATATTCCCTGCGCGATGATTGTTATCTTGAGGGTTCTCAAAACCCTCCCACGGCATTCTTGATAGCCGCAAAACTCTCCTTACTGATAACGTGCTCAATCCGGCAGGCGTCCTCCAGGGCAATTTTCTCTTCTACGCCCAGGCTTATCAGCCAGGATGAAAGAAAGTTATGCCTTTCATAAATCATATCAGCAATCTCTTTGCCGGTTTCCGTTAAAGTGATATATCCCCTGTCCGATACTACAATATGGCCGGATTCACGCAGATGTTTCATGGCAACGCTGACGCTTGGCTTCTTGAAGCCGAGTTCTGTGGCAACGTCTATGGAGCGGACTACCGGAAGTTTTTGGCTGAGGATTAAAATGGTTTCCAGATAATTTTCAGCAGATTCTGTGTTTTTCATATGGAATTCCTCTTTAATTATAGAAATAACAGATCCTATATGTTTTTCTGTCAACAGTAAACATACAATTACTTGATGTCTTTCGTATTAGTATACTGAAAAAATGCCCGGATTGCAAATTAAATAGAAAAAAATTCCCAAAAGTTATTGACAACTAATTGTAATTAGCATATACTAACTCGTGAAATGACAGAGCAGACGTCAAGGGAAAGGAGATGGTTGTAATGCCGTTGACGATGGCGCGTACTGGGGAAGCGAACGTGATTAAAAAAGTTGGAGGAAAAGAGGAAACCAGGAGGTTTCTGGAAAACCTTGGTTTTGTAACCGGAGGAAATGTAACGGTTGTATCTGAAATTGGCGGCAGCATGATTGTCAATGTCAAAGAGTCAAGAGTTGCCATCAACAAAGATATGGCAAATAAAATTATGATTTAAAGAGAGGAAAGCATGATGAAGACATTAAGGCAGATTCCCTGTGGGAATACCGTGAGAGTCACAAAACTGCATGGGGAAGGTCCGGTGAAACGGCGGATTATGGATATGGGGATTACGAAAGGGGTAAACGTTTTTGTGAGGAAGGTTGCGCCCTTGGGAGACCCGGTGGAAGTAACTGTCCGGGGATATGAGCTGTCGCTCAGAAAAGCGGACGCGGAAATGATTGAGGTGGAATAGTCTTTGTATGAAACCGCAAAGCGAGAAATGAAAAAAGCAGGGGAATTTTTTTTAATCATAGGTTAGTTAAAACTAATACTAGTAAGCGATAACAAACATAAGAAAGGGTGAGAATTTAGAGATGTCAGTAAAAATAGCATTGGCGGGAAATCCCAACAGCGGGAAGACAACATTATTTAATGCGCTCACCGGTTCCAACCAGTTTGTGGGAAACTGGCCGGGCGTTACGGTGGAGAAAAAGGAAGGAAAGTTAAAGGGGCACAAGGACGTTACGATTATGGATTTGCCGGGGATATATTCCCTGTCCCCGTACACGCTTGAGGAAGTA
Organism: uncultured Lachnospiraceae bacterium; assembly: GCA_910588845.1. Taxonomy (GTDB): domain Bacteria; phylum Bacillota; class Clostridia; order Lachnospirales; family Lachnospiraceae; genus Petralouisia. Next base: position 154,239 of record CAJURU010000005.1, read on the forward strand.
GTGGCGAGGAATTATTTAATCGGAGAGCGTCCGGACGCTATTTTAAATATTGTGGACGGAACGAATATTGAGCGTAACTTGTATCTCTCTACACAATTGATGGAGCTGGGCATCCCGGTTGTCATGGCTGTGAATATGATGGATATCGTGGCGAAAAATGGAGATAAGATACATATTGGAAAGCTGAGCGAGAAACTAGGCTGCCCGGTCGTGGAAATTTCCGCGTTGAAGGGCACAGGGGTAAAGGAAGCAGCAGAAAAAGCGATAGAGCTTGCGCGCAGGTCCAATGTTGTTCAGGCGGTGCATGAATTTGCTCCCGAAGTGGAGAGCGTGCTGGGATTAATCGAGGATAAGCTTGGTGCAGATGTGCCGCAGGAACAGAGACGTTTCTTTGCCGTGAAGCTGTTGGAAAAGGACGGCAAGATTGCAGCTCAGATGAAGCATACGCCGGATGTATCAGCGGAAATTGAGGCTATCGAAAAGGAGATGGACGACGATACCGAAAGTATTATCACTAATGAGCGCTACGTCTATATTTCCTCCATCATCAAGGAATGTTATACCAGGCAGCGCAAAGAGGAATTCAGCATTTCCGATAAGATTGATAAGATTGTGACGAACCGCATCTTTGCCCTGCCAATTTTTGCAGTTGTGATGGCGATTGTCTATTATGTCTCAGTCAGCACGGTGGGAGACTGGGCGACAAGCTGGGTCAATGACGGGGTGTTCAGTGACGGATGGAATTTGTTTGGCATCGAGAGTCTCCATGTCCCGGCGATACCGGAGCTTTTTACCAGTGGACTGGAGGCGGTTGGCTGTGCAGGCTGGCTGCAAGGGCTGGTGGTAGACGGTATCGTTGCCGGTGTAGGCGCAGTACTGGGCTTCGTGCCGCAGATGCTGGTGCTGTTTCTCTTTCTGGCATTTTTGGAAAGCTGCGGCTATATGGCAAGGGTGGCCTTTATCATGGACCGTGTGTTCCGCAAATTTGGGCTTTCCGGTAAGTCTTTTATACCTATGCTGATTGGCACCGGATGCGGCGTTCCGGGGGTAATGGCGTCGAGGACGATTGAAAACGACAGGGACCGCAAGATGACGATTATGACGACCACATTTATTCCCTGCGGTGCAAAGCTGCCAATTATTGCTCTGATTGCCGGAGCATTTTTCGGCAATGCCTGGTGGGTTTCCTGGAGCGCGTTTTTTGTGGGTATTGCGGCGGTCATCTGCTCCGGTATCATTTTAAAGAAGACGCGCATGTTTGCCGGGGAGCCGGCGCCGTTCGTGATGGAGCTGCCAAGTTACCATATGCCTACCGTGGGGAATATACTCAGGAGTATGTGGGAGCGCGGCTGGTCTTTTATCAAGAAAGCCGGTACGGTGATTCTCCTGTCTACAATTTTTATATGGTTTACGACTTATTTTGGCTGGGTGGACGGTCAGTTCCGTATGCTGGAGGATATGGAGATTGACCACAGTATTCTGGCGTCTATCGGCAATTTATTTGCCTGGGTATTTGCCCCGCTTGGCTGGGGAGACTGGAAATCAGCGGTGGCTGCAATTACAGGCTTGGTGGCAAAGGAGAATGTAGTCGGAACGTTTGGCATTCTTTTTGGGTTTGCGGAAGTGGCAGAAGACGGAAACGAAATCTGGGGAACCCTGGCCGGACATATGAGTGCAGTGGCGGCATATTCCTTCCTGGTATTCAATCTGCTTTGCGCGCCCTGTTTTGCGGCGATGGGAGCTATCAAGCGTGAGATGAACAATATCAAATGGTTCTGGTTTGCCATTGGTTATCAGTGTGGCCTTGCCTATATCGTGTCGCTGTGCATTTACCAAATCGGAACCTGGATTACGGCAGGTATTTTTGGAATTGGAACAATAGTGGCAATCCTTTTAGTAGTTGGATTTTTATATCTGCTGCTGCGTCCCTGTAAGGAGGGAGGTACGTTTCGTGTGAAAGGGTTAGCGGGCGCAAAATAATTTGGCAAAATAACCATTGGGGATATACGAATAGGGCTGCGGCGCTAATATAAATCTCAAACAATAATTGTCTTGTATTATTCTTTTCTATATAATAAAATTTAAATTAGATGAAAATAAAATAACATCTGAAAATAAAAAGGAAGGAAGAAGCGTATGGGACAGAGAATATTGTTTTTCAAGCGTCTATTGGCGGGCGCAATGGCCGGCGTGATGCTGGCAGGCACAGTAGGAACACAGCTTCCGGCGTCAGTTGCAGACGCGGCGCCGGCAAGCCAGGCAGTCGGGGAAATATCTGTGAATCCCCAGGTTCATTACCAGACATTGAAAGGATGGGGAACTTCCATGTGCTGGTGGGGCAATGTGATTGGCTCCTGGGGAGACAAGGATTTTAACAACAATGGCAGGCCCGACCGTGAAGAGATTGCCGAACTGGCATTTTCACCGGAGTATTTGAACCTCAATATTGTCCGCTATAATGTGGGCGGCGGCGACAAAGAGGATTCCTCCATCAAACGTGTGGAAGGTCTTGTGCCGGGCTGGACCAAGGATATGACCGGGAAAGCGGACGGAACGGGCACATTCAATGCGGCCGATTTCTATGCTAAGAAGACGGAAGAGATGAGCGATGCAGGACAGCTGTGGATGCTGGAACAGGCAAACAGATGGCGGAAAGACACGGCAACTAAGAATGGAACGGAAAATGATATTATAAACGAGGTATTTTCCAATTCACCGCCTTATTATATGACGAAATCGGGAAGCTCTACCGGAGGTGTGAACGCCGCGTCCAATTTGAAAGAGGATTGTTATGATGATTTTGCGCTCTATATGGCAAGGGCGGCTAAATGGATTGAGAATGATTTGAGCACAAAGTTTGGTTCGCACGTCAACTATATTGAGCCCATGAACGAGCCCGACACGAATTACTGGAGCAATGGCAGCGCCAAACAGGAGGGGTGCGTGTTTAAGCCGGGTGCGGAGCAATCCAAGATGCTGCTGGAGATGCAAAAAGCGTTAAATGCACAGGAATTTAACGGAGGTCTTGATAATGTTGCGCTTACAGGAACGGACGAGACTGATTTGGCCAGAGCTATTTCTTCATTTGAGAGCCTGACAGCAGAGGCCAAGAACAGCATTGCTGCCATCGGCGCCCACACTTACAGCGGTAATGACAGCGAGCGCAATACGCTGCGTAAATTGTCGGCGTCCTATGATAAGGAATTGTGGATGTCCGAGATTACCAAGGGCAATTATGATACCCACAGCCATGACTCCATGCTGGGCACGAATGCCAAAAGCCAGAGCGAGGGGATTATGGCAGATTTGAAATATATGCAGCCCTCGGCCTGGGTGGCATGGCTGGTGGCGGACAGTGAATATGAGTGTCTGCAGAGAGATGAGAGCTGGGGACTGATTCATTGCGTATTTGAATCAGACGGACCGGTGCCGGATTACCATACAAACCTTGTCAACAGCAATGGCAGCAAGAAGAAAAATGTGCCGGATGAAGGGTATTGGCAGGTCACCAAGCAGCTCTACACGATGATGCAGTACAGCAAATACTTAAAAGCCGGTTACACGATGATAGATATCGGCGACAGCAATATGTGCGCGGCCATTTCCCCGGATGGAAAAGAGCTCGTCATTGTGGCGCAGAATTTCACAAAAGCGCGCAATACAAGCGTCGATTTATCATTGTTTCAAAATATTGGCGACGTCAAACTGTTTCGTACTTCCGATACGGAGAACTGCAAAGAGATTACAGGCGTTAGCGTTGCCGATCATGTTTTAGACGTTGCGCTTCCTGCAAATTCTGTATCAACGTTTGTGATCCAGGCGGAGACGAATGCGGATAATTACAAACAGATTATAGAGGCGGATGTAGAGACGCCGTCTGTAGATGGCCTTGAGGCGTCAGATGTCAATAAATTCAGCTACACCGGAACGTGGAGCGGGCAGACAACGACCGATATGAGTGCGGAGGCAATTTTCAAGTTCCAGGGAAAGCGCGCGGCGCTCTATGCTGCGAAGGGGCCAAAGAGCACAATTGTCAATGTATCTGTGGACGGCGGGGCGCCGACGAAGGTCAGCTTGTCTGATAAAAATGAGATACCGGAGGCTTTGGTTTGCGATACCGGCGAGCTGGCTGAGGGAGTACATACGATCAAAGTAAGCGTTGACGCTTCGGTTACTGCCGATAACGGAAACATGAAGGGAACATCATTGTCATTGAGCCATGCAGAGCTTATCCACGGAACCGTTTCTTTGGCCAGTAACGCAGTAATCCGTAAGGTGGAAGCCGACGACGGGGCTTTGTGGATTACCTTTGACAAATCTGGAAGCGGCGTCTATACCGTCAGGTATGGGACGTCTGAGAACAATCTGGATCAGTCAATCATTGTCGGTAAGACTACGGCTAAGATTCCAGGACTTACGAACGGGCAGACGTATTATATCCAGGTAGAGGACAGCGAAGGCAATGCATCCAATATTGTCACCGGAAGCCCGAAAATACCGGAGGGAAGCCTGCTTTATTCCGTAGATGTGGGAACTTCCAAGCCGGACGCCATTTCGGAAGACAATAAGGTGGGAATTTATAACAGCGTATTAGAGCAGCAATATGGGAAAGACCCCAAGACAGACAAGATGTGGGGTTATATTGAGGGTGAAAAAGGGACAGATACGGAGACGAAAGCATATTGGGAAGAGTATGACCGTCTAATGAGCGTCCGCGAGTGTAAGGCGGGGCTTGAGTATAAATTTGAACTGCCAGCCGGGTCCTATAATGTGAAGGTTGCTATGCGTGATCCATGGCCTGGCGGAAGATTTACAGATATCGTTATCAATGGCGAGACCGTTGACACAGGATTGATTTGTACAAATGAAAATGAGATTGTAGCCAATACGTATAGGGCTTCCATGGAAGAGGCAGGCGAGATGAGCGTAAAAGCTGTAAGGAGCAGCAACAACGCCAGCGAAGCGCCGATATTGACATATATTGAGATTTCTAAGTTTGATGCACAGGACACGACAATCACGGGCATAGAGGAGCCGCCAATGCTCAATACCATAAGCGGCGTAATTCCGCATCTTCCAGCAACGGTCAATGCGAAGACGGCTAATGACGAACGCGTACCGATAGAGGTTGCATGGGAAGCGGTGACAGAAGATAAGTTTGTGGGAGAGGATTTCACAAAGGCGACGGTAAAGGGTTCGGCAGTGACCGAGGACGGGGAGCAGTTCGAGGTCAACCAGGCGGTACAGATTATGCCGGAAAACGTACAATATTTCATTGACTGTAATTGGGCAGAATCCACACAACATGCGGCATTACACGCAGCAGTGGGATTGAAAAACGAGGTTGCCGATAAAGCTTACGCAGAGGGGGCCTGGGGATATCTGATGAGCGCAAGCGGTCATAGCGGTTCCGATTCCTATACTTCGGGATGGTATGACCCGCAGGATGACAAGATTCAGTATAAACTCCCACTGGAGGCAGGAGAGTATGCAATCACCTTTGGCTTTCATGATTGGTGGAACTACATGTCCCACCGCCCGATGAATTTAAGGGCGTATGTTGGGGATAAGACTGTAGATTTGGGAACTTGTGGCGGCAGTGATGCAAACCGCTTTGCCATCACAAAGGATTTGGCTGTTAGCGCGAAAGCGGACGTTATTTTGTCTGTGGAACGCGGAAAAGAGGATGCGCCGGTACTTAGTTGGATTTCCATTCAGGGAAAAGGCGTAGATCGCAGCGCGCTGAAAGCGCAGTTAAATGCGGCAGGATTGTTGAATGCAGCAGATTATTCAGCACAGACGTATACAAAGGTCAGTGAAGCGGCAGAAGCGGGAATGGCATTATTGCTTCGTTCAGACGCCACACAAGATGGTGTGAACCAGGCGGCGGCTGCAATCCAGGCTGCAATCGAGGTGTTGGATGTTTCCGCTGAGAGCAGGGACAGCCTACAGGAAGAGCTCAATACCGTAAGCACGATGGATCTTGGTAAGTACACGCAAGAGTCGGCGGCAGCAATGACGGCAGTTGTACAGAAAATGACAACTTTGCTGGCAAAAGATAAAATTTCCAAGACGGAGCTCAATGCGGTAATGAAAGAACTTGAGGAGGCTAAACGAGGACTGGAAATGAAACAGGAGAGCAGGCCGGCAGATGATTTGAGGATAGAGCTGAACGCTTGGATTTACCGGGCGGAGAATCTCAATTCTATTCTCTACACCGGGGAAAGCTGGAGCAGCCTTCAGACAAAGGTTGCGGGAGCCAAAACGGTATACGATAATCAGGCGGCGACCTCTAAAGCGTTGGCGGATGCGATTAGCGACATTCAGACCGCAATAGCGGATTTGCAGAAAGCTTCCGGCAGCGGGCATGATGGCGACAATGAAGTCGGCAACTATCATGTGGCAGTCAGCAAGTCCATTTTAGAGAAGAATAAATATGTGCTGTATACGGTAAACTGCGGGACACCGGACCCATTTGAGGTACCGGGCGGCGAAGTTATGGGACTGTTGCAGTCCAAGGTAGACCAGGAATACGGGGCAGACAAAAAGACCGGAGCAGTATGGGGATGCGCACCAGCAGACGAGCACTCTGCGGCAGTCAAAGGAGGAAGCGACGCGGAAGACAGTGGATTATCTTACATCTATATGTCGGACAAAGTAGCGTATGACAAAGAGAAATCAGGGCTGCGCTATACTTTTGAGACGCTGGCTCCTTCAGACAGTTACGAAGGCATATTGAAGACGTCCTACGATGTGACAGTTTCGTTTAAGAATCCCTGGTCTTCGCGGACCGTGAATATCTCACTGGAAGGTAAAACAGTGGAAGAGCGGCTGACTTTGCCACGGAACGTCTGGGTTAGCAAAACTTACCGTGTGGTAGTTACGGATGGCGAACTCAATGTAATGATAAGCAATCCTAACAGGATTAACATCAATCAGGACCCATTAGTGAATGCAATTACGGTCAAGGCTGTCGCCGGTACGCCGGATGTCAGCAAATTGCAGTCATCTGTAAACAAAGCCAAATTGTTATCCAAAAATGATTACACGGCAAGTACATGGAAATCGTTTGAAACGGTTTATAATCAGGCGAAATCATTGCTTACAAATCCGGGAAATGACCAGAACGTTGTAGACGTATGTCAGAGCAAGTTAGAGCTTGCAATGGCTGGATTGGTGAAAGCCGTTAAGGTCAGCAGGATAACTCTTAGCTCAGATGTGAAGAAGCTGGCGAAAGGCAGGAAATTTACTCTCAAAGCGGCAGTTACACCGGCGAATGCTGCAAACAAGAGCCTGATCTGGACTTCATCCAATGAGAAGGTTGCCGCCGTATCGTCAGGAGTTGTCACTGGAAAGGGCAGCGGTAAGGCGACGATTACGGCAACCGCAGCGGATGGTTCCGGCGTAAAAGGTACGTATGCAGTTACAGTCGTCAGCCATGCGGTGAAGAAAATTAGCTTAAAGAGCGGTACGACTGGGCTGGCAGCAGGCAAGAAACTGACGGTAGCCAATACGATAACGACGACCGGAAAAACGGCGAATAAGACCTTGGCTTGGAGTTCTTCCAATAAGAAATACGCAACGGTTGATTCTAAGGGTAAGGTAACAGCCAAAGCGGCGGGCGCCGGCAAGAAGGTGACGATTACGGCCAAAGCTACGGATGGAAGCGGCGTATCAGGCAAGACAACCATCAAGATTGTCAAACATGCCGTGAAGAAGATCACCTTGAAATATAGGAATAAAACGATCAAATCCGGCAAGAAGATTTCGGTCAAAGCGGGTAAGAAAGCAACGATAAAAGCATCCGTTAAAACAACTGGAAAAAATGCCAACAAGAAGCTGAACTGGACGACAAGCAACAAGAAATTTGCGACAGTCAAGAACGGCAAGGTTACGACAAAGAAAGCCGGTAAAGGCAAGACGGTTACGATTACGGTAAAAGCGACCGATGGAAGCGGCAAGAAAGCCACTGTCAAGATTAAGATCACCAAATAGGTTTCCTTACAGCCGATCGGCAGAAACAAGTAAATGAGAGCAACACCCCCGTCAGCGGATGGAATGACCGACTGGCGGGGGTGTTTTTCCTTTATTTCTGTTTCACATAACCAATAAACTTATTCTGGTAAAGAATTTGAATATATTTCACAAGCCGTTCAAGCAAAGGTTCTGCTTCCTCGCCGAACTGTGCGGACACTAACTTGGAAATCTCATGCACATTGCGCGCGCCGTCCATCTGCCGCCATACAAAGCTTCCGTATTTGTCAAGGGAGATATGGCTGGTTTTGGGACGCTTGAAAACCTTTTGCGCAATCCAATTGTAAAATCCCTTGTTCACCACATGGACGGTGACAATTCCTTTTTTGTCTGCATCCCAGGTATATTGTGGATTGCAGACGGGAATGTAATCCATAAAATTTTTCTTTGTCTTGCTCACAAATGCTCCTTTAACTATTTGTGCTCGCTGGCTTGCGCCATGCGGCGTCAATTATTTTGCTTTCTTAGATTTGCGGTAGCAGAAGGACCACAGGGATAAGGTCAGCAGTGCGAAAGCAATCAGCCCGATAACATTGCCAAAGTTGGCGTTTGTAAGTAACGGAATAGTTCCTGGCAGGAAAGAGCCGATGATATCGCCGATGTTGCTGCCGTTTAATGGGATGACAGTCAGGAAAGCGAGGAGGATACCTACTAAACCTTCTCCGGCAATCAAGCCTGAAGAGAAGAGAATACCGTTGGCGTCAGCATCTTTTTTCTCCTTCTCACTGGCATTCTTTTTCTTTTCTACCACCAATTTCACAAGGCCGCCGACCATCATCGGTGTGCTTAAATGGATAGGCAGATATAAACCGATGGCGAACGGTAGTACCGGGATGCCGAGAATTTCTACGACAATGGCGATAAATGCGCCGATGAAAATCAGAGTCCAGGGAAGATTTCCATCCATAACGCCCTCGACAATCATCTTCATCAAAGTTGCCTGAGGAGCCGGAAGATTTGGCGTTCCATAGCCCCATGCCAGGTGCAGCAGATAGAGCACACCGCCGATGGCAAGTGAGGAGGCAAGTACGCCGACAAGCTCGCCGATCTGCTGTTTCTTAGGCGTAGCGCCTAAGATGTAACCAGTCTTTAAATCCTGTGAAGTATCTCCGGCAATTGCCGCAACGATACAGATAACGCCGCCGATAGCGATAGCGGCGATCATGCCGGGCTGTCCCGTCATACCGGTTGCTTTTAAAGCGATGGTGGCAACTAACAGCGTAGCGATCGTCATACCGGAAACAGGGTTGTTACTGCTTCCCACAAGTCCTACCATACGAGAGGAGACTGTAGCGAAGAAGAAACCGAAAATAACAATCAGGAATGCCCCGAATAAGTTAATTGGAATTACCGGGATAATCCAGATGGCAAGCGTCAGAACAACGACGCCGATCAGGATGGCTTTGATATTCAAATCCTGGTTGGTGCGCTCGTTGGAAACGTCGCCTTTGCCGAAACCTTTGATTGCCTCACGGAAGGTCTTTACAATCAGAGGCAGTGATTTAATCAGGCTCATGACGCCGCCGCAGGCAACGGCGCCTGCGCCGATATATTTGATGTAGTTTGTCCAAATGGCAAAAGAACCGCCTTCTGCATAAAGTTCTGCGATGCTGACGTCAGCCGGGAACATAACGATATCCCCGCCAAATAATACAATCAACGGCATAAGCACGAACCATCCCAGCGTACCGCCGCAGAACAGATAAGAAGAAATCTTGGGGCCGCAGATGTAGCCGACGCCCAATAATGCAGGAAGCACGTCCATACCGATACCGGAGCCTTTGTATGCCGGAATCTCATAATGTACCTCGCTGGGGAATACTTTCAGTCCATCAGTGATGAACTTATATGCGGCTGCAATGCCAAGGCCGGCAAATACAGTGGAGGCTTTGGCGCCGCCTTCTTCGCCTGCCATCAGCACTTCCGCACAGGCCTTTCCTTCTGGATAAGGAAGCGTGCCATGCTCTTGTACAATCAGTGCTTTTCTTAACGGAACCATAAATAAGATACCGAGTGCGCCGCCGATAAACGCGATAACGGCAATTTCAATCAGAGACGGTGAAGAAGTTCCCCATTCAGCTGCCCAGAGGAACAAGGCAGGCAGTGTGAAAATCGTGCCTGCAGCGACGGATTCCCCGGCGGAACCGATGGTCTGTACCATGTTGTTTTCAAGAATTGAATCTTTCCTTAAAACAAAGCGGATAACACCCATGGATATTACCGCTGCCGGGATTGATGCCGATACCGTCATCCCCACGCGCAGACCCAGGTATGCGTTTGCTCCGCCGAACAAAATAGCCAGAAAGATTCCAAGGATAATGGAAGTCGCTGTAAATTCCGGCAGCGTCTTGTTGGCGGGAACAAAAGGTTTGAAATCTTTGTTCTCATTCATTTCATTTACTCTCCTTTACTTTTAGATGTTAGTATTTTAACAAATTTGTAATAATATGTCTACGTTTTCCATGATTTTGCATTTACAAATTTTTGTTATAAATTTATAAAATATAAATCTCTATAAAGTTAGGATTGTAAAATTTGCCAAAAGCCAGTACAATAGGAGATATAGTCTTTTAGGAAGGAATGGAGAACATTATGGAAAAACAAAAAAGAAATTCTTTTTCAGGCTCTGTTGGTTTTGTCCTGGCGGCAGCGGGAAGCGCCGTGGGGCTGGGGAATATCTGGAGGTTTCCCTACTTGGCGGCGAAGGATGGCGGAGGTTTATACCTGGTAATTTACCTGATTCTGGCGTTGACGTTTGGCTTTACGCTTCTGGTAACAGAGATTGCGATAGGCCGCAAGACAAAGCAGAGCCCTTTGACGGCGTACAGTAAGCTGCGCTCTAAATGGGGGTTTCTGGGCGTGTTCGCCTGTCTGGTGCCAATCATCATCCTGCCGTATTACTGCGTGATTGGCGGCTGGGTGTTAAAGTATTTTCTTGCCTACCTTACAGGGGAAGGCATGCAGGCGGCGGGAGATGATTATTTCACGGGATTTATCACCCGGGACGTTTCCCCGATGGTGTTGCTGATAATTTTCCTTGCCGTGGTGTCAATCGTTATTATTCTTGGCGTAAATAATGGCATTGAGAAATTTTCCAAGATATTGATGCCGCTGTTAATTCTGCTTGTATTGGGTATTGCTATCTTCTCACTGACGATTTCCCACACGGACGACCAGGGCATTACCAGAACCGGGCTTGAGGGCCTTAAAATATATGTCGTGCCTGATTTCAGCGGCCTCACGATAAAAGGTTTCTTTACCGTGCTGTTGGACGCCATGGGGCAGCTGTTTTTCAGTCTGAGCGTTGCCATGGGAATTATGGTGACATACGGCTCTTATGTAAAAGATGAGGACAACCTGGTACGTTCCATCAACCAGATAGAAATTTTTGATACGGTTGTGGCATTTCTTGCCGGCGTTATGATTATCCCGGCAGTATTCACCTTTATGGGGAGAGAGGGTATGGAAGCTTCCGGCCCCAGTTTGATGTTTGTGTCGCTGCCCAAAGTATTTGCCGCTATGGGCAAGGTCGGGAATGTGGTAGGCTGCCTGTTCTTTGCCATGGTATTGTTCGCAGCTTTGACGAGCGCGATCTCCGTGATGGAAGCAGTCGTTTCCAGCCTCATGGATAAATTCCATCTGACCCGGCTTAAGGCGTCTCTCATCGAGATGGGCATTGCGCTTATCGGCGGAATTGCCGTGTGCCTGGGCTACAACAAATGGTACTTTGAATTTAAACTGCCCAACGGCGCGGTAGGACAGATTCTTGATATTATGGATTACCTCAGCAATAACTTGTTTATGCCTCTGGTGGCAATCGGAACCTGTATTCTTGTTGGTTGGATTCTCAAGCCGAAAACGATTGTTGACGAGGTAGAGAAGAATGGAGAAAGATTTGGCAGGCGCGGGCTCTATATAGTGATGGTAAAATATGTTGCGCCTATCTTGCTGGTAGTCTTGCTGCTCAAGTCAGTTGGAATATTGACGGTCATTTAAAGGACGGAGTTTCAATAAGTTGAGAAGTCGGAATTTATGATGAAAATTACGGTCTTTGGTATGCAGGGCAAGGCGAATATTACCTGCCAGAGCTTGCATTACCTCCCGAAGAAGAAGAGCCGATTGGCATATATATCATTCGGGCTTGGGTGAGGGAGGTTATAGAGCGTGAGATAATATTTTCATAGGTGTTTGGCGGCGCTTCTGCGGTATGTGGGAGTGCCGCAGAAGCTTAAATAAAAGCAGTTATAAGAATTGAATAAGCCTATGCTTTTCTGTATAATTGGATAAGAAAATCAGAATAAGAGATAGCTTATAGGACAATATGAAGTGACCCCACATTTGTAGCAACGTGGATTTACCTGTAT
>CAJURU010000006.1 GCA_910588845.1 uncultured Lachnospiraceae bacterium
TCTTATCAGGAAAGTCTAAATTTCATAGACACAAGATTTTTTACAGCCTCTTTTTGAGGATTAGATGGATAAATAATAAATTTGCCTATTTATCCATCTAATCTTTCTCATCATGTACTACAGAGGAGAAACTATTCATCCTGCTTTAACAGTTGTGTAATTTTATCAACCATATCATTTATAGTACTTGCCTGCGCCGCAACCTCGGTTGTATCATTTGCATTACTTTCTGCCATCGCATTAATAGAAGTAAAATGCTCGTTTTCAAATTTGATGCTCTCTACAATATCCTGATTGATCAGCACCGTATTTTTGATGACATCTGCCTGTTTACCATGTGCCTCGCCCATGGTTTCCACTGCGGTTACGGATTCTTTTAACAATTCTGAAACTTCCTGCATTCCCTTAAATACACTGGCAAAGTATTCGTTCTGTGTATCCAGTTTCGTAGCATTTTCTTCAACCTGTGTTATAATATCATTAACGTTTTGCTGCACACGTTCAATTACTGTCTGCACGGTTTTCAGGGATTCCTGCGTGCTGTTTGCCAGATTGCCTACCTCTGTTGCCACTACGGCAAACCCTTTTCCGGCTTCCCCAGCTCTTGCCGCTTCAATAGAGGCATTTAAGGCAAGCAGGTTCGTTGAGGAGGAGATGTCGCTGATAAGATTTAAGGTTACCCCTATTTCCTGAACCGCTTCCGACAACTTTTGGGTAATGGAAGTAGTAGTTTCCATAGACTCTGACACTTCACCGTTTATGATATGTAAATCATTTAAAAGTTTTTCATTCTCTTTTGACTTGTCAAGCAAATTTCTGGAAGTGGTTTCTACTTTTTGTACATTATCGGCAACAATGCTTTCCCATTTACTTAACTCACTAAGATTTTCCATGCTCTCGTCAGTTTTTGTTCTTAAAAGGTTGCTGCTTTCCACCAACTGTTCGCTCGTAGCTGCAAGCTCCTGTGCAGAAGCGCTTTCATTCTCAGATACCTGAGAAAGTGATAAACCTGCTGTTGATAAATTTTTTGATACTGTTTGTACAGCCGCAAGAACGCTTGTGACCTGTTCATTGTTCTTTTCCAATTCGTCTTTTTTGGCATTTACTAAAAAATAAGAAACAAGGAAAACAAAAATTATCAGTCCGGCCAACGATAATACCAATGCCACTAAACACATAATAATGTCTGTAAGAAATAATTCGTCCTTTACAGGTAGAAGATCTGTTCCCCGTATTATCCAACCAACAAACAGAGAAATCATACATGCAAGGCCGCTTATCAATAATATCTTAATATCCAAAAAGAATGCTATCAAAATAAGGAAAAAAAATAAGAATCCCCAGAATGTTCTGGTTGGCAGCATATACAACAGATAATTCCATTGAATAACCAATACTGCCACTGAAAAAATCTTACCAATTCTCAATCTTCCGTCTTTTAAATATCCGTCTTTATCAAATGAAGACCTTACTATAAGTATCGCGGTAATAAAAAATATCGAATCCATGACGCCTAAACCAATTGTTGCAAGCCATGGTACGTTCGGGTATAATCCGAACATTTTTTCAGTATTAAACATTACAGTGGCACACATACATGCACACACCAATATAATAAGTCCCCACTTAAACACTGTAGATAAGTACACCTCTACCGCCGTTTTCTTCTTGTTCATAATAATTTACCTCCTAATATATTTTGTAAATTTACAGTGGGACTGTCGCACTAATATATTTACCCGTTCAAAAGATCTTGCCGCTTATGCGGCAAAGACAGAATGCACAAAAATTACTCTGGGAAGCTAGCTTCCCAAGATAATTTTTGTGCATGTTGTTTACATTACTTTGCAATGTAAACCTTTTGAATGAATCTATAACTTGTCATTTATGTTAATGCAACATTCCCGCTAAGATAATCGCAATATAAAAAGGGGAATCTCAAATATATACGTTATGTGATTGCAAAATTAAAATCAGTTTACAGGAAAATATATTTTGCTACAAACAAAAGCGTAAGCACATACATCAGTATACTGATCTTCTTCTCTTTTGCTTTTCCGGTAATCAGGTTCACCAGCGTCCAGGAAATCACGCCAATGGCAATGCCTTCGGAAATGCTGTAGGCAAGCGGCATAGCAATAATGCACAGGAATGCCGGAATGGCGTCTGTCATGTCGGTGAAGTCGATCCTTGCCACTGAGCCCATCATATAGAAGCCAACGATAACGAGAGCTGGAGCTATGGCAAAGCTTGGTATACTCAGGAACAAGGGGGAGAAGATAACGGATAACAGGAATAATACGCCAGTCACAACTGCGGTAAGTCCCGTACGTCCGCCGGCCGTCACGCCGGAAGCGCTCTCCACATATGTAGTGGTAGTGGAAGTTCCAAAAATGGCGCCGACACAGGTTGCGATTGCATCTGATAAAAGCGCCGGGCGGATGCGGGGGAGCTTGCCGTTCTCATCCAGCATGTCCGCCTTGGAGGAAACGCCGATTAAGGTTCCCAGAGTATCGAACAAATCCACAAACAGAAAGGAGAACATGATGACAATGAAGTCCCAAATTTTCACAGAACCAAAATCCGTTCCGGTAAATACAGCGCCGAACGTTTCTTTGAAAGAGGAAAAGTCCAGGCTGACAATGCCGGCAGGAATCGTAGAGTACATTCCGGCGTCGGGATTAGGCGTATAGATGCCAATCAATTCACAGACGATACCCAATATCCAGGTGGCAAGGATACCGATGAGGATGCCTCCTTTGATATTCTTTGCCAGCAAGATAGCGGTAATCAAGATACCAATCAACGCCAGAATAGCTCCCACGCCGATGGAGTGGAAGGTCTCGCCCTTGAATGTCTGGTAAGTAACCAGCGTGGAAGGGTTGGACACGATAAGTTTGGCGTCCTGTAAGCCGATAAAAGCGATAAACAGGCCAATACCTACGCTGACAGCGGCCTTCAAGGTAGTGGGAATTGCATTAAAAATGGCTTCACGTACATTGGTGAGGGATAACACGATAAAAATAACGCCCTCTACAAACACGGCAAACAATGCAATTTGCCAGGAATAGCCCATGCCGATAACAACAGAATAGGCGAAATAGGCGTTTAAGCCCATGCCAGGCGCCAGGGCAAACGGGTAATTTGCCAGCAGGGCCATCAAGATAGTTCCCACAAATGAGGCGAGCGCTGTGGCGATCATTACGGCATTTGGATTCATGCCGGCCTCGCCTAAGATGCTTGGATTGACGGCAAGGATGTACGCCATCGTCATAAATGTCGTCAATCCGGCAATGACCTCCGTGCGTACCGTTGTGTTGTTGTCTTTCAGTTTGAAAAACTTTTCTAACATAAATTTACTCTCCTTTGCATATGATTAATGATTATAACATATATTCCCATGATGGTATAGTAATTAGTAACACAAAAAAGAGAGGTAAAAACGTGTTTTCCATTTTGGTAAATATTTTTATTAATGATAAAGACGACGTGAAAAATCCCAGGGTTCGTCAGAGATATGGAATGCTCTGTGGTATTGTGGGAATTGTATTGAATTTGCTGCTGTTTTCAGCAAAGTTCCTGGCTGGTCTGATAAGCCGTTCTATCTCTATTACCGCGGACGCTTTCAATAATTTGTCTGACGCCGCATCTTCCGTGGTAACGCTAGCAGGATTTAAGATGGCGGGCGCCAAGCCGGATGTGGACCATCCATATGGGCATGGCAGGATAGAATATATCACAGGGTTTATTGTATCAGGCGCAATCCTCGTAATGGCGTTTGAGCTGATAAAAAGTTCCGTAGGCAAAATCGTCAACCCTGCGCCGGTGGAGTTTCGTTTATTGTCTGTTGGGATTCTGCTGTTATCTATTCTTGTTAAGATTTATATGGCATGTTACAATTACCGGATTGGCAGGAAGCTGGACTCGACAGCTATGCGGGCGGCGGCAACAGACAGCCTCAGCGATACCTGCGCGACATCGGTTGTTTTGCTGGGAATTATCGTCGGAAAACTTACTGGGCTTCGTGTGGACGGCTGGTGCGGCGTGCTGGTAGGAGTGTTTATTTTTTATGCGGGTATTACTGCGGCAAAAGATACATTAAACCCTTTGTTAGGGCAGCCGCCGGAGGCAGAGTTTGTGACACAGATTGAAGAGATTGTGCTTGCACATGAAGAGATCTGCGGGGTGCATGATCTTCTTGTGCACGATTATGGACCTGGCAGATGCATGATTTCCCTGCATGCAGAAGTGCCGGCGGAAGGAAATATTCTGGAGCTTCATGAGGTTGTGGATGATGCGGAGGTGGAGCTTCAGGACAAATTAAATTGCAATGCAGTGATCCATATGGACCCAGTCGTCACAGAAGATACATATATTTTGCAGTTAAAGGGTAGAATAGAAGCACTGATAAAAACGATTGACCCCATTATTACGATGCACGATTTTCGGGTTGTCCCGAAGCATGTTCAGACAAAACTGATTTTTGATGTGGTAGTGCCGTATGGGTACAGGCTTGACGATGAAGAATTAGTAGAAGTGATTGAGAAACGCATTGGTAAGGAATTACAAGAAGATTATCTCGTAGTCATCCAGGTGGATAAAGCGTATCTGAAATAAACAACCTCTGCGGGAAAGTATAATAAACAAAGAGAAAAATACGAGAAAACTACTGAAAAATGTCCAATTTTTAGGGGATAAATACTAATCTTTCGTGTAAATTACCAGTTTTCAGAAACACCCTTGAAAAAGCCCTGTACATGGAGTATATTTTATATGGTACTAAATACCTGAAACAGATTGTGCGTATAGGTTTACATGAGAAAGAGAGATAAAATGAGTGAGAAAAAAATTATTGTATCTAATGTAGCGAAAGAGTACAACAATCCTATTGCTGAGTTGGTTCAAGTAGCATGTCAGTTTGATAGTGAGATCCGTCTTGAGAGCAACGAAGCAAGAATTAATGCGAAGAGCATTATGGGAATCATGGCATTTAATCCGTCGAAAGGAATGACCGTAAATATAGTGGCTGATGGAAGCGATGAAGAAGAGGCTTTATTGGCAATGGAGAAATTTTTAGTCTGTCAATAGGAATAATTAGGGAGGATTTTAAAAATGGAGAGCAAGGACAAGAAAGTAACTTCAACAAAACCAGCGGCCGTGAAAGAAGAAGCTGCCGTGAAGGCGGCAGATAAAGCAGCAGCTGTTGAGAAGGAAGCGAAGCCGGCGGAGAAGAAAGAAGCAGCTGTTGTAAAAGAGAAGAAAGCAGCAGAGAAAGAGACAGCTGTTGCGACAGAAACGAAGGAAGCTCCTGTGAAGAAGGGTAAGCCGGGAAGGAAGCCGGGCAAGACAACTGCAAAGAAGAAACCGGTAGAGAAAGTAGAAGAGGTTTATGTTCAGTTCCAGGAACTGGAAATTACCACGAAAGAGATTGTAGACAAGGCAAAACAAATATACATCGCAGAGGGACACAGAGAGTCTTCCATCAAATCTCTTCGCCTGTATATCAAGCCGGATGAACATATGGCGTATTATGTAATTAATGAGAAGATGACAGGCAGCATTGAGCTGTAAATGAAAATATAGAATGATCATATGACTGTTGCAAGAAAATTTCAGCAAATGGGGTTGCTGGCATTTTCCTGCAACAGTTTTTGTTATTCTTTAGGGAATTTGCAATGTAAAGTAGGAGAATATTATGTATAAATTATTGATTGTAGAGGACGATAATGTCATCGCCAAAGCGATTCAACAGCATATGTCAAGTTGGGGCTACGAGGCGGTCTGTGTGGAAAATTTTCAAGAAGTATTGCAGACGTTTATCGCGCAGAATCCGCAGCTCATACTGATGGATATCTCCCTGCCTTTTTATAACGGTTACCATTGGTGCGACGAAATCCGCAAGATATCGAAAGTGCCCATTATTTTTATTTCTTCTGCTTCCGACAATATGAATATTGTTATGGCGGTGAATATGGGTGGGGATGATTTTGTGGCAAAGCCGTTTGATTTGAATGTATTACAGGCAAAAATCCAGGCATTACTGCGGCGCACTTATGATTTTGCAGGGGACAGTACCTTGCTGGAGCATAGCGGAATGATATTTGATACTGGCAAAGGAGTAGTCGCTTATGAAAACGCCAGGATAGAGCTGACAAAGAATGAGATGGGGATATTGCGCTGTCTGTTAGAACAGAAGGGCAGGATTGTCACCCGGGATAAGCTGATGGAGAAATTGTGGGAATCCGACAGCTTTATTGACGATAATACGCTGACCGTAAATGTGGCGAGGCTGAGAAAGAAATTAGAGGAGATTGGCGTCAAAGATATCATTAAGACCAAGAAAGGAATCGGCTATGTGGTGGATTAGCTCCTATGCCAAGCGTCATCGCCTGGGGATTGTACTGTTTGGAGGGTATGGCATTATTTTTCTCATTGTGATGTTTCTCTATCGACTGCCTATGGAGGCGGTAGCGTATGCAGCCTGCCTGTGTGCAGCCTTTGGTGTAATCTTGTTTTTAGTAGACAGTTTGTGCTATCGCAAGAAATTAGAGTGCCTGGGCTGGCAATTAGAGGCGATTAAGAACGGCGTAGAGCATTTTCCGAAAGCGGAAGATGAACAGGAGCGCTTATACCAGAAATTGCTTGAGATTTCCAGGCAGGAGCGGCTCGAACAAGTAGCGTCGCTGATGAAAGAGAAGAAAGATGTCACCGATTATTTTACACTTTGGACGCATCAGATCAAAACGCCGATTGCCGCTATGGATTTGCTCTTGCAGCGGCAGGTAGAGGGAGAGGAGGAACAATATCATCAGAGGAGGCAGATTCAGAGCGAGCTGTTTCGTATTGAGCAGTATGTAGAGATGGTGATGTCGTATTTGAGGTTGCTGGACGGCGTCAATGATTTTGTACTGAGGGAATATGATCTGGATGATATGATACGCCAGGTATTGCGCAAATATGCGTCTATGTTTATCCGTAAAAATCTCACGCTTTCATATGAACCTGTGGACATGAGGGTGGTGACAGATGAGAAATGGATGGTTTTTGTGTTGGAGCAGCTTTTGTCCAACGCCATAAAGTATACTTCTTCAGGAGGCATTCGTATATATATGCAAAAAGGCTGTCTGGTGGTGGAGGATACCGGCATCGGCATTCTGCCGGAAGATTTACCGCGGGTGTTTGATAAAGGCTATACCGGCTACAATGGCAGAAGTGACAAGAAGGCGTCCGGGATTGGACTCTATCTGGTGAAGAAGATACTTGGCAAACTGGGGCACAAGATTTTTGCGGAGTCGGAATCTGGAGAGGGAACCCGCATGAAGGTTTTATTTTAACGGTAACTTACAAAATCGTAAGGAAAACAAATAAAATGTAAGCCTAAGTTAAGGCAGCATCTATTCTGATTCGCTATACTACTTTTAGTAACCGGCACAGCGAAAATCACAAAGATGTAATGTTTGCTGTGCGCAATAAGAAGGAGGATATTATGGCGATATTGGAAGTAAACAATGTGAAGAAAGTATATACAACCCGTTTTGGCGGAAATCAGGTCCAGGCGTTGACGGACGTGAGCTTTTCTGTGGAAAAGGGCGAATACGTGGCGATTATGGGAGAATCAGGTTCCGGCAAGACCACGCTTTTAAATATCCTGGCAGCTCTGGATAAGGCGACGGCAGGACAGGTGCTTTTGAATGGCAAAAATCTTTCTACGCTCCGCGAGCGTGAATTGTCCACATTTCGCAGGCAGAATCTTGGCTTTGTGTTTCAGGATTTTAATTTGCTCGATAATTTTAATCTTCAGGACAATATTTTTCTGCCGCTGGTACTTGCGGGAAAGGGCTATCATGAGATGATGAAACGATTGACGCCCATTGCTGCGAAACTGGGTATCCAGGACATTCTTGCAAAATACCCATACGAGGTGTCGGGAGGTCAGAAACAGCGTGTGGCAGTGGCGCGTGCCTTGATTACAAATCCGCAGCTCATTCTTGCAGACGAACCTACAGGAGCGCTCGATTCTAAAGCGGCGGAGGGGCTTTTGTCGATGTTTCAGTATATCAATGAGGAGGGGCAGACCATTCTTATGGTGACGCATTCTATCAAGGCGGCAAGCTGCGCAAAGCGCGTGCTTTTTATTAAAGACGGGCAGGTGTTCCATCAGCTTTATAAGGGTTCCGGCAGCAATGAGGAAATGTATCAGAAAATTTCCGATACGCTGACAGTAATTACGACAGGTGGTGACCGTCATGAATAGATTATTTTATGCGAGGCTCGCCGTAGGCAACCTCAGAAAAAATGTGGGGCTGTATCTTCCCTATGTGCTGGCGGCAATTGGTATCAGCGCTATGTATTATATTATGGGCGCGATTACTAGAGATGAAGGAATCAAGCAAATGCGCGGAGCCAGCGAACTGTTTATGATATTGTCTCTGGGATGCGGCGTAATCGCCATCTTTATCGTAATTTTCCTATTCTATACGAATAGTTTCCTCATGAAACGCCGCAAGAAAGAATTTGGCCTATTCAATATTCTGGGCATGGAAAAACGTCATATTGGCAAAATGATGTTCTGGGAAATTGTGGTTGTGGCTTTTATCAGTATTGGCGGCGGGCTTGTAGCGGGTATTGTTTTAAATAAATTGGTGGTTTTGGCGCTGATGCGTCTGTTAGAATTTGACGTACCATTCGGATTCCGTGTATCAGGAGGAGCAGCTCTGAGCGTTGTCATTCTCTTCGCTTGTATTTTTATTGCCACCTTAGTGTACAATTTATTCCAGGTGCAAAAGACCAGCCCGATTGAGCTTTTGAGGAGCGGCAATCAGGGCGAACGTGAACCCAAGACGCGATGGCTTTTGGCGCTGATTGGCGTATTGGCATTGGGCACAGGGTATGGAATTGCGATCGTTGTGGAAAGCCCGGTAGATGCGCTGATGATGTTTTTCCTGGCGGTGCTGTTAGTTATATTGGGGACTTATTGTCTCTTTACGGCGGGCAGCATCGTTGTGCTCAAACTCCTTCGGCGCAACAAGAATTATTACTACAAGACCAGTCATTTTACTTCTGTTTCCGGGATGATTTACCGCATGAAACAGAATGCCGTAGGATTAAGCAATATCTGTATTTTGAGTACGATGGTGCTGGTAATGCTTGCCGGTTCGTTCTCCCTGTATATGGGAAAAGATGTTTCTTTGCATAACCGGTATCCCAAGGAAATTATGATGAATGGATATGGGATGACAAAAGAGGGAAGGAACATGATGCAGGAATGCGCCATACAGGGAGCGAAGGATACAGGCGTTGCGATAGAGGAAATATCTAATTGTACGAGCCTTTCCTTTTCGGGCTATAAGAATGGTGAGGATATTCAGGTGAAAGCCTGGGAAGAAGGAGCAGAAACTCCAGAGGGCGAGCTTATCATGACGGAGTGGCTTACCTTGGAGGAATATCAACAGTTTACCGACCACGTGCCGGAACTTGCGGAGGACGAAATACTGGTCTATACGGCACATGGAGAGCGTGATGACAGTCAATATCGGATCGGGGATGAGGTATTTCACATTAAAGAGCACTTGCCGGAGTTGAATCTTGACGATATGCAGATAGAGATTGTCTATGATATGTATTTTATTATAGTGAAGGATGAAGCTGTTTTACAGAAGATTAACGAGCTTCAGCAATCCATCTATGGGGAGCGTGCAAGATCTATTGATACTTTAGTCGCGCTGGATGTTGCGGGCGGAGAAGAGCAGGAGATTGCCTGTAAGCAGCGGATCGACCAGCTCATAAAAGAGCGGAATCCTGATTCGCAGCAAGGAGCAGTCAGGGTAGAGAGCAGGAGTGAGCGAAGCAATGATGATATGGTGATATTTGGCGGCTTCCTGTTCCTGGGAATTTTCCTTGGTTTTGTGTTCCTGATGGCGACGACGATGATTATCTATTACAAACAGGTGTCGGAAGGATATGAGGATAAGTCGAGATTTGAGATTATGCAGAAGGTGGGTATGAGCAAGAAGGAAGTGCGCGCGTCCATTCGCAGCCAGATTATCAAAGTGTTTTTCCTGCCTTTGGCGATGGCCTGCATCCATCTGGCGGCGGCATTCCCCATGATGAATCGCTTGCTGCTGTTGTTTGGCATGGCGAATGTGAAATTGTTTGGCATCTGTACGATTGCCACGGTCGCGATATTTGCAGTAATTTATGCAATCGTCTACAGTATTACGGCGAGATCGTACTATAAGATTGTTGGTTAATTGACCTAATAGGTATAATAGAATTCAATAAGCAATGTATGCAAATTATTATATTTTTTCGGCGGCCAATTTGGCCGCCGATTGAAGTTGGCAGCAATTTCCCCCAACCCTCCCTTTGTTAAAAATCTCCATACACATCGTTTCCATATAGTGATAGGCTGTTTTCATATTGGCCGGCATTTACTGTGGCATCAGAAAATTTGCTATCCCAGATGGATTCTTCAATTGATTGTAAACACTCGTCCGTATGTTTTATAATATCCTGTCCCCAGAAATGAATGACTGAATAACCAAGGAAAAGGAGTTTTTTATCGTTTTCCCAGTCGCGGTTACGATTTCGCTCAATTTTTTTTATCCAATAATCCGGATTTTTACCTTTTTCAAGGCGTAATTTTAACGTTTCCCAATCTTTGCCATGGAAAAATTCGCTGGCGCAGAAAATAGCAATCTTATATTTCGTTAATACAATATCAGGAGAACCAGGTAGGGCTTTATAGTTCTTACGATAACGATAACCCTTGTGCCACAGGGCTTTACGGAGCGTGACTTCTATGGAAGTATCCTGGCTGCGTATTTTACTCATGTTTTTGGAAATTGTAGATGAATCCCTTGCCATATCTCTCCTCCCATAATTAACAAAGGCTTGAATATAAATACATTCTATCAAAAAGAATAGGGTATATCAAGGGAAAACCGGAGGAGAAAATCTAACGATATAGTGAGGAGAAAGATTGCGGGCTGAATAGATATGTGGTAAAATACCAAACAGATGATTTCTAGGAGGAATTTATATGGCCATTTGTTATGACAGACTGTGGAAACTGCTGATTGATAAAAAAATGAACCGCACAGATTTGAAGGAGGCATCAGGTATAAGTTTTAATGTGTTGGCGAGACTGGGAAAAAATGAGCCAGTTTCATTTGAAACGATTGAGAAAATATGCTTTACCCTTAATTGTAATATAGAAGATGTTGTAGAAATACAAAGGGATAGTGCGATAGAGGGGGTTCCTAAGCGCTATACAACGATTGAATTATTTGCTGGCGCAGGCGGGCTTGCGTTAGGGATTGAAAAGGCTGGATTTGATACTTTGGGATTAATTGAATTTGATAAAGATGCTGCGGACAGCTTAAAAATAAACCGTCCCAATTGGCGGGTAATCAATGATGATATTGCTAATATTTCCAGTTTAGATTTGGAAGATTATTTTGGTGTAAAAAAAGGTGAATTGGATTTATTGTCAGGAGGTGCGCCGTGCCAGGCATTTTCATATGCGGGAAAACGGTTGGGACTTGAGGATGCAAGGGGAACATTGTTTTATCATTACGCTATGTTTTTGAGTAAATTGCAGCCGAAAATGTTCTTGTTTGAGAATGTCCGGGGATTATTGACGCACGATAAAGGTAGAACTTATGTTACGATAACTAATATTTTTGAACAAGCAGGATATACGATACAAAAGAAAGTGCTAAATGCTTGGGATTATGGGGTACCGCAGAAAAGGGAACGTTTGATTACAATAGGCATTAGGAATGATCTGGTTAATAAAATTGCATATGATTTTCCCAAAGCACATAGTTACAAGCCAGTGTTGAGAGATGTGCTATTGGATTGCCCAAATGGGCCGGGGGTTCCTTATGGAGAAAATAAACGGAGAATATTTGAACTTGTACCGCCAGGAGGCTATTGGAGAGATATTGACCCTGATATAGCAAAAGAATATATGAAAAGTTGTTGGGATATGGAAGGTGGGCGGACTGGTATTTTGAGGAGGATGAGCTTGGATGAACCATCATTAACAGTGCTTACATCTCCTTCTCAAAAACAGACAGAGAGATGCCATCCATTAGAGGCAAGGCCATTCACAGTCCGTGAAAATGCAAGGTGCCAGACATTTCCAGATGAGTGGCAGTTTTGCGGAAATGTGAGCTCCCAATATAAACAGGTGGGAAATGCGGTTCCCGTAAATTTAGCATACGATATTGCGGTGGAAATACATAAGTCATTGGAGGGGTTAAAGTGATGGCATGGAGCTTGAGTTTTATATCTGAGGAAGAGTTTAAAAATCATGTACGGGCAACTATTATGAAATATGGAGAAAAGCTGGAATCATATGATTTGAAGCGGTTTAACAGTAATCTGATTGACCCGATTAAGTTGATATTCGATAAATCGGTCTATCATACAAGTTGGCAAGAAATCGTAAATAATGAAATTTTCCGGCAGAGGGATAAGTCAAATAATAATGATATTGGATATTTCCACCAGAATATTTTCGCATATTTTGAAGGCTGTGAAGTACCACAAGTGGGATGGGATGTAATATACAAGAATCCAGCTGGAATCCAAATGCCTGACGGAGATATTGTCCATACATTATATGTGGAAATGAAGAATAAGCACAACACGATGAATTCAGCTTCTTCAGCCAAAACATACATAAAGATGCAGAGCCAGATTCTTGAGGATGACGATTGCGCCTGTCTTTTGGTAGAGGCGATCGCGAAAAAGTCCCAGAATATTAAATGGACAACAAAAGTAGATGGTAAGAGTGTACAACATAGGTTAATACGTCGCGTCAGCATGGATCAATTCTATGCGATTCTTACTGGCGAGGAAGATGCGTTTTTTAAAATGTGTATGGCGCTTCCGACAGTTATTAATTCCGTTGTAAATGAAGAAGGAAGTGTTTCAATTCCACATGATACAGTAATAGATGAATTACGCAAGGTAGCGGAGGTATATTCAGAGCAAACGGAAGACCTGGCGATGGCTGTCTATATGCTTGGGTTTCATACATATATGGGGTTTGGAAATAAGATGGAGCAGCAGTTGGGGAGGGCATGTGGAAATGCTGGAATGCTCAAACGGATTTATGAGTATGCTAAGAGGTCGGAATAAATTAATTATGTATGGGATAAATATGAGGGAGCAGCTCAATCATTTATGTGAATGATTGAGCTGCTCCCTCATATTTATAAGGTTAAATAAGTATATCACTTTTTTTTCTTCAATTTATATTTTTTCACCAAAGGTTCAATCCGCTCGTAGGGATCCAACAAGTCGCTGATAGAAATGTCGTGGTTCAAGGTGTCAATAATGTAGGCAATGTATTTACTCATATCGCAGTTGATATAGTAAGGCTTGGCAAGGAGTTCCGGCGTCTGGTAAGTGAGGTTTGTAGTCACTACCTTATAGATGATGCCGTCCTCCACTGCGCGGTCAAACTTTTCCAAGCCATTGGTAAACAGTCCAAAGGTTGATATGACGAAAATGCGGTTTGCCTTGCGTTTCTTTAATTCGGTGGCAACGTCGATCATGCTGTCGCCGGAGGAAATCATATCGTCAATGATAAATACGTCTTTATTTTCCACGGAGGAACCCAGAAATTCATGGGCTACAATGGGGTTGCGTCCATCGACGATTTTACTGTAGTCGCGGCGTTTGTAGAACATGCCCATATCAAGCCCAAGCACATTGGCAAGGTATATGGCGCGGTTGGTTCCGCCTTCGTCCGGGCTGATCACCATCATATGGTCGCTGTCAATCTGCAAATCATCTACCTCTCTGAGAATGGCCTTTATGAATTGGTAAGCAGGCTGTACCGTTTCAAAACCGTGCAGGGGAATGGCATTCTGCACGCGCGGATCGTGCGCGTCGAAAGTAATGATGTTATCTACACCCATACTAATCAGTTCCTGAAGGGCAAGCGCGCAGTCAAGCGACTCCCTGGCGGTACGTTTATGCTGGCGGCCTTCATAGAGAAAGGGCATGATGACAGTTATGCGCCTTGCTTTTCCGCCCGCGGCAGCAATCACCCGTTTCAAATCCTGGTAATGGTCGTCCGGGGACATATGGTTCTCATGGCCGCAGACCGTATATTTGAGGCTGTAATTGCTGACATCCACCATCAGATACAAGTCAAAACCACGCACAGATTCCGTGATAATGCCTTTCGCTTCTCCGGTGCCGAAACGCGGGGTAGAGCAATCGACCAGGTAGGTGCTTTTGTGGTAGCCCTTAAAGGCAATATCGTTCTGGTGTTCATGCTCCCGCTCACTGCGGAAACGTACCAGATACTTGTCCACCTTTTTCCCCAGTTTCTTGCAGCTTTCCAGTGGGATTACACCCAAAGAGCCGGCAGGGATAGTTTCATAATTTTGTTCGTTGCGCTGCATACGATGTCCTCCATTTAAAGTAAAAGTGTTATTAAGTTTGTAAGCATATCCTATGTCAGTAAAACAGTTCAACCTGCGCCATTTACAATTATTCCTATGGAAAATATAACATTCCTCAGATGTCTTGGCAAGGCTGTCCTTTTAATTTTTTTTGAATTCTGATATCGTTTCCGAAAAGCTTAATGATGGTATAGCGGCTGGAAATCCTGGAAAATGTGCGTTCCGAGTAAATTTCTGCCAACTGCCTAAGCCCTAAGTTGGTAGAAATAATGGTAGATTTCTGACGCAGTATCCTCTCGTTTAAACAGAGGAAAAGTTGGGAAACCGTGAATGTGTTAGAAAATTCCGTACCCAAATCGTCGATAATCAGCAAATCGCATTCAAAAATATGATGGTAATCCTCCTCGGCATCCCGCGTCTTATCAAATGCATGTTTCTCAAATATCTGGAACAGTGAAGAAGCTGTAAAATAGATGGCGGAATGCCCGCTGTCTAACAGTTCTTTGGCTACGCAGTTAGAAAGGTATGTCTTGCCGGTGCCGGTATCTCCATAAAAAAACAGATTGCGAAATTCCGTATCGAACGTGTTGATGAATTCCCGGCAGTTTTGTACGGCTTGTCTGGCAGTAGCAAGGCTGGAGAGACCGGTCGTTGGGTTTATTTGCCCGTCCGAGTAATAATCAAAGGAAAAGTTGGCAAAATTCTCTGTTTCCAGAATCTTTCGGATATTGGACTGCGTATATACAAGGTCAATAGCGGCCTGCTCAAAACAGTGGCATTTTCTGCCATCGATATAACCGGTATCTTTACAGTCCGGGCAAACGCATGGCGGTTCAAAATAATCATTTGGATAACCATGATCCGCAAGAAGCTGTTTTTTTTCCTCAGCGAGTGCATGGCGGCGGTTGCGAAGTTTGAAGAGTGACGTTTCATCTCCGTCAATCAGCCTTTTGGCCTGTTCTACAGCCAGTGAGGAAACTTCATTGTCGATTTCAGCCAGGCGGGGAAGTTTTTGGTATGCACAGCGGATTCTTTCCATAACAATGCGCTGGTTTTGCAGCTGTCTCGCCTCATAACGGCGCATGAGAATACTGTACTGAGTGTTGCTGAGTGCCATAAATTCCTCCTTAGCGTGCCGTGTTCAATAACTCAACCTCCAGCTGGTCCATGTTGTAGGTGCGCTGGGGAAAACTGTTAAACCGGTTGGCGGGCGCTGGTTTGGCAGCGACAATCCTTGCAGATACGGCGTGTGTGCGCTCTGCCGCCTTGGCAGCCTGAAATTCTGCATCTGCGCGCTTGATATCTTCAGCACATTGAATGCCCTGGCGTTTCCAGTTGGCGAGAATGCGGTCCGTGTATTCAAAATTGGGCTGATGAATGGCGAGAATGGTGCGGCTGCACGCCTCGGCGATCATTTTTGCTCCGAAACCGTACTCTGTATTCCATTTTTGTATGTATGAAAATTCTGCGGGGACTAAGCTGCGTCCCTGGATGCCAAGCGCTTTTATGACGGCATAATGAAGCTGGCTGTGTGCTTGTACATTCTGTTTGGCCTGTTCTACAGTCTGAATATTCTCTTCCTTCCAGTTAGCGGCCACCTTATCCATGTAATGCAGGCTGGGATGGCCGCCGGCGATACAGTATTCCAGGAGGTATACAATTAAATCCGCAGACAGCCCAAGCCTGTCGTACCATGACAGGAGCGTCTGGACGTCCGTGGAGGTTAAAGGTTTCTTAAGGTAGCTTTCTGCCACAAACATCAGCTCTCGGATTTCTTCTTTTTCCTGGAAGGCTTTCAGCTCATCCGCGCTGTAATCTGTCTTTTGTTCAGGGACAGAGGAGGGAAGAGCGTTAAAGCTGGCGTTTTGTTCCACCGCATTGGGGAAGGGCGCGCACTCGCTGGCATTTGCCGCCGTATGCGGGGCAAATGCTTTCTTCAGGGGAACAGAATCATCTTTGACGGGCGTTTCCTCAGAATCCAGGAAATAAATGCCGGAGATAGATTTATCTGGTGCGTACTCTAATTGCAATAAATTCATTTTCTCCCAATATTTGAGCGCGCGCTGAATATCCTTTTCCGTGTGGTTGAACTTGTCCGCAGCCTTGGAAATGGAAAAACTGCAATCAGGAGAATTCATACAGCGCATGAGGTACAAGTATATTTTTACGAATTCTCCATTCGCGCTTGTCATATATTCGTCGATAAACCGGTTGGAAATTGCGGTTGTAGAGTAGTCGTTGTCTTTGTGCAGAGTAATTTTTTCCATAATAACCTCCGGGTAAATTCATGTTAAAGGGGAATCATACTTAAACCTTTGTGCAAGCAGCCTCAGCTGCCTTTGGCAGCGGGATCTTTTGGTACTATAAATCTCGAAAGCGCAAAGAAGTCATGTTTGCCTTTTGTGGATTACAGTATAGCACATGAAATTCAAATTGAGAAGTGAAATTTTACCTGAAATTCCAGTAAAATCAAGGGATTATGCAAATGTGGAAATTGTGGATAATGTGGATAATTTTGTGGAAGAATAGAAGGATGATGAGGAGAACCCAGAGAATTCCAGAAAAAGTTGGAGTATAAAAAACTCTTGGTGGATAATTTATGTAAACATAAAAATCCACATTGCCAAAAGGGACTTTTCCCCAATTGCAATGTGGATAATGTGGATAATTATTTGCCTAAAAGGTGTTCTCCTACTTGCACAATATCTCCGGCGCCCATAGTTATCAACAAATCGCCGTTGATACAGTTTTTTAATAAAAAGTTTTCAATTTCGTCAAATGATGGAAAATAATAACATTCTTTGCCCAAATTTTGTAACTCTTTTAGCAGGTCTAAAGAACTGATGCCGATGGTGTTCTGCTCACGGGCAGCATAAATGTCGGCAAGCACAACAAGGTCGGCCAGTGACAGAGCTTCGGCAAATTCTTTCAGAAATGCCTTGGTCCTGGTGTAGGTGTGGGGCTGGAAGACACAGACAATGCGTTCCTGTTTACAATTCTTTGCTGAAGTCAATGTTGCGGCAATCTCAGTGGGGTGATGTGCATAATCGTCTACAATGGTGATCCCGCCAAGAAGTCCCTTGTATTCAAAACGTCTTGCTGTGCCGCCAAATTGTGCGAGAGCGGCCTGGATGCTGACAAAGGAAATATTCATTTCCAGGGCAAGCGCGCAGGCTGCAACAGCATTGCTTACGTTATGCCGGCCCGGCACATTCATAGATATCTTACCGAGCTTATCCTCTCCGTGCATCAGGGTGAAGTTTCCATAACCGCTTGTATTAAAAGTGATATTATCTGCATAATATGAATCAGAGGCGTCAAGTCCATAAGTGATAACCTGGCAGTCTAAACCGTCGGTGATTTCCCGGTAGTTTTCAATTTCACCATTAATAATGATAGCGCCTTGCGGGAGGACATTCTCGGAAAACCGGCGGAAAGAATGGCGGATGTCAGCCAAATCTTTGAAGAAATCCATATGGTCTTCTTCTATATTTAATATAAGGGCATATTTCGGATAGAAATTAAGGAAGCTGTTCGTATACTCGCAGGCTTCTGTGAGGAAGACCTCTGAATTGCCGACATGGATGTTGCCGCTGATGGACTTTAGAATGCCGCCGACAGATATCGTGGGATCGCAGCATGCTTCTAACAGGATATTTGCAATCATGGAGGTGGTGGTCGTCTTACCATGGGTTCCTGAAACTGCGATGGATTGTGCGTAGTTCTCCATAATCTGTCCCAAAAGCTCGGCGCGGGTCAAAGTAGGGAGCCGTCTCTCCAAAGCGGCTTTCAGTTCGGGGTTGCCTGGATGGATGGCGGCTGTGTATACAACGGCCTCTATGTTCTCCTTGATGTTGGAGGCGCGCTGGCCGTAATATATTTCTGCGCCAAGTTCCGTCAGCTTTACAGTTAAAGCTGATTCCTTGGAATCGGAGCCTGAGATGCGAAAGCCCTCTTTTAGTAAAATTTCAGCGAGGCCGCTCATGCTGATACCGCCGATACCAATGAAATGGAGATGAATAGGTTCTTTAAAATTAATTTTGTACATATATTTTACCTGCCCAATTTTCTAATAGAATAATTACTTATATTTTATACCAACAGTGGGCATTTTGCAAACCGAAAATCGAGGAGTATAGAATGTGTGTAGTGTAGAATCGTATGAACTTGAGGGTTGCCGCACTAACATAAATTACAAGTTTTAGATTCGTTCAAAAGGTTTATATTGCAGAGCAATGTAAACAACATGAACAAAAAATATCTTCGGAAGCTAGCTTCCCAGAGTAATTTTTGTGCATTCTGTCTTTGGCGCATAAGCGGCAAGACCTTTTGAACGAATAAATATATTAGTGCGACAGCCCCGTAGAATATAATTGTATGATAGCGTCTTACGTGTGAAAATTAAGCATTTATGCTATATATCATTACGCATACTGTAAATTTTTGGGAAATATTCTTGTGCAAATACACAAAATTATGAAAATTTCGGCAAAAAAATTGTGAAATATGTGTACTAAATTAATCTTTTGTGGTATAATATGAACACTTAGTAATATGAAATATATTGACGAGAGGTGAGAGACATGATTCGTAAAGAAATGATAGCCATGCTTTTGGCAGGCGGTCAAGGGAGCAGACTTGGAGTTCTGACTTCTGATGTTGCGAAACCGGCAGTAGCATTTGGTGGCAAGTACCGAATTATTGATTTTCCGTTGAGCAACTGTGTGAATTCAGGGATAGATACGGTAGGAGTGCTGACACAGTATCAGCCGTTGCGGTTAAATACCCATATCGGTATCGGTATTCCGTGGGATCTGGATCGTAATCATGGAGGGGTGACTGTATTGCCTCCATATGAGAAGAGCGATAACAGTGAGTGGTATAGTGGTACGGCGAATGCTATTTACCAGAACCTGAACTACATTGATAGTTATCAGCCGGAGTATGTTCTGATTCTATCTGGTGACCATATCTACAAAATGAATTATGAAGTAATGCTGGATTTCCACAAGGAAAACAATGCGGATGTAACGATTGCCGCAATGCCGGTACCGTGGGAGGAGGCAAGCCGTTTCGGGCTGGTTATCACAGATGAGAACAAACAGATTACTGAGTTTGAGGAGAAACCGGCCAACCCCAGGAGCAATTTGGCGTCCATGGGTATCTACATTTTTAACTGGAGTGTCCTGAGGGAGGCTTTAGTAACTATGTCAGAGCAGAGCAATTGTGACTTTGGCAAACATATCATTCCTTATTGCCGGGAGAATGGCAGACGGCTGTTTGCTTATGAATACAACGGATATTGGAAGGACGTAGGAACACTTGGCTCTTACTGGGAAGCAAATATGGAGCTGATTGATTTGATTCCGGAGTTCAATCTTTATGAGGAATACTGGAAAATCTACACAAACAGTGACACAATCGAGCCGCAGTACATTTCAGCGGATGCTGTGACAGAGCGGTGTATTATTGGAGAAGGTTCTGAAATATATGGACAGGTATACGGTTCCGTCATTGGCGCAGGCGTTGTAATTGGTAAGAATACGGTGGTGCGGGATTCGATTATTATGCAGGATACCGTGATTGGCGATAATGTTACAATTGACAAAGCTATTGTAGCGGAGAATGTGTCCATCGGCAACAATGTGGAACTTGGCGTGGGCGAGCCGGCTGAGAACAAACTGAATAAGAGTGTTTATTCGTTTGGTTTGGTAACCATTGGTGAGAACTCTGTGGTGCCGTCAGGCGTTAAGGTGGGCAAGAATACTGCAATTGCCGGTAAGACAACAAAAGAGGATTATCCAGAAGGCCTTTTGGCAGGAGGCGAATCAATCATTAAGGCAGGTGACATACTATGAAGGCATTAGGAATTATATTAGCAGGCGGAAATAACAGCAGGATGCAGGAGCTTTCCAATAAGAGGGCGATTGCAGCTATGCCGGTAGGCGGGAGTTACCGCTGTATAGATTTTGCACTCAGCAACATGAGCAATTCACATATTCAGAGGGTGGCAGTGCTGACCCAGTATAATGCGAGAAGCCTGAATGAGCATTTGAGTTCTTCTAAATGGTGGGACTTCGGAAGAAAACAGGGAGGTTTGTATGTATTTAATCCTACCGTTACTTCCGACAATGCGTGGTGGTATCGCGGTACGGCAGACGCAATGTTAAGAAACATTGATTTCCTCAAGCGCAGCCATGAGCCTTATGTAATTATTGCATCGGGTGATTGTGTCTATAAGATGGATTACAATAAGGTATTGGAATTCCATATCGAGAAAAAGGCAGATATCACAATCGTATGTAAGGATATGCCGATGGAAGAGGATGTCAGCCGCTTTGGCGTGGTAAGGATGAATGAGGACTCAAGGATTGTGGAGTTTGAGGAGAAGCCGATGATTGCACAGTCCAACACGATTTCAGCCGGTATTTATGTAATCCGTAGAAGGCAGCTGATTGAGATGTTAGAGCGCTCCGCAGAGGAGAACCGCTATGACTTTGTCAATGATATTTTAATCCGTTACAAGAACATGAAGCGCATCTACGGCTATAAAATCGAGGAATATTGGAATAACATTTCTACGGTGGAGTCTTATTATCAGACGAACATGGATTTCCTGAAGCCGGAGGTAAGAAAATATTTCCGAGACGAGCCTAAGATTTATTCCAAGGTAGACGACCTTCCGCCTGCGAAATACAACGTCGGCTCCGATGTGCGCAATAGTCTGGTGTCAAGCGGCTGTATCATTAACAGTAAGGTAGAAAATTCAGTTCTCTTTAAGAAAGTTTTTGTCGGTAAGAATTGTGTAATTAAGAATTCTATTATTTTGAATGATGTATATATCGGTGACAATACGCATATTGAGAATTGCATTGTTGAGAGCCGTGATACGCTGCGTGCAAACACGTTTTTCAGTGGGGGCGACGGAATCAAGGTTGTCTTTGAGCACAATGAGAGATATGTGATATAATCTGCTCGTTCAGTCAGTCAAAATAAGGTGGCTTAATCGAGCTGGCACGGATTTTATAGGCAAAGTGCTGAGGAAAAATAGGAATTGCAAAGGGGGCGGAGATTTATGAAGATAACAGATGTTAGAATCCGTAAAGTAGAGAAAGAAGGAAAAATGCGGGCTGTGGTCTCCATTACCATTGATGACGAGTTTGTGGTACATGATATCAAAGTGATCGAGGGCGAAAAAGGTCTCTTTATCGCGATGCCCAGCAGAAGAGCGGCGGATGGGGAATACCGTGATATCGCTCATCCCATCAATTCTCAGACACGAGACAATATACAGCAGATTATTCTGGAGAAGTATCAGTCAGAAATTGAAACAGAAGTATAAAGCGATAACTCCGGACATGCCGGATGGCATTATGGGGAGCCCCAGGGCATAAAATAAAAAAGGCGGTGGACAGGGGGCGCAGTGTTCGCCTGCTTCTGTACATAGCCCGGATAAAAGAACAGCCGGCAACGCTTCTTTAGCGTTTGCCAGCTGTTCTTTGTTTTGGAAAAGCTTGCACATTCGTTACAACGGAACATGTGTAAAGCCTTTTTCGTTTCCACGTGGACTTGTCCATGACAATTAAGAAACCCGTACGTACCTTGCAGAAACATATCCTTTCAAGGTTCTTCCGTTTCGCTTTACGCTGATATGATACCATTTCTGCCTGTCTGCACCGGTAGTCTGGCTCAGAATCGTGACTTTTGTGCCTTTGGGGAGGGAAGTGATGAGCTTGCTCTTGGCGCTGGCAGATGAGCGGAGATTGAGCCAATTAGCAGTTACGGAGCCGGTGCTCTGTTTTGTCTTGCCGGTGGTCAGAAGATCGCTTCTGATATAGCCGTGTTTCTTTTTGCCATTAATATAGAAGGAAACGCGACTCCAGGGTGTGCCGGACTTAGTGCTGGTGGTACAGCTGACGGTAACCTTGGCGCCGGGAGAGAGTGTAGCGATCGCAGAATGATTGGTGCCGGCATGTTTGCGTACATTTGACGATACACGGACGGTTGCAGCACGGGCAGCGCATCTGGTGCGCGCTGTGAGGATTTTTGAGAATTTTCCTACAGAGGAACCTCTGTAAGCGCGGACACGGTAATAATATTCTCTGCCGCCCTGGAGTTTCATATTGCAGAAAGCGTGGTTGCCGGCAGCGACAGTCTTGATTTTTTTATAGGGGCCATCGTATGAGGAAGCGCGGTAAACCTGGTAGCCGGACACTCCGTTTTGTGAAGCCCAGGAGATATTGATGCTTTTTTGGGTGGTAACTCCACATTTTAAACCGGTAATTTTGGCTGGTTTGCCGGCGGCAGATGCGTTCTGAGGTATACTGAGGGAAACAAGCGCAAGCAGAAGAAAAGTGAGTAGATACTTCCCTGGGTGACGTTGTTTTTGTAATGGTGTGCCCCAAGTGGCATGTGGTCTGTACATTGGTTTTGTTTTCATAAAATTCACTCCTTTTCCTTAACATCTAATTTAATTAAAAGGAAATGTCTGGAAAAAGTCAATGGTAAATGAAAAATTCATTGATTATTAAGAAATTGCAGAAGAAGACTTTATAAAACCGTAACAAGTAGTTGTAAAAATTTATAAAATTCAGGGATATTTATTCCTAAAATCGACTGCAATGTGATATACTAAAAAGAAGTTGTTTTTCTATTTCCGCGGGTAAGGCTTTGTAACACAAAGGTGCGAAAAGTCTCTCTGTAAGTGGGAAATGTTGAAATGGACTGTATGGAGACAGCGAACGGCTTTTGCCGCTATATAGAAAGGATGAAAGGTTATGTTGGAGATTTTGAAAGCCGCCATATATGGGATTGTGGAGGGGGTTACAGAGTGGCTGCCGGTGAGCAGTACGGGACACATGATTTTGCTGGAAAAAATTATGCCGATGAATGTTTCGCAGGAGTTTTGGAATATGTTTTTGGTGGTCGTGCAGCTGGGGGCTATACTGGCGGTGGTATTGATGTTCTGGAAGAAAATATTCCCGTTTCGTTTTGAAAAGGCAAGGGTCGTTGACTGGAATATTATGGAGTTGTGGGGCAAGATTCTGGTTGCCTGTATTCCAGCGGGTATTGTAGGCGTTGTGTTCGGAGACTGGCTGGATGAACATTTGTACAATTTCTGGGTTGTCGCGGTTATGTTGATTGCCGTGGGTATTATTTTTATAATTGTTGAGAATAAGAATAAACATAACAAGCCGGTGATTTGTCATACGAGAGAGCTTACCTGGCAGGTGGCTTTTATTATCGGACTCTTTCAGCTATTGGCGGCGGTATTTCCAGGGACGTCACGTTCCGGCGCCACGATTATCGGGGCGTTAATGATTGGTGTTTCACGGACTGTGGCGGCAGAATTTACATTTTACCTGGCAATCCCGGTGATGTTTGGCGCAAGCCTTTTAAAACTTTTGAAGTTTGGTTTTGCATTTACCAGTCTTGAGCTCGCTATTTTGTTGGTAGGTATGGTTGTTTCTTTTCTTGTGTCAGTGGTAGTGATACGTTTTCTGATGGGCTATATTAGGAAACATGATTTTAAAGTATTCGGCTGGTATCGTATTTTCCTGGGCGCATTGGTTCTGATCTATTTTGGTCTTTAATATAGAGTTAGCGGTAAGGCTTTTTGGCGCTATAAATATTGGCTATAAAAAGTGCAAAAACGTAAAGTTACATATAGAAAAGGAGAAATAAACCATGATTGTAATTGCCGGGCTGGGAAATCCTACGTCCAAATATAAAGGTACGCGCCACAATGTCGGTTTTGAGGTGATTGATATGCTGGCGGACAGATACAATATCCGGGTCAAGGATAAGAAACATCAAGCTTTATGCGGCACGGGACTCATAGAGGGGCAGAAGGTACTTCTTGTGAAGCCGCAGACGTTCATGAATTTGAGCGGGGAGAGTATTGGCGCCATTCTCAATTTTTATAAGTTGGAGCCGCAATCACAGTTGATTGTCGTTTATGATGACGTCAGCTTAGAGCCTGGCAGGCTGCGCATCCGCATGAAGGGCAGCGCAGGGGGGCATAATGGCGTTAAGAGCGTTATTAGCCATGCGAAGACTCAGGAATTCCAGCGGGTGAAAGTCGGTGTAGGTGAGAAGCCGCAAGACTGGGATCTTGCAGACTATGTATTGCGCTGTCCACCGAGAAAGGAACGGATTCTGTTGAAGGAAGCCTTTGATCATGCATGCACGGCAATTGGTTTGATGGTTCAGGGGAAGACTGAACAGGCCATGAATCAGTTTAATTAAAAGATACTTTGGAACGTTTTGGTGTGACCGTGCGAACGGTATTGCAGAACATGGCATAAACGAATAAACATCATAAAATGGGCAATGCCTAAGTAGGAGGGAAAATGAAAAGTTTTACAGAGCCCCTGGAAAGGCTCGAAGAATATAACAAATTAAAAATAAGATTAACAAAAGAGAAAGGGATTATGCAGGTTTCCGGGTGTATTGACACTCAGAAGCCTCATTTCATGTATAGTCTTCTGGGAGGGGAGAACAGCGGCATAATTGTCACCTTTCAAGAACAGAAAGCACGGGAGCTTTATGACGCTTACCGCTTTTTTGACAGGGATGTGGTCTATTATCCGGCCAAGGACGTGTTGTTTTATCAGTCGGATATCAGGGGAAATCTGCTGACCGCAGAGCGGCTTACGGCAGTCAAATCCCTGGTTGAGCGGGAACGCGTCACAGTCGTCACGACGTTTGACGCCTTGATGGACCGGGTACTGCCGCTTGCGGAAATCAGTAGATTTATTTTGGAATTCACTGTCGCTGATACGCTGGATATGGAGGAAGCGAAGGAAGAGCTGGTGCGCATGGGCTATGAGCGCAATTATCAGGTGGAGGGCGCCGGGCAGTTTGCCATTCGGGGCGGAATCCTCGATATCTTTCCGCTGACGGAGGAGAACCCCTATCGTATTGAGCTGTGGGGAGATGAGATCGACTCAATTCGCAGCTTTGATGCGGAGAGCCAGAGGTCAATAGAAAATTTGCAACTTGTGCGTATCTATCCGGCAAGCGAGGTTGTGCTGTCTGAGGAGCGCATAAACCGAGGGCTGGCAAAGATAGAGCAGGAGAAAGAACGGCTGTATGCATCCTTGCGGGAGGAGATGAAGACGGAGGAGGCGCATCGCCTGAAAACGTCGGTGGAAGCGTTGGCAGAAGAGGTCGCAGAACTTGGGCAGAGCAGCGGATTGGACAGCTATCTGGCTTATTTTGCGGAGGAAACGGTATCATTTTTGGACTATTTTGATAGGGAAAAAACAGTTGTATTTTTGGATGAGCCTGCCAGGATTGCGGAAAAAGGGCGGGTATTGGGGCAGGAGTTTGCCGAGAGCATGCAGCACCGTCTGCAAAAAGGCTATATTTTACCGGGACAGATGAACGCCTTGTACGCTGGGGAAGAAATTTTGGCCAAAATGCAGCGTCAGAAATGTGTGGCTTTGACAACCCTGGATTTAAAAGCAAATGAAATGGATATAAAAACAAGATATAATATAACGACAAGAACGGTCAACCCCTATAACCGCAGTTTTGAACTGTTGGTGAAAGATTTGCAGCAGTATCGCAGGAAAAAGTATCAAGTAATTCTTTTGTCGGGTTCGCCCACAAGGGCTAAGAATCTGGCAGAAGATTTGCAGGCGGAAGGTCTCAGTTCTTTTTACAGCGAGGGTTACGATCATTCGCTTCAGGCCGGGGAGGTGATGGTTGCCTACGGCAAATTGAAAAAGGGCTTTGAGTACCCGGATATCAAGTTTGTGGTGATTACGGAGAGCGATATTTTCGGAGGAGAGAAGAAACGCAAGAAGAAACGTAAGATCTATGAGGGCGAGAAGATTCAGAGCTTTACGGATTTGAGCGTGGGAGATTATGTTGTGCATGAGCAGTACGGCGTAGGTGTTTACCGCGGTATTGAGAAGATTGAGATTGAGAAGACGGCCAAAGACTATGTGAAGATTGAATATGACAAGGGCAGTACTTTGTATGTTCTTGCCACACAGCTGGAAGCCATTCAGAAGTATGCCGGAGCCGAGGCTAAAAAGCCCAGGATTAATCGCTTGGACGGACAGGAGTGGAAAAAGACTAAAAATCGTGTCCGAGGCGCGGTAAATGAGATCGCCAAAGAGCTTGTGGAGCTTTATGCGGCCAGACAGCAGACGGAAGGATTCGTTTACGGACCAGATACCGTGTGGCAGAAAGAGTTTGAAGAGCTGTTTCCTTTTGAAGAGACAGAGGACCAGGCTTTGGCAATTGAGGCTACGAAGCGGGATATGGAGAGCAAGAAAATTATGGATCGCCTGATCTGCGGGGACGTGGGATATGGCAAGACAGAAATTGCCATTCGTGCCGCTTTTAAGGCGGTGCAGGAGGGAAAACAGGTGGCGTATCTGGTGCCGACGACAATTTTGGCGCAGCAGCACTATAATACGTTTGCCCAGCGGATGAAGGATTTTCCGGTGCGGGTGGATTTGATGTGCCGTTTCTGCACAAACGCCCAGATGAAACAGACTGTGGCGGACTTAAAGCGCGGCATGGCTGATATTGTGGTTGGCACGCACCGGATTTTATCTAAAGATGTGGAATTCAAAGATTTGGGCTTGCTGATCATAGATGAGGAACAGCGGTTTGGCGTGGCGCATAAGGAAAAGATAAAGCAGATGAAAAAGGATGTGGATGTGCTGACCCTGACGGCGACCCCGATTCCCAGGACGCTGCATATGAGTTTGATTGGCATTCGTGATATGAGCGTTCTCGAAGAGCCGCCGATGGACCGCCTGCCAATCCAGACCTATGTGATGGAGTACAATGAGGAAATTGTGCGCGAGGCGGTGAACCGTGAACTTGCGCGGGGCGGACAGGTTTTCTATGTGTTTAACCGCGTCAATCAGATTGTCGAAGTTACCTCTAAGATTGCGGAGCTGGTGCCGGAGGCAAACGTGGCCTTTGCCCATGGGCAGATGAAGGAGCGGGAGCTTGAGAATATTATGTATCAGTTTATCAATGGGGAGATCGACGTATTGGTGAGCACCACCATCATTGAGACCGGGCTTGACATTTCTAATGTAAACACAATGATAATCCATGACGCCGACAATATGGGATTGTCCCAGCTCTATCAGCTTCGCGGCAGGGTGGGGCGTTCCAACCGTACCGCCTATGCGTTTTTGATGTACCGCAGAAATAAGATGCTGAAAGAAGTGGCGGAGAAACGCTTGTCGGCAATCCGGGAATTCACAGAGTTGGGCAGCGGCTTCAAGATTGCTATGCGGGATTTGGAAATCCGGGGAGCGGGAAATCTGCTGGGCGCAAGGCAGCATGGCCATATGGAGGCGGTGGGCTATGATCTCTATTGTAAGATGCTCAATGAGGCGGTGAAGAACCTCAAAGGGGAGAAGACAGAGGAACAGTTTGAGACGACGCTTGAGCTGAATGTGAATGCCTTCATTCCGCCAACGTACATTCCCAATGAATTTCAGAAACTGGATATTTATAAGCGGATTGCCGTCATTGCGGACAGAGAAGAGAGCGAGGAGATGATGGAAGAGTTGATTGACCGTTTTGGGGAACCGCCGAGGTCAGTGGAGAACCTTCTGGCAATCGCACAGTTGAGAGCGAAAGCCCATGACTGCTATTACACTGAAATTAAAGAGAATAGGGATAAAATAAAATTTGCATTTTATTATCAGGCGAAGATAAATCCGGCAAATATTATGCAGATGGCGGAGAAATACGAGGGCGCGCTTACATTTGTGCGGGATATGAAGACGCCGTATTTTGAGTATAGCAAAGATAATAATACCCGCCTCAAGGCGCTGGGGATTTTGGAACAGGTGGAGATGATACTGAATGATACCAGAGAGCTTTTGGTAGATGAAAATAGTTGCGAAAAATCTGTGAAATCCGAGAAAAACAGTTGCTAGCACAAAAAAAAAGAACTATAATACTATTAAATGCGCCGGAAAAACAGGCGAAAGTTTTGCCGCGGCGGCCGGCAGGGGAGGCGAACTGCCTTGCGACGAGCGCCCCGCGGGGAAAATTAAAGATACGCACAGGAGGATATTATGAAAGTGAGAAAATTACTGCCGCTGCTCATGGCTGCGGTATTGGGAGTGTCCGCATTGACCGGATGCGGCAATAGTATTGATGCAAATAAGGTTGGTGCAACGCTGGATGGGCAGGAGATTTCTTTAGGATTTATGAATTTTATGGCCCGCTATCAGCAGGCAATTTACGATGGGCAGTTTTCTTCTATGTTTGGCGGGCAGACGGATACCTGGAGCCAGGAGCTGTTTGAACAGGGCACGGATGCCGAGACCTCTGTGAAGAAGAATGTTGCCGACAGCATAGAGGAATTTTATTTGCTGGAAAAGCACATGGCGGACTATAAAGTTGAGGTTACGGACGAAGAGCTGACAGCCATGGACGAAGCTGCTGACAAGTTTATGGAGGATAATTCCAAGAAGGCGTTGAAGCAGCTGGGAGCAACGAAAGAATATGTAAAAGAGATG
Source organism: uncultured Lachnospiraceae bacterium (assembly GCA_910588845.1). Lineage (GTDB taxonomy): Bacteria > Bacillota > Clostridia > Lachnospirales > Lachnospiraceae > Petralouisia. The sequence goes on from CAJURU010000006.1 coordinate 28,943, forward strand.
CTGCGCCTGTCCACGATCCAGGCTAAGATGCGCACTGCAATCCATGCGGAAGTGGACACAGAAGTGTCTGACGAGGAAGCTGCGCAGAAGACAATCAGTTATGTGCAGGTAGCGTGCAAATCGACCACGGATGAAGAAGGGAAGACTGTAGAATATACAGAGGAAGAGAAAGAAAACATTAAGAAACAGGTAGAGGATTTCCGTAAATCAGCCAAGGATGATTTCAAGGCGGCGGCAGAAAGCGCAGGCTATACGGTATCGGAGGCTTCCTTTGGCGATAAAGATGAGAGCTATACCTTAGATGACGCAGTTATTGAGGCGGCTAAGAAATTGTCTGAAGGCAAGATCAGCAAGGTAATTACGACAGACGATAACTACTATGTGGTGCGTATGGACAGCACATTTGACAAGGAAGCAACGGAGACTAAGAAGAAATCCATTGTTACTACGCGTAAGAATGAGCATTACACAGAGGTTTGCGACGGATATAAGGAAAACGTAAAATTTGAACTCAACGAGGAAGAGTGGGCGAAGGTTAAATTTGATGAGCTGTTTTCCATAAAGGCAACCGAGACAGAGGAGGCGCAAGACGAAGCGACTGATAATGAGGCAGACGCAGCAGCGGATGATGCGACTGATAATGAGGCAGACGCAGCAGCGGACGAAGCGGCAGATAATGAGGCAGACGCAGCAGCGGACGGAGAGACTGATAATGCAGCAGACCAAGCTGCAACGGATGATGCAGCCGATGATAATGCAGATAAGGAAGAACCGTGAGAAATCTGACTTGCAGAATTTAGCCGGTTTTAACCGGATATTGTAATTGGGAGAGGGTATGAGAGACGGAGAAATATCGTTTCCATACCCTCTTTTATATCTTAGAGAGTTAAGGTGTAGAAGGATGAAAAAAATATGCCGGGCAGGAATCCTTGTGGCAGTGGTAATTGTGTTTGCAGGACTCGTCTGTATGCAATACCGGGATCAGAATCCACAGCGGTATGAGGGACAGTTTTTTGACTGTTTTGATACGGTGACGATGATTACCGGGTATGCCGACAGCCAGCAGGATTTCTCAGAAAAGCTTGAACTGCTTCAGGCTAAACTTGTGTATTACCATCAGCTTTACGATATTTACCACACATATGACGGTGTCAACAATCTCAAGACAATCAACGATAATGCCGGGGTGGAAGCTGTAAAAGTGGATGCGGAAATCTTCGATTTGCTCAAGTTCGGGAAGGAAATGTATGATAAGACTGAGGGCAGGCTGCATATTGCGTACGGCAGCGTGCTCTCTCTGTGGCATGAATACCGTGAGGAAGGATTGCGGAACCCGCTCCAGGCAAAGCTGCCGCCGCAGGCGGAGCTTGAGGCGCGCGCCGCGCATATAGATATAGAAAAGGTAATACTCGATGAGCAGTCCTCCACCGTTTATCTTGCCGACGCGCAGATGTCTTTGGATGTGGGGAGTATCGGCAAGGGGTATGCCGTACAAAAACTTGCAGCGTATGCCAGAGAAATTGGCCTGAAACATGCGTTGATTTCCGTAGGTGGAAATGTATGTGCAGTAGGGGAGCGGGCAGATGGGACGCCCTGGCGTGTAGGGATAGAAAATCCGACGCTTGACAGCGAGAAACCGTACCTGGCGGCAGTCGGGCTTTCGGATGGATGTCTTGTCACAAGCGGCGACTATCAGCGGTATTATGAGGTGGATGGGGAGCGGTATTGTCATATTATTGACCCTGAGACCAATATGCCGCCGCAATATTTTGCCTCCGTGTCGGTACAGGCAGAGGATTCCGGCGTTGCCGATGCGTTGTCGACATCTCTGTTTAATATGGAGTATGCGCAGGGCGTTTCCCTGGTAGACAATATGGAGGGCGTAGAGGCAATGTGGGTAGGAAAGGATGGTGAAATCCGTTATTCCAGCGGGTTTAAAGTCTATGAAGAAAAATGATCTTAAATTGCTGGCAGTTTTGCTGGGGCTTGCCCTGGCCGCCTTTGTGGGGATGTCCCTTTATGCGCGTTTTACGACGAAAGAGCCGCAGGCGGTTGTCCTTTTAGATGGCAAAGAGCGGGGCCGCTATTCTTTATCAGAGGAAACGGTGGTGGAAATTCGTCAGGAGGACGGCAGTTATAATATATTACAGATTCGTGATGGAAAGGCTGAAATCACAGAGGCTTCCTGCCCGGATAAGATTTGTGTCAATCACCGTCCGGTGCGCGGGCAGGGTGAAAGTTTGGTGTGCCTCCCGAACCGGTTGGTGGTGGAGATAGAGAATGGAGAAGACCTTGGGATAGACGCTGGTACGAGGTAGCGGGGTGTGACGGTGAGGGTCAAAGAATGATGAGGATCGACATGGCAGCTGGCGGGAGATTTGCAATTGTGTGAGAGATTGTAGAGTGGAGGACAAAAATGGCAAAGAAAACGGCGTATTTGGGAATGTTCACAGCGTTGGCGTTCGTATTTTCTTATATTGAGTTTCTTTTGCCCATCAACCTGGGTATACCGGGGATAAAGCTGGGGCTGGCAAATCTTGTCAGTATTGTAGCCTTATATACGATGGGCGCTTCGTGGGCGTTTCCCTTGTCGCTTGTGCGGATTTTACTTACAGGGCTGACATTTGGCAACCCGGCAAGCATGATATATAGCCTTGCAGGTGGAATATTAAGTCTTGCTATAATGATTGTCGCGAAACGGTGTAAGCTGTTTTCTGTCACTGGGGTCAGTGTGTTGGGCGGCGTTTTCCACAATGTAGGACAGATATTAGTCGCTATTTTGGTTGTGGAGACTGCAAGTCTCTTGTATTATCTGCCAGTGCTGATTTTATCTGGAACTGCCGCGGGTGTGCTAATAGGATTATTATCATCTATATTAATTCGACACTTAAGAAAAATCACAGAGATGGAACAGGTGGGGAGATGAATAAGCGGTAAGACCTTTAGGCACAATAGAAATTACAAAATGCAAAATGTTTGCCATTAACAAATAATCATGATAGAGAAACAATAGATAAAAAATTAAATCATATATCAATAAAGTGAAGGGACTGGTTATGAAAAAATTACTTGTTTTTTTGAATAATTACAAAAAGGAATGTATATTGGCGCCCTTGTTTAAAATGTTAGAAGCGTCGTTTGAATTGATTATACCATTGGTTGTGTCGGCAATTATTGATGTGGGCATCGCCAAGGGTGATGGACATTATATCGTACGTATGTGCTTTATTATGGTAGCTTTAGGGCTCCTGGGGCTCGTCAGTTCCGTGACGGCGCAGTATTTTGCAGCTAAGGCGGCGGCAGGTTTTGGCACGAAGGTGCGGCATGCGCTGTTTGCGCATATCCAGAGTTTTTCTTTTTCGGAGATTGATAAGGCAGGGACGGCCACGCTGATTACCCGCATGACGAGCGATATTAACCAGGTGCAGTCGGGGGTCAATATGGTGCTGCGCCTGTTCCTTCGCTCCCCCTTTATCGTGTTGGGGGCGATGGTGATGGCTTTTACGATTGATGGCAAGTCAGCCCTGATTTTTGTGGTGACAATCCCTTTATTATCGCTGGTAGTATTTGGTGTGATGGCGGCCAGTATTCCGCTGTACCGCAAGGTGCAGGAAAGGCTGGATAGAGTGCTGGGAATTACCAGGGAGAACTTGACCGGCGCCAGGGTAATCCGCGCGTTCCATAAAGAGGAGGAGGAAAAGAACCGTTTCGAGGAAGGGTTGGAGAATCTCACCGCTATGCAGACGCATGTAGGCAAAATCAGCGCGTTTTTAAATCCTGTCACTTATGTGATTATCAATGCGGCAACGATTGTCCTGCTCTATACGGGGGCAGTTCAGGTAGATGTCGGTAATCTCACGCAGGGGGAAGTGGTGGCGCTGGTAAATTATATGTCGCAGATTCTCGTAGAACTCATTAAGCTGGCGAATCTGATTATCACAATTAACAAAGCAGTTGCCTGTGGAAATCGCGTATCTTCTGTTTTGGACATGGAGAGCACGATGCCGGTGGACGCTTCCGCTTCCTTCCGGGAGGGAGAACAGAAGAGTCCTTCGTTTGAGAAGCCAGATGACGGCAATATCATGGTACAGTTTGAACATGTGGGGCTGACGTATCAGGAAGCCGGGGCGGAGAGCCTGTCTGACATTGATTTTTCTGTGAAAAAAGGCGAGACCGTAGGTGTGATTGGCGGTACTGGTTCGGGGAAAACCTCGCTTGTGCACCTGATTCCCAGGTTTTATGATGCGACGCGCGGCAAGGTGCTTGTGGCGGGGCGGGATGTCCGGGAATATTCTCTGGAAGAGCTGCGGCAGAAAGTAGGCATTGTCATGCAGAAATCCGTGTTGTTTGCGGGTACAATCCGTGAAAATTTGCGCTGGGGCAAGGCCGATGCTACGGATGAAGAACTCTACGAAGCGTTGCAGACGGCGCAGGCGAGAGAAGTCGTGGAGGGCAAAGCCGGTAAGCTTGACGCGCCTGTGGAGCAGGGAGGCAAGAATTTTTCCGGCGGGCAGCGGCAGCGTTTGACGATTGCCCGTGCGCTGGTGCGCAAGCCGGAGATTTTGATTTTGGATGACAGCGCGTCGGCGCTCGATTATGCTACGGACGCCAGGCTGCGCTTGGCAATCCGCGGGATGAAAGAGAAGCCCACGGTGTTTATCGTTTCCCAGCGTACTTCCTCCATCCAGCATGCCGATAAGATTATCGTTCTCGACGATGGAGAGATTGCAGGCATGGGCACGCATGAAAAGCTGCTTTGTGATTGTGCGGTTTACCGGGAAATCTACGATTCCCAGTATAAAAAAAGTAATGCGGCCGTTTCCTAAGTCTGGCAATGGGAACGTGATTGACAAAACGAATGGTACCTCTGGAGGTAAGCGATGAAAAAGAAAAAAAGTCAACTTCAAACCTTGAAGAAAGTATTGAAATATATTAAATCTTATCGAATTTTTCTCATACTGTCCCTGCTGTTTGCAGTAGCGACGGTGGCGTCCACGCTGTATTTTCCGGTGCTGACCGGCGAGGTCATCGACCATATTTTGGGGTTCGGCCAGGTGGAGTTTGCAGTAATTATGGGGCTGCTTGGCAAAATGGGGGCAATCATTGCGGTAACTGCGCTTGCGCAATGGCTGATGAATGTCTGTAACAACAAGATTACTTACGAGGTGGTACAGGATGTGCGCCGGGAGGCTTTTGCCAAGATGGAAATTTTGCCTCTCAAATTTATCGATGCGCATTCCCATGGAGAGCTGGTGAGCCGTGTGATTGCGGATGTCGACCAGTTTGCCGACGGGCTTTTGATGGGATTTTCGCAATTATTTACCGGCGTGGTGACGATCCTGGGCACATTGTTGTTTATGTTGAGCATCAATGTCAAGATTACGTTGGTAGTGGTGCTGGTGACGCCGGTTTCTCTGTTCGTGGCAAGCTTTATCGCACGCCGGACATTTTCCATGTTCATGCTGCAATCGACGACGCGTGGGGAGCAGACGTCATTGATTAATGAAATGATTGAGAACCAGAAAGTGGTGCAGGCGTTTTCCAAAGAAGAGGATGTATTGGACAAATTTGACGAAATTAACGCCAGGCTGGAAAAGGCTTCCTTGCGGGCGACGTTTTTCTCCTCCCTGACAAATCCGGGTACGCGTTTTGTCAACAGCCTGGTATATACCGGGGTTGCGCTCGTAGGTGCGTTTCTTGCCATGTCGGGGAACGGCGCGCTTACGGTCGGGCAGCTATCCTGTTTCCTCAGCTATGCCAACCAGTACACGAAACCCTTCAATGAGATTTCCGGCGTGGTGACGGAGCTGCAAAATGCCCTTGCCTGTGCGGAGCGCATCTTTGCATTGATTGATGAAGAGCCGCAGACGCCGGAGCCCGAAGATGCGGGGATTTTGCAAGATGTGAAAGGGAATGTGCAGCTAGAGCATGTGTATTTCTCTTATGCGCCGGAGCAGAAATTGATTGAGGACTTTAATCTCAATGTGCAGCCGGGACAGAGAGTGGCTATCGTAGGGCCGACCGGCTGCGGAAAGACGACGATTATCAATCTTTTGATGCGTTTTTATGATGTGGACGGCGGGAGCATTCAAGTGGAAGGAAAAGATATTCGCGCGGTCACGCGAAGGAGCCTCAGAGAGAGCTACGGCATGGTGTTGCAGGAGACGTGGCTGAAAGCTGGGACTATTCGGGAAAATCTGATGATGGGCAAGCCGGACGCCACAGAAGAAGAAGTACTGGCAGCTGCAAAGGCGGCGCATGCCCATAGCTTTATCAAACGTCTGCCGAACGGCTATGACACGGTGATTGGCGAGGAGGGCGGAAGTCTCTCTGTGGGGCAGAAACAGCTTCTTTGCATTGCCCGGGTGATGCTCTGTCTGCCGCCGATGCTCATCTTAGATGAAGCGACTTCCTCTATTGACACCAGGACGGAAATGAAAATCCAGAATGCCTTTGCCAAAATGATGGAAGGGCGTACCAGTTTCATTGTCGCGCACAGACTGTCCACCATCCAGGAGGCGGATATTATTCTGGTGATGAAAGACGGGCATATCTTAGAGCAGGGAAATCACGAGGAATTGCTGAAACAGGGAGGCTTCTATTCGGAGCTCTACAACAGTCAGTTTGCGGTATAGTCAAATACCGTCATCTGCACAGGCTGCGGCGTGTCTGTGAGCTTGGAGGTGCGCACGCCTAGCAGACGGATGGGTTCGCCGTTCCACAGTTCGTCGAAGAGCAGGCAGGCGTTGTGGTAAAGCGTCTCCGCGTCGGCAGTGGCTGCTGTAAGCTGTCTCTGGTGGGAGACTTCGGTAAAGGAAGCATAACGGATTTCCGTGCTCACCATGCCGGCGTACTGCCCATATTTCCGTAAGCGGGAAGAGACCTGCCGGCATAGGGCGTGCAGGGTCCGTTTGGCGTCCTCGGAGGTCTCAGCGTTTTGGGCTAGCGTGGTGCGGTTGCCGACGCCTTTGAGTTCGCTGTCTTCCGTCTGCACGGGCGCGTGATCTATGCCGTTGGCAAACTCCCAAATCAGCCTTCCGTGCTTCTTCATGTGGCTCTCTAAGATGCGGGGGTCCATACGGGCCAGGTCTCCGATGGTGAGGATTTCTAACTTCTCCAAGGTGGCGGCGGAGGCCCTCCCCACCATGAAAAGCTCGCGCACGGGCAGAGGCCACATCTTGGCTTCGATTTCTTCTGGAAATAAAGTGTGCACCTTGTCTGGCTTCTGGAAATCGGACGCCATCTTAGCCAGCAGTTTGTTGGAGGAAATGCCGATGTTTACCGTAAATCCCAGCGTATTCTTTACCGTATCTTTGATTTGTTCTGCCGCCGCAGTGGGAGCGCTGTAGCGGTGTCTGTATTCTGTGAAATCCATGTAACATTCATCAATGCTCACCTGTTCTATCAGAGGGCAGAAATCTATGAGCAGCGCCATCAGACGTTGGCTGTACTGCGCGTATAATTTGTGGTTGGGCGGTTCTAAGACCAGGCGCGGGCATTTTTGCAGCGCATGGGCGACTGGTTCCCCAGTGGTAATCCCGAATGCTTTGGCCGGGATGGACTTTGCGAGCACGACGCCATGGCGGCTTGCCATATCGCCGCCGATAATGGAAGGGATTTCCCGCAAGTCAAGATTGCTGCCCTGCTTCAGTTTTTCCGCTGCCGACCAGGACAGATAGGCAGAGTTCACATCTATATGAAAAATTAACCGTTCCGACATTTCGGAGCCTCCTAGTGCCTGTTATCAAAATCAATTCCACTGCGTTATTAAGTATATTATAGCAAACATTTGTTTGTATGTAAAGGCGACGGAGAATTTTCAGCCTCAAATATTCTCGCTTTTATATGGCAAGGACCTTCCTAAATAAGATAAAAAATACCGAAAGACACGGGTAAGCGCCTTTCGGTATTTCATTGATTTATTAATTATTTGATCTTTACGTTACAAACGGCTTTCTTGCCGCTGGAGGTCTTGACTGTAATCTTTGCAGAACCAGCGGACTTTCCAGTCACTTTGCCGTTCTTTACGGTGGCAATCTTCTTGTTAGAGGTCTTCCAGGTGAGCGTGTCCGTTGAATTCTTAGGCTTCATGGTAGCCTTTAATTTATAGGACTTGCCGCGTTTTAAGGAAATGCTTTTTTTGTTCAGCTTCACGCTCTTAGCCGGAACCTTCTTGATGGTAACCGTGCAGGTTGCTTTCTTAGAACCTGCTTTTGCCGTAATCTTTACGGTTCCTGCCTTTTTGGCTGTAACCGTACCTTTTGACACTGTCGCTTTCTTTTTATCGCTTGTGCCCCATGTAATAGTTTTGTTGGAGGCGGTCGACGGTGATACGGTTGCTTTCAATTTCTTCTTCTCACCGACTTTCATGGTGAGTTTTGTCTTATCCAGTTTTACGGAAGAGACGTCTGTGGTGACGGTTACTTTGCATCTGGCGGTAACGGAGCCTGCTTTTGCTGTGATGTTGGCAGTACCGTTGGCCTTTCCGGTTACTTTACCGTTCTGATCTACGGTAGCAACGCTTGTTTTGTCGGAAGACCACTGAACTTTTAAGCCGGCGGGATTAACCGTAGCCGTCAACGTCTGGCTTTTGCCCTTCTTCAAAGATAATGTAGATTTCAGGGATATCTGGGCCACGGCAATTTCCACATCAGCGGTGCGGATAAAGTTATCTTCCTGGTAAGTAACCTTGATGGTCTTCTTACCATAAGTATTCATGTCGATTCCCTGGGTGTCAACCTGGAAATCTGTGATATTTTCGGTAACGCCGTCCTGACGGTTGGCAGTCACAGTAATATCGTTGGTGTTCAGCGTTTCGCCTTTTTTGTAAACCGTTTTTGTTTTCTGGACGGAGATGGATTTCAAAGCGTTCCGGTTCTTAACTGTGAACGAGCAGCCCTCTTTGTCCGCGCCGTCGGTTAGAGATAAGTCACTGTTCGCGCTTGTCAGGTACATGCCCGGCGACGATACGCTCTCAAACGATACCGTACCCTCTTTGCCGTTCAGCCCGGCAACGGTCTTAAAGGTCATTGACGCGGCAACACTGTTATCGGTGGATAAAGAATTGCTGTCAGTTGCATGCTGGGCAAGGACTACGTCTGTGCCGGTAACCTGTAAGTAAAGGCCCGGGCGGTTCCAGGATTCAATCGAAACGTAAGAAGCTGCGGCCGGATCGGCTTTTCCGGCAACAATTTCCCATTTGGAGTCCCCCTCGTTAGAGGTTGCCGTCATGCCCACGAGCTTGGCTGTCTTCTTTCCAGGTGTAAAGGGATAACCGCCGTCTCCTCTTGGCGTCAGGAAATCCTCATGGGTAATGTTATTTCCGGCGGAATCGCTAATCCAGCTTGTCGTACCGGTCAATCCGGTGGCCGTATCCTGAACCGGCTTCACCAGTCCGTTTTCATCAAAATTGATTTCCTCAATATAGGCTACGCGGCGTTTTCCGAATCCCCAGGGAAGACTGCCGTTGTGGTCGATCAAATATGTTTTCCCCTTGAAATCAAATACCGAAGGATGGCGTGTGTCGCCGGTCGGGTTCCAGTCAAGCAACACGTCCTGGAATTCCCAGTCTGCCTCATTCAAGTCGTCGCAGGTTGCGTAGGCCAGCTGTTCTCTCCAGTCTACGGCGAAGAAGAGATAGTATTTGCCGTAAGGCTTACCGTTCTCATCCTGGCGGCGGTAAAGGAATGGAGCCTCGGTAAAGAAATGGTAATTGGGAACCATTGCGCCATCTTTTTCCATCCATGTGTAGAGGCCGTTTAACATATAGTCTTCATCGTATTTCAAAAGACCCTGCATGCTTCCGCCGTCATTGTCGTTGGCAACGCCGTATTCCGTATAGGGGGTGTCGCCTTCGTAATTATGCGTGTTGAATGTACGGAATTTGGAGCATATAATATCACCATTGGGGAATTCAGCGCCTTTATCAATCGTATGAGTACCGCTCAAATCATTATAAGTTACGGTTTCCGGATAGCCATATGGCACGTCTACAAGCTGGGTAGTAGAAGTTCCTCTTGTATAGCTGGTAGAAACCGAGCCGTTTCTTGTTAAAAGGCTGCGTGTCGTTTTCATGGTAATCAGGCCGTTGTTATCCTTATCCTTAATGCTGATCATGTCTTCGTTCAGTTCAGCGATAAAGCAGAAGGTGTTGCCCCAGGCGATGTAGCGGTGTTCCACGCCGTTCTCATCCGTCTCCACCCATGCCGTGGGGTCAATATCGTCGTGGTTATGTCCAAACGGCCAGGTGACGTTATTCTGTACAAGCGGTACGCCGATGTCTACAAAGTATTTGGAAGCAGGATTTTTGTCGGCAATTCCTTTTGCCTGGCAGTAAGCTGCCTTGGCTTCGGCGCTGGACCATCCGGTAGGCGTGTCCGCAACGCCGACGCCGATATGTTTGATCCCATTAGAACAGTAATAAAAATAATAGTAATCTTTGTTCATTTCGGGGTCGCGGTGTTTCATCACCTGTCCGGCCCAAGCTTCATTGCCGCCGGCCCAGGGGATATAGCTCTTATCGGCGGAGGCAACGACGCCGTGGTAGTTCCAGGTCTCCAGGTCTTTGGAGGAATAGCAGAACCAGTCCGGCATACTGTAACCGCCTCCATTGGTGGTGTTATCATGCCCCAGATAGAGGTAAACCGTATCGCCGTCCACTAAGACGCCGGGGTCCCCCGCATAAATCGTGTTTCCGTTCTCGTCAAACCCGCTAATCGGGTTCCCTTTGCTCTTCGGAAGCGTAATTTCCGTTCCGGCCGCCGCCTTTGCACCGTCTATGGCAGCCGCGTTTACAGCCGGTACGTCAGCGGTAAACAGCGACAATGCCATAACTGCGGCCAAGGCGCCTGCAATCACTTTTTTCATAGTCTTTCTCCTTTCCATTCATTAAAAATCGTAAGTTTATATTAGCACATATTCCTAATGACAGCAAGGAGTATTCCCATCTGTTTTAGGAAAAGTGTAAAAAAAACGTGCAATTTCAATTGATTTTTGTTATGATAGAAATGGAAGGGCAAAACGCGTAAAGCCATGGGAATTGATGTTTAGAGCAATTTGGCCACCTTTAGATATTGGTTTTCATGGCGGAAGGCGTTTTGAGAAAGGATATTGGTATGATAGGAAAAAGGAATAAGTTTGTTAAGAGAGCCGCATCATTGATTCTGGCCGGCTGTTTGTTCTTTCAGGGATTTGGTGAGAGCGTGGCAGAGGCCGCTTCACCGGCAGAACTTGCGGCAGAAGTATCTTCTTTGCAAGAATCCGCGGCGGAGACAACGCTGTGCGAAGAGGGGTTTGAGTCCGGGACCGTCGGCGGATGGCTTGCCAAGGATGGAGCGAAGCTGTCTGTGGAGACGGACAATCCGAGGAGTGGGAATTATTGCATGAAAATTTCCGGCAGGGCGGCGACTTCCTCCGGGGCGAAACTGCAAATCGGGGATAAGCTTAGAAATGGTTATTACCTGACTGTTTCCGCTTACGCAAGGTATGCAAACGGCCCTCAGAATAAGACAATTCAAACGACCATGTCTTGCGGCGGCAAATATTATGGCTTAGGCGGCAGCGAACTTACACGCGGCGAGTGGGGGAAAATTACAGGCAGCCTGGCTGTTCCCAGCGGCGTCAGCTTGTCGGACGCCATCTTGTATTTTGAGACGTCATGGACGGCGGAGCCTTCGGCAGAAGAGGATTTAATGGATATCTATGTGGACGATGTCAAGGCGTCTCTGATTCCATTTTGCGATACCGGCGAGTACCCTTCTTTGAAGGAATTGTACAAAGACCAGTTCCGCATTGGCCTTGCCGTGCCGGATGCTGTTTTGAATACGCCGGAGTACAGCCGGCTTTTCAGCCGGCAGTGTAATAGCATGACAATGGAAAACGAGATGAAGCCTGCTTATATCATGGATGAGGCGGCAAGTAAAAGTAATTTAAGCGAATACAAAGAGCATGTGGCTCTTAATTTTAACGCATACAAAACCGGACTGGAATATGCAAAACAGCATGGAATTGCCGTGCGCGGCCATGTGCTCGTCTGGCATTCCCAGACGCCGGATTGGTTTTTCTATGAGAATTATGATACCAGTGGAAAACGCGCGGACAGAGATTTGATGCTCACGCGGATGGAGAATTATATTAAAGAAGTCATCGCCTGGACGCAGACCAATTATCCCGGTGTAATCTATGCCTGGGATGTGGTAAACGAGGCGGTGGCGGATTATTTCGGGGCGGGGCCGGCGCCCATGCGCCAGGAGGACAGCCTCTGGTATCAGACGATCGGGGAGGACTTTGTGCAGAAAGCGTTTGCATACGCGCGCAAATACACAAAACAGTATCAGGGGGAAGACATTCAATTGTTTTACAATGACTACAATGAATATTTCCCAGCCAAGCGTGAAGGAATTATATCATTGTTAAAGCCTGTAAAGGAAGCCGGGAACATTGACGGCGTGGGTATGCAGAGCCATATTGATACGGCGCGTCCACTGGAAGGGGACAGCGGTTACATGACAACGGTGAGGAAGTTCCGGGACGAACTGGGGCTGCAAATCCATGTGACGGAGCTGGATATCGGCATGGCTGTGGGCGATACAGAAGAATCCCAGGGGGCTTATTACCAGAAATTTATGGAAGCTTTATTAAAAGAAAAGAGGGATGGAGCGAATATTACCAGTTTAACGTTCTGGGGGCTTACAGACGGCTTGTCGTGGCGTCCCGGCGAACAATGTCTGCTGTTCCGCGATGATTTGAGCCGAAAGCCTGCATTTGAAGGCGTTGTCAAGGCAATCGGCAATACCGGGGCAGCTATTGGCACATTGAAGGACATCGGCAAGGTAACGTTGACAGATGCGTGCAGACAGAAGCTCGAGGAAGCGCGGAATCTGTATAACTCTCTGACAGACGAACAGAAAGCTCTGGTGCCCGCGGAACTTCTGGCAATTCTGGAAGAGGCGGAAGCGGAGTATAAGAGGCTGGAGGAGGAGAGTAAGAATCCGCCTCCTGCCGCGAAAACGGTGATCAAGGGCGCGCATATCTTGTCAATCCCATCACAGATTTATACGGGGCGGGCATGGAAGCCTGCGCCCACCGTGGTCTGCAATGGCAGGAAGCTCGTGAAAGACAGGGATTACACGGTAACTTATAAGAACAACATTAATATCGGCAAGGCTCTGGCGGTAGTTCGCGGAAAAGGCGATTATGAGGGCACAGCGCAGAAAGAATTTACGATTACCGTCAAGAAAAATAAAGTCTATACAGTCGGTAATTACAAATACAAGATTACCGACGCTAAAACCAACGGCAAGGGATGCGTGGCGCTTGCCGGCATCAAGAGCAATGCGGTGAAGAAAAAACTGAAAAAAATTAATGTGGCTGCCACCGTGAAGATTGGCGGAAAGAATTTCAAAGTTACGTCCATAGGCAGCGCGGCGTGCCAGGGCTGTCCCAAAGTTTCTGCTGTGACAGTTGGCGGCAATGTTACGGGAATCGGCGCGAAAGCATTTTATAACTGCAAAAAATTAAAGAAAATAACGATTAAGACCACCAAACTCAAAACGGTAGGTAAAAATGCGCTGAAAAATATCCATGCAAAAGCCGTAGTTAAGGCGCCGAAACGCAGGCTCAAAGCATACCGAAAGCTGCTGAAATCCAAGGGGTTGAAGCGCGGGACAAAGATTTCTTTTTGACAAAACTTTAGTGCAGTGATATACTAAATGAAGATGCGAGTTGGCAAAGGGAAAGCCTGCAAGCTTTTCTCAACGAGTGAAATGAGGTGGAAAGAGTGGCAGTACGACAGGCAGATATTGATAAAGTCCGCGCATCTGTGTTAGGGCAGTTGGGCAATCGGGTTATGATACAATTAGATAGAGGGCGTAACAGAGTTGACATTCAAGAAGGCGTAATTCAGGGAGCGTACCCTTCCGTATTCACCATTTTAATTGATGAAGATGAGAAGAAACCACCGCAGCTTCTCTCCTTCAGCTATGCAGATATATTGACAAGAGATATTAGAATGAAATTGTGTTAAGCCAAACGGAATAAAACACTCCGATTCTGAATAGAATGTACCAATATTCAGATAGGAGTGTTTTTATTTTGGATTTAGCGAAAAAATATGTACATATGAATCGGGAAAAAGGAAAAGCTGTGACGCAGATTACGCTTGACGACGATTTCAATGTGCCGGATATGAAGCCGGATTTGATAAGAATCATACAGGACAAAGGGGAATTGAAGCTGGATGAGACGACCATCACCCAGGACCATGTGTGGCTCAAGGGCGTGCTGAAGTTTTCCCTGCTGTACCGCAGCGACCAGGAGGATGGTAAGATTAACACCATGAGCGGTGAGATTCCCTTTCAGGAGAGCCTTGCTATAGACGGCGCCAACGAATATGACACCGCCAAATTGAAGTGGGAGATGGAAGATCTCTCGATTGGTATCATCAATTCCCGCAAACTGAGCGTTAAGGCGTTAGTGACCTTACATGCAGTGATTGATGAAATTTACGATGAGGAGCTTATCACCGGCGTGGGCCAGGAGGAGGGCGTGCAGCTCTTAGAGCAGACTTTGTCCGCGATGGAGCTGTTCTTGTCTAAAAAAGATACCTTCCGTTTCAAGGAGGAAATTCTGCTGCCCTCCAATAAGCCGAATATCCGGCAGATGTTGTGGAAAAGCGTACAGCTTCGCGGCGTGGAAACGCGTCTTGTGGATCAGAAATTGAATATTAAGGGAGAAGCATTGGTCTTTGCGCTCTACGAGGGGGAGGATGAGGAAGAACATTTACAGTGGATGGAGACGGCGCTGCCGTTTACCGGGGTCATTGATTGCAGCGGATGCGGCGAGGATATGATTGCCGACGTAACGTATGACGTTGCCGCCATAGAGCTGGAAGTAAAGCCGGATTATGATGGAGAAGAGAGAATGCTCCACTTAGAACTGGTGCTGGACCTTGACATTAAGATTTTTAAGGAGGAGGAAACCCGGGTGGTAGCCGACCTCTATGTCGTAAACGAGAAATGGACGCCCATGTACCAGGAGGCGGTTTTTGAGAAATTGCTCATCCACAATGATTCTAAATGCAAAATTTCGGATAAAATCAGCATTGATGGAAATCAGGAGCCAATGCTGCAAATTTGTGCCAGCGAAGGGTATGCCGTGGCTGAACAGGCGGAAATCGTGGAAGACGGCATTCAGGTAGAGGGAACGCTGCAAGTGACAATCCTCTATGTGACTGCCGACGACCGTATGCCGGTTGCCTCGGTCAAAGACATTCTGCCCTTCCATTATCTGATTGAGGCGCCAGGCATCCATGAGGGCTGCCGTTTCCATTTGCAGGCGGGCGTCGACCAGCTCACCACCGTCATGACGGACAGCAGCCAGGTGGAGGTAAAGGCAGCGCTCAACTTAAACTGCATTGTCTTCGAGCAGCAGAAAATCAACAAGATTACAGAGGTGGAGCAGGAACCGCTGAATATGGAGGAATTGCAGGAAAGTCCTGGGATTATCGGTTATATTGCCAAAGAGGGGGATCAATTGTGGGACATTGCCAAAGAGAATTTCACGACAATCTCTGAGATTGTGAAGACGAACCAGCTTTCTTCGGAGCAGATTAAAGCCGGGGATAAAATATTGATTATTAAGACGGTCGGGTAATGCCCGGACAGTAAAAATGTGGAAATTTTTCATTTCTTTTATCAGCGCAAATGGAGAAATCGTCGTGCAGGCGTGTGATGCTCTCCATTTGCGCTGATGTGTGAATGGCAGCAATATTTATATAAAAATACCAAAAACAGGGCGCTTTGCCTTGCTTTTTTCGTTATTCTGTTATAAGATGAGTATACCAATTAACTTTTTGTATGTGTTTTGAATGGAAAGGGAAGGAAAAGCAATGGTAAAGAAAAAATTTTTAGCGGCATTACTTGCCGCCGCTGTCATGGTGACAACAGTTACGGACGCCGTGATACCGGCAAGTGAAGCCCAAGCGGCGGAGACGGCGCCTCAGGAGATTATTCTCGACAGGACGGAAGTGTCGAATCCGATTCTCTCAAGTTACCCGAATGGCGACGTTCTGTATGGCGGGGATCCATCTGTGATGGTGGAGGGCGATACTGTCTATCTCTATACGGGGCGCGATATTCCCATTGATCTTTCGCAGGTGGACAGCAAAGGGAATAAGGTTCAGGATGGGTATTACATGTTTGAGTGGCAGTGTTACACCACAAAAGACTTGAAGAACTGGAAGTATGAGGGCGTTATTATGAGCGCCGACAAGGAATCCATCACCTGGGCCAATACCGGTACGGACGCCTGGGCGGGGCAGATTACCTCTCATTATGACTCTGCGCTTGAGAAAACGTTTTATTATTTTTACAACTGCACCTGGGACAGTACTTCTGCCGGAAAGCAGTCCATCGGCGTGGCAGTTGCCGATACGCCGCTCGGCTGGTCCAACGAGCAGGCGAAAGCGGATTACTGCGCAGCCAAGAATATTCCCAACAGGCATCCGGAAAACCTTCACTATGTGGATCTGGGACAGCCGTTAGTTAAGGGAACGTTTACCACGAGCCAAAGCAGCGATTGGAATGATATCGACCCCACGGTATGGGTGGAGACGGTAGACGGTGTGGAGCACCGTTATCTCTCCTGGGGGAACGGCAAAGCATTTGTCTGCGAATTAAATGATGATATGATTTCTATTCAGGACACGAATGGAGATGGAAAGATTACCTTCGGCATCCAGGCCCAGGGCGCGACTTCCGCGACGGCAGACGTGCTGGAGAAAAACACGGCCAATCTCGGGGTGTTTACAGAGGCGCCCTGGATATACCGGCGCAAAGATGCGAACGGAGATCCGACGGGGCCTTACTATTTCTTCTATGCTTATGACTGGAGGGAACAGATGGCGTACGCTACGATTGATGATTTGATGGACGGTACGTTTACGGAAGGTAAGGTTTTGATGCCCCCGACTGCAACCTCCAATACGAATCATATGGCGGTGTTCGACTTTAAAGGAAAGACGTATTTTATTTATCATAACGGTTCTGTGCGCGGCGGAAGCGGATTTCGGCGTACGGCGTGTATTACGGAAATGCATTTCAATAAAGACGGAAGCGTGCAGGAGATTCCGGAGACAGCGATTGGTATAACCGGGGACAAACCTTATTATCTGTTCAGCAATACCGGAGCGGTTATTTCTCATGAGAATTATGTGAATTCAGGCGCAGACAGCGCGTATCCTTATATGGACGTAGGGGTCGGCGCGTATTATCAGCCTCAGAAACTTGATGCAAGCTGGGTAATTACGGACGGCAAGGCAGATCCATCCAAGAAATCTTATGTCTCCATCCAATCAGAAAATAAGCCGGGCCTGTATCTGACAGTGAACGACAATAATACGGTTACATTGGCGCATGACTGGAATTACAGCGACGGTTTTATAAAAAATGGATTTACGAAGCCCGGAGGTAATCCGAGCGAAAAGACGACGTTTGACGAGGCGATGGGCAAGGCGCAGACTTTCCGCACGGTGAAGGGGCTGAAAGATTCCGCGAAAGCCGTTTCTTTTGAGAGCGTTGCCAAGCCGGGCTCTTATCTGTGTATGGATAACGGCAGCCTTGTGGTAAAAGCATCGGCAGACTGCGATGCGAGCGCGGACTTCTATCTGAATACGCCGCCTTCCTCCGGCGGCCAGACGCCGGGCACTCCTGGTACAAAGAATGATATTACTTCCCTGAAGGTCAACGGCACAGAAGCGGCAAAGAGCGGCCATACGTTTGAGGTTGCAGCGCCCTCTGCGTCCGAATACGCAGAGGTGTCAATTGCAACGCAGGATACCCAGGGATTTGTCACCGTGGATGGTAAAATTGCCGATATCTCACGCAAGCTGACAATTCCCTTAAAGGGCATTTATACCAGGGTTTCTCTCTGCGTCTACTCCGCAGACCGCAAACCGCGCGTAACTTACACAGTTATTATCAAGAAGGATTACAGTGAGGCGGATATTACTTCACAAGTGTTCAAATCCTTTGGCTTTGAGGGGCAGACGGATGATGCAATTGCCGTGGAAAAGGCGTTTACACCGACTGCCGTTGCCAATCCTACGTACCAATATGTGGATGGCCCGGGGGGCGGGAAAGCCATTTCTCTGCCAGGGACTTATGGTTTGAAACTCTGCGATGCGGCCGGAATCGGCGAGAATTATTCTATTTCCTACTGGATGAAACCGGAAACGCTTGGGGGGAATGTTGACCCGACCCTTGCAGCAGGTACGTTCAGCCCGGAATACTGGCTGAACCTGACGTTTGGCAGAGCCATCTGGTCGAGGGCCAATGGCAGCTTTATAGATGATGCGGGTACGGTCTCCTATGAGAAAGATAAGTGGCAGCTTGTCACGCTGACGGTCAGCGGCAATAAGGCCAAACTCTATGTGAACGGGGAACTGAAAGGAGATGGCTCTATCGCTTCTAATGTTATGGGACAGAGCAACGCGGCAATTTACTTTGGCGTCAATGCATGGGATGCCTATTTTAAAGGTTCTTTGGATGAAGTGAAAATTTACAATGATACGCTTGAAGAAAAGGAAGTGATGGCAATAGCTGCCGCTGCTGTTGAGAAACCGGCAGAATTTCCACAGCCGGACCCCAATGCGCCGGCAGGGTCAGGCATATTTTCAGACGGCGACATTGAGACGCCGCCAGTTACAGAAAACCCTGATCCGGGAAAACCCGACCCAGGCAAGCCAGGAAATCCAGGCACGCAGAATCCGGCGCCTAAGCCTACGATAAAGAAGGTGACGGTCAAGGCTGCGAATCAGAAACCGGGCGTCAAGACCGTCTATCTGAAAAAGGGCGGAAAGGTAACCTTGTCTGCTGCTGTGACAGGAACCGGTAAATTCAGCAAGGCTGTGGAGTGGGGCACCTCTAAGAAGAGCGTCGCCACAGTCAGCAAAAAAGGCCTTGTCAAGGCAAAGAAAGCCGGCACGGCGAAGATTACTGTAAAATCAAAGGCCAATAAGCGTAAGAAAGCAACGATTACCGTTAAGGTACTGAAAAAAGCTGTGAAGAATACGAAGCTCAAGCTCAAGGCGACAAAGAAGACTTTGAAGAAGGGCAAGACTTATACGGTGGCGATTAAGTCCATGACGAGCAAGACAACGGACGCCGTGACGTATAAGAGTTCTAAGAGCAGCGTGGCTTCCGTAGATAAATTTGGCGTTATTAAGGCAAAGAAGAAAGGCAAAGCTGCCATCACCGTCAAATGCGGCAAGAAGAGCGCGAAACTTACTATAACAGTAAAGAAATAACAGTCTCGTTCAGAAAATACGGCTTTCCGGCATGGGTTTCCACTCATGCCGGAAAGTTTTTTCCTTTGTTGCCATCAGCGGAATATGGTGTTATAATCACGTTGTATGAGATCGTATGGCATAATAACAATATTTATCGAATAAAATGGTACATGCTGAGAGCGCATTGGAAAGGAGACGGATATGAAATCAAGAAAACTGATAGCAGTGTTGTTGGTACTGGTGATGGGGATATCACAGTTTACAGTTGCTTTGGCGGACAAGAAGTCCGATGCGGAGAATAAGAAACAGGAAGCGGAAGATAATCTGAAATCGAAACAGAATGAGATTAACAGTATAGAGCGGGAACAGTCGCAGTTACAGGCGGAGATAGACGCTCTGGACGCGGAGCTTGTAGATGTGATTTTGAAGCTTTCCACGCTGGAGGAGGAGCTGGCTATTAAGCAGGATGAACTGGCGCAGACCGAGGAGCAGTTAGAGCAGGCCAGGAAAGATGAAAAGAATCAGTATGAGTCGATGAAGCTGAGGATTCGCTTTATGTATGAGAAGGGCGACAGCGCCATGCTCACCAGTATTCTCGAATCGAAGAGCATCGCCGAGCTTTTGAACCGCGTAGAGTATGTCAACCAGGTATATGATTATGACCGGAATCTGCTGACAGAATATAAGAACACCAAAGAGCAGGTGGCTGCGCTGACCGAGCAGCAGAAGCAGGAAATTGCCGCTTTGGAGCAGAAGCAGCAGGAATTCCAGGTGGCGGAAGAAAACTACCGCACCACGATTGCCAAAAAACAGGGCGAGGTAGCTAATTTTGGCGAGATGTTGGCGGCGGCACAAACTCTGGCGGCGCAATACCAGGATACCATCAATGCACAGAACGTGATTATTGCTCAGGAAAATGAGCGCATAGAACGCGAGCGCCAGCAAAGAGAACAAGCGGAGCGTGAGCGTCAGGAAAGAGAACGCCAGGAGAGAGAACGCCAGCAACGTTTGAACAGTAGTAATGGCAACAGCGGCGGTGGAAGCACAGGCGGTGGGAGCACAGGCAGCGGGAGCACAGGCAGTAACACAGAACGGGGCGACGGAAATAGCGGCGGCGGAGGCAATCAGGATCCGGGATATTCTACCGGCGTCAGCGGCAGCGCGGTTGTGCAGTACGCTTTGAACTTTGTGGGCAACCCCTATGTGTGGGGCGGCAAAGATCCTAATACTGGCGCTGATTGCAGTGGATTTACGAGTTATGTGTATGCGCATTTTGGCATCAGTATTCCCAGCTATTCCTACTCCCAGCGTTCTGTGGGCAAGGAAGTCAGCTACGCCAACGCCAAGGCAGGAGATTTAATCTGTTACGCCGGCCATGTGGCGATTTATATGGGAAATGGGCAGATTGTCCACGCCAAAGGAACGGCTTATGGAATCGTTGCCTATGACAGCGCTACATACCGCAATATAGTAACGGTGCGGCGCGTGCTTTAATATAGAAATATAATTATGGAAGAATATGACAACAAGATATGCCGCAGCATAGTTATGTTGCGGCGCGTGTTATAGATATGAAGGAGGATTGGAACATGGATATTAAGACATTGCAGCAGGATATGATTGCAGCTATGAAGGCAAAGGACAAAGCGCGCAAGGACGCTATTTCCGCATTGGTGTCGGCAGTCAAAAAGGCGGCGATAGATGAAGGATGCAGGGAGGATATCCCGGAAAGCCTGGTGGACCGCGTGGTTTTAAAAGAGCTAAAGACGGTTAAGGAGCAGATTGATACTTGTCCCGCGGAGCGTGCAGACTTATTAGAGGAATACCGTTTCCGCCATGATGTGATGAAAGCGTATGCACCGGAAATGATGTCTGCTGAGGAAGTTGAGGCCTATATCAAAGAGAAATTTGCGGAGGTTGTCGCCACCAAGAACAAAGGCCAGATTATGAAAGCGGTCATGGCCGAGTTGAAGGGCAAGGCGGATGGTAAAGTAATCAATCAGGTGGTTGCGGGGCTGTGTCAGTAATTATATCATTGCCGGAAAAAGTGAAATATATCATAGATACGCTGATGCAGGCAGGGTATGAAGCGTATGCGGTCGGAGGCTGCGTACGGGATTCTGTGCTGGGGCGGACGCCGGGAGATTGGGACATCACCACGTCGGCTTCTCCCTATCAGGTCAAAGAATTGTTCCCAAGGACTGTTGACACTGGAATCCAACATGGCACAGTAACTGTCATGGAGGGAAAAGAGGGATTTGAGGTCACGACTTACCGTATTGACGGTGAATATGAAGACAGCAGACACCCCAAAGAGGTGACTTTTACTTCCAGTCTGGAGGAGGACTTAAAGCGCAGGGATTTTACCATTAATGCCATGGCGTATAATGAAGCGCAGGGACTTGTCGACATTTTTGGGGGAATCCGGGACCTTGAGCAGCGCGTGATCCGCTGTGTAGGCAATCCCATAGACCGTTTCACGGAAGACGCTCTGCGCATGATGCGCGCCGTGCGTTTTGCAGCACAGCTCGGATTTGTTATGGAAGAGAGAACCAGGGCTGCCATTACCGAACTTGCCCCGAACCTTGCGGGAATCAGTGCGGAGCGCATTCAGACGGAGCTTGTGAAGCTTGTCGTCTCGGAGCACCCGGAGGAAATGCGTACGGTCTATGAGACTGGAATGAGTAAGGTTTTCTTCCCTGAATTTGACCGCATGATGGAGACGCCGCAGAATAATCCCTATCATTGTTATAATGTGGGGGAACATACGATTGCCGCAATGCGAAATATCCGCAGCGATAAAGTACTGCGTCTGACGATGCTTTTGCATGATGTGGGTAAACCTGTCTGCAAGAAAGTGGATGAAAAGGGCGTTTATCACTTTTATGGACATGCCAAAGCAGGAGCTGAAATGGCAAACGCGATCCTGCGTCGTCTGAAATTTGATAACGATACGATTGCCAGGGTATCGGCGCTCATCGTTTGGCATGACAGTATGCCTGATTTACAGGAAACGTCCGTACGCCGGGCAATCCACCGTGTGGGACTTAGACAGTACCCCGCGTTGTTTGAGGTGGGGCGTGCCGATACGATGGCTAAAAGCAGCTATGGGCGTGAGCAGAAGCTTGCCCAGATTTGCCGTTACGAGGAACTTTATGAAGAAATTATGGCAAAGCGTCAATGCCTGACGCTCAGAGAACTGGCGGTCGGCGGCAGGGATCTGATTGCGCTTGGTATGAAGCCGGGCAGAGAGATTGGCAATATGCTGGAATATTTGCTGTTGCATGTACTGGAATGTCCACAAGATAATACGCCGGAGATTTTAAAAAATCTGGTGAAAACAGCGCAAAAGTCTGAATAGATTGGAACCTCTTCACATATGATAGAAAGACACAAGAAATGAATTTGTGAATATCGTGGTGGAGGGGTTTATGTGTATAATCGAGAAAATCTGATTCTGGAGCAGTATCCGTTTGAGGTAAAGCAGACTTCCAAAGGAAGAGGAGCGCTGATTTGTGATACCAGTGAAGGGCTGAAAATATTAAAGGAATACAGGGGTTCGGAGGGCAGGGCAGATTTTCTTTACCGGCTGCTGCAATTTTTAGCTGGGCATGGGCAGGAACGTGTGGACTGTATTGTGCAGACGAAGGAAGGAAAGACGCTTGCCAGGGATATAGACGGCGCTGCCTATATGATGCGCGACTGGTTCGACGGCAGGGAGTGCGATACCAAGAGCCGTGAGGATATTCTGCGCGCTATTCGTCATCTGGCCAGCATACATAGTATTTTGCGGGAATTTCCCGATGAGATACCGGACTATTTGCAGATTCGGGATGACAGCCTGCTTTTGGAAAATGAAAGGCATGCCAGGGAATTAAAGAAGGTCAGAAATTACATTTCCGCACGCAAGAAGAAAAATGATTTTGAAATGGAATTTCTGCGCAGTTTTGACTTGTTTTACCGTGAAGCCTTAGATGTTGTTTCGCTGCAAAGGAGGATTATGGAGGATAACCAGGACCGAGAGGCGCAGGGGGACATTTATGGAATCTGCCATGGGGACTATAATCAGCATAATGTGCTTTTTCTGCGCCATGGCGTTGCAGTGCTTAATTTTGAGAAAGCTTCCTATGATGTGCAGGTTGCAGACCTGGGGAATTTTATGCGCAAGATTCTGGAAAAACATAACTGGAATATGGGGCTTGGCATGGACTTGTTAAAGACATATAATAATGTCAGGAAATTAAGCCACGCGGAGATGGCGCAGCTCTATATCCGCCTTGCTTATCCAGAGAAGTTTTGGAAAATTGCCAATCATTATTTTAACAGCAGCAAGGCATGGGTGTGTGGAAGGAATTTGGAGAAGCTGGAGAAACTTATTATACAGAATGAAGCGCGGGAAAGCTTCTTGCAGCTGATTGGAGGTTCTTTTGAATTTGCCGTAGGCTGATGATGGAAGCAAAGCGGTTAGGAGGAATTTATTTGCAAAAGAGGAATATATGGTTAGCGCTGCTGTTCCTGCTGTTTGTATTTTTGGCAGCAGGATGCGGGCAAAAAGAACGGAGGATTACAGACGGAAGCGAGGTCTATGTAAAGCCGCAGACAGCGGAATCCAAGGAGGAGCCAGAGGAAGAGGAGGTTCAGAGTTTAGAAGAAATCTATGCTGTCACTGCAATTGATACAGACCGCCGGCTTATGACGCTCAGGAACTGTGAAAATACTGTGGAAGTTCCTTATGAGTACACGGGGGGCACATATATCAAGGATAAATATGGCAAGAATCTGACCGTCAGCCAGCTTTCTTTGGGAGAGCTGGTTACGATTGAGGTGCAGGATGAGAAGTTGAGTACAGTACAAGTCTCTAAAGACGCTTTTTCCTACGATGATTTGCATAATTTTACCCTGGATCATGACGTGCAGTCTCTGACGGCAGGCAGCAGTATTTATTATTTTGATAAAAATCTATTGACATTTTACGGTGACAGCCAGATTCCTCTGTCCGAGATCAGCGAGCAGGATACCGTGTGCATTAAAGGCGTTGGGCAGCAGATTTATACGCTTCAGGTGACGACGGGCCACGGGGTTGTCACTTTGGAAAATATAGAACTTTTCCTGGGTGGATATATTACGATTGGCAATGTACTTTCCCAGAAAATTACGCCTCAGATGCGCATTCAGGTGCCGGAGGGGACGTATCTTTTGTCGGTGGCGAATGAAGGTTACGGGGGCAGCCGGGAGATTACAGTGGAAGCGGACCGCGAGGTCAAGGTGAATTTGGACGAGCTCAAAGGCGATGGGCCTAAATTGTGCAGTATGCAGTTTGAACCGAAACCGGAAAACGCGCAGATTTTTTTGGATGGGGAGCAGGTGGAAGCTGCGCAGACCATACAGGTTCGTTATGGCGTGCACCGCTTGACAGCGAAAGCCGAAGGCTATGTGGACTGGACGAGAACATTAATTGTAAATTCTGCGACGTCTAAAATTAAGATTGAGATGAGCACAATCGAGGAAGCTGAGGAAGAAGAGACGATCTCAACGTCGGATCCTTCCGGGAGCGGCACAAAAAACAATAACAACAGCAATAACAATTCCAATAATACCAATACCGGCAATAATACGAACAGAAATAATTCTAATACCAACAGCAACAATAACACAAACGGAAATAATTCTAATACCAACAGCAACAATAACACGAACAGAAATAATAATACCAATAACAACAGTAATACCAATAACAACAGTACCAATAACAACACCAACAAGAATAACAATAACAACAATAGCAACAATAACAACAATAACAACAGCAATAACAATAATCATGATGATAACCATGAAGACCATGAGGATGATGAGACAAGGCGCCATACGTTAATGTTTTTCTTGTAACCGGGAATACATGATTCACCCATACTATTAGCGATGGCTGAACTGTAAAAGATAATATCAAATCTACGCCAAAAAACAGTTGAGAAAAGTCCTCCGTTGAAGTATGATAAAAGAGAAGTATTGTATGGATAATTATGGAAAGGCAAGGAGGAAGAACATGAATTACAAAGAGCTTTACAGCCAATGGCTGGAGAACCCTTATTTTGATGAAGCAACGAAGGCAGAACTTAAGGGTATTGCAGATGATGAGAAAGAGATTGAAGAACGTTTTTATATGGATTTGGAATTCGGTACGGCAGGACTTCGAGGCGTTATCGGCGCAGGAACGAACCGCATGAACATTTACACAGTGCGCAAGGCGACGCAGGGTTTGGCAAATTATATTGCTTCTGTAAATGGACAGGCAAAGGGAGTGGCAATCGCTTTTGATTCGCGCAGGATGTCTCCAGAATTTGCCGATGAGGCTGCGTTGTGCTTGGCGGCAAACGGCATCAAGGCGTATGTATTTGAATCTCTGCGTCCAACGCCGGAACTCTCTTATGCAGTGCGTAAGCTGGGCTGTATTGCAGGCATCAATATTACGGCCAGCCATAATCCGCCTGAATACAATGGTTACAAAGTATATTGGGAGGACGGCGCGCAGATTACCCCGCCTCATGACAAAGGAATTATGGATGAGGTGAAGAAGGTCACAGATTATGCGGCCGTTAAGACGATGGACAAGGAGAAGGCCCAGGCAGATGGTCTCTATGTCACGATCGGCAAGGACATTGACGATCCTTATATCGAGGAGCTCAAGAATCTGGTGCTTCGTCAGGACTGCATTGATGCTATGGCAAAGGAGTTGAAAATCGTCTATTCTCCTCTGCATGGAACTGGAAATATCCCGGTACGCCGTGTGTTGAAGGAGCTTGGTTTTGAGAATGTCTATGTAGTGCCGGAGCAGGAGCTGCCGGACGGCGAGTTTCCGACTGTCAGCTATCCGAACCCCGAGGCAGCGGAAGCCTTTGAACTTGGGTTAAAGCTTGGCAAAGAAGTAGATGCGGATTTAATTCTCGCTACGGACCCGGATGCTGACCGTCTTGGCGTTTATGTGAAAGACACGAAGGCCGGGGAATACCACAGCCTTACGGGAAATATGTCTGGCTGCCTGATTGGCGACTATATTATCAGCCAGCGCAAAGAGCAGAAAGGGCTGCCGGAGGACGGAGCGTTCGTCAAATCCATCGTCTCCACGAACATGGCGGACGCAATCGCAGAATATTATGGCATTGCGCTTGTGGAAGTGCTGACAGGATTTAAGTTTATCGGGCAGAAAATTCTTGAATTTGAGAAGAGCGGCAAGGGAACGTATCTCTTTGGTATGGAGGAGAGTTACGGCTGTCTGACTGGAACTTATGCCCGGGATAAAGACGCGGTAGTGGCGTCTATGGCGTTGTGTGAGGCGGCTGCTTTCTATAAGACAAAGAATATGACCTTATGGGATGCAATGATTGCCATGTATGAGAGATACGGTTACTATAAAGATGATGTGCAGTCGGTTACCTTAAAGGGCATTGAGGGCCTTGAGAAGATACAGAAGATTATGAATACGTTAAGGGAGAATGCACCGACGCAGATTGGGGATTACCAGGTAGTTTCCGCCAGGGATTACAAAACTGGCGATATCAAAGATATGAAGTCGGGCAATGTTACGCCTACTGGGCTTCCGAGCTCCAACGTACTCTACTATGACCTCAACGATGCGGCATGGGTATGCGTGAGACCTTCCGGTACGGAGCCCAAAGTGAAATTCTATTATGGCGTTAAGGGAACGTCGTTGGCGGATGCAGATGAGAAATCCAGGGAATTGGGCAAAGAAGTTTTGGCAATGGTTGACAAAATGCTGTAGCTTTTTGCATACTCACAGGGCGCTGGTATGATCAGCCCATAAATTTGGCGATGGCTGAACTGCTGTTAATAAACATAAAAATGGAAATATTCTTGACAAACCATATAAAAACAAGTATAAATATGTGTGTAGGCAATTTTGAGGAGTAATTATAGCGAAAATTGGGAACGGTTACTTAATAGAAATTGAACCGCAACATTATTTTAAAAGAAAAGAATCTCGAGGAGGAATTTTGTCATGAACAAAGCAGAATTAGTTGCCGCAATGGCTGACAAGGCTGAAATTTCTAAAAAGGACGCTGAGAAGGCATTGAAGGCTTTTACGGATGTAGTAGCTGAAGAATTGAAGAAAGGCGAGAAGATCCAGTTAGTTGGATTTGGTACTTTTGAGGTTTCTGAGAGAGCTGCCAGGACAGGAAGAAATCCGCAGACAGGTAAAGAGATGAAGATTCCTGCTTCCAAGGCTCCTAAGTTTAAGGCTGGCAAAGCTTTAAAGGATATGATTAACTAATACACAGTTAAACTTGAGACATTAAGAGGACTTTCGCAAGAGAGTCCTTTTTTATCTTATAGGAAATACCTTGTCACGCTAAAGCGTGAAAGTATCTTCCTATTAAGATAAGTCCGCTTTGTTTTTCTATAGGAAAGGGACACTTATGAGAGTAGATAAATTTTTAAAAGTTTCTCGGCTGATTAAGCGCAGAACCGTGGCAAACGAGGCTTGTGATGCTGGCCGCGTGCAGGTCAATGGCAAGGTAGCGAAGGCGTCGCAGGATGTGAAAGCCGGAGACGTTATTGAGATTGGATTTGGCACGAAAAATGTTAAGGTAGAAGTTCTTGCCGTGCAGGATACGAGCAAAAAAGATGAAGCCAAAGAGCTTTTCCGCTATCTGTAGGAATAAAATCATGCCTCCTTCATATATTTAAAGAGGACATACATGGAAGGAGGTTTTTGGATGGAAGAAAGAGCCGGCGCCGGGAATACCCGAAGCGCCCATAAGATTGTGATTTCCAACCGAAAGAGCGGAGTGCTGAACGGCGTCATAGATGTACTTTCCTTTGATGTGGGGGAAATTTTGTTAGAGACAGAGCTGGGTATGCTGATGATAAAGGGTAACGACCTTCATGTGAATCGCCTGACACTGGAAAAAGGGGAGATCGACATTGAGGGAAAGATAGACAGCTTCACTTATTCGGATGTAAAAACAGCCTCGAAAAAAAATGAATCCTTGTTAGGAAGATTGTTTAAATAATGGAAGTCAGTGCAGAAATTATAAAAGAAGCGGATGTTCTTCTGGCAGCTTTCCTGACAGGGGCGCTGCTGTTGTTTATCTATGACGTGCTGCGGATCGTGCGAAAAATTGTGCCCCATAAAATGTGGCTGGTGGGCGTCGAAGATTTGCTTTTTTGGATTGGCAGCGCACTTGCGCTGTTTGCCATGCTTTACCGGGAAAATAGCGGTTATATCAGAGGATTTGTTATTGGAGGCGTCCTTGTGGGAATGCTGCTCTATAACCTTTTGCTCAGTGCGTGGATTGTTGCGGGAAGCGTATTTTTGCTGAAAAAGATCCTGTTTGTACTCAGTCGGCCGCTGGTATGGACAGCCCGTCTTTTCCGAAAGCCGCTGGGGTTTGCAGGCAGGAAAGTCAAAAAACTTTTGCGGTTTATAAAAAAAGAATTGAAAAAGCTCTGGAAAACAGTTAAAATAGGAATGTGTAAACTTTAATCTTAGGCGTCTGGCTGTTCCGGGGTTTTGCATGGCGTCCATAGGACAGAGCTATGCAGCGATATAGCGGATACCAGAGGGGACGAAAGGAATTTAGATGGAGAAACGTAGTGAGGCAAGAAGGGCAGGCGCGCAGAGAACGCGGATGAGAAGGAAGAGACGGCAGAATAAGTCGGCAGTGTTATGTATTGCCTTAATTTCGCTTATGCTGCTGGGTGTGATGTCCGTACAGATTCTTTCTCTGTATGGCAGGAAGCAGTCTTACCAGGCGAAGGAACAAGAGCTGCAGACGCAGCTGGAATCGGAACAGCAGCGGCATCTGGAGCTTGAAGAATACGAGGATTACGTGACGACAGAAGAATACATAGAGCAGACAGCTAAGACGAAGTTGGGGCTGGTGAATCCCAACGAGATTATTTTTAAGGAGAAAGAGGATAAGGATTAAGGCATACTATGATTTGCTTTGCATGATGAAAGATGAATTTCCTCAAGAGCTTAAACCCCTTAGAATCGCCATAAGCAGCGATTTTAAGGGGCTTTTTGTCTAAAAGTTTTTGAAAACCTGCCCTGGATTTGACAAACATTTCAAGGCTCTCTTTTTATAATAACTCCTGCACGTACAAAGCGGCAGAAAAAGGAGGACGAAATGATGAATAAATCGAGATGGAAGGAACTTATATTGTATATTTTGGCAATCGTCGTGGCAAAGTTGGAGTTTGTGGGCTGCTATCCGCTGATACCCGGTTTTTTTGCAGCGGCGTATATGGAAGAGGTCAACCGCACGCTGCTTCTCGTATTCAGTATCTTTGGCATGGCGCTGTTTGTGCCGGTGCAGGCAATGGCAAAATATACGATGGCGCTGCTTGTTATGGGGATTGTGATTAAGCTAGTGGAATGGGCGTACAAGAGCTGCCGTGTTTATGTGGGGGCAGCGGCGGCTGGGGTCAGTGTCCTTCTGCTTACGGCGGCGGGGGAAGTGTTACAGGTCGGCAACCGCAGCCTGGTATGGATGGGAATCATGGAAGCCGTTCTGGTGACTGCCATGGTGATGCTGCTCTCGCCTGCGCTCCACCGCATGATGGAAGACGGGCTGGCGCCTTTGCACTGGAAAAGCAACACGGAGCCCCGTACGCCTGAGCATGGAGAAAAATTACAGACGTACGCCAAATCCTTTAGCGGGCTGTCAAAAATATTTTCCCATATGGAAAGGTTTAAAGGAAGTTTTGAGCCGGAGGAGATGGGCAAGATGCAGCAGGAGATAGCCGGTAAAATCTGCATGGACTGTGAGCAGTGCGCGATCTGCTGGCAGGAGGAGACAAGCCCTATGTATGAGTTGTTCTACCGGCTGTTTCACTCCATTGAAAACCGCGGGCAGGCAGAGGAGGAATTGCACCGGGAGCTGGCGGGGTACTGTCCGTATTCGGACAGCATTGTGGAGGAAGCCGTCGGCGTATTTGAGAAGGCCAAACTCAATCTCGCCTGGTATAACCGTTTGCTGGAAAATCGCGGGATTATCGCGGAACAGCTCGACGCTATGGCCTATATTATGGAGGATTGCGCCAGGGAGTATCGGGACATCAGCCAGCAGGAGGCAAGACTTGTGTCTGCGGTCAAATACCGCCTCAAGGAGCGCGGAATCCAGACGCGGGAAATCCACCTTTATCAGAGACAGAACGGTAAAATGTCTTTGCAGGTCAAGGCGGCGTCCAAATGGGGAAACTGCGTGCCGGTCAAAGAGTTGGCTAAGGCGGCGAGCCAGGGTTTGAAGCGCGATATGGTTCCCGGTAAATATACGCATACGCTAATTGGCAAGGAGGAGTCTTTTCTCACGTTTGAGGAGGACACGCTATTCCATACATTACAGGGTGTGGCCAGGCTGACTAAGGATCATGCGCAGGTGTCGGGCGACAGCTTTTCTTTCCTCAATCTGGAAGGCGGGGAGTGCGTAATGGCCTTGTCGGACGGCATGGGTTCGGGAATCAATGCTTGTAAGGAAAGCGAAATGGTGATAGAGTTAATAGAGAAGTTTTTGGAATCCGGCTTTCAGAAAGAGACGGCAATTCGCATGATGAATTCGGCGATGGTGATTCAGGGTGAAGATGGGATTTTTTCTACCGTGGATCTGGCGTCTATGGATTTGTACACCGGCATGTGCGAGTTTTATAAAATTGGCGCGGCGGCAACGTTTATCAAGCATGAGCAGGAAGTGGAGTGCATTGCTTCGGCGGGCCTTCCGGCAGGAATTCTCCACCAGATTGAGATTGATAAGACAAGCCGTCAGCTTAAAGATGGGGAGTTTGTCGTGCTCCTGACAGACGGCGTGCTGGATTTTCTCAAGGTGCCTATGCCTGAGGAGACTATGCGGGAAATCATAGAGACGGTTGAGACGAATAATCCCGGACAGATGGCCAAGCAGATTTTGGAGAGGATTTTATTATTTACCGCCGGCAAAGTGCCGGATGACATGACCGTACTCGTGAGTGGAATTTGGAAGAAATAAAAGGCCTTGTCCCATGCGGCCGTAACAGGGAAAATATCTGGCGGCTATTCCAATGTGGGAAGCAACAAGACGGCGGGTTTACAGGAGATGAAGATGCAGGAGAAAATAAGGAAATTTATAGAGGAATTCCATATGATAGAAGAGGGGGATACTGTGCTGGCAGCCGTGTCGGGAGGCGCGGATTCGCTCTGCCTGCTCTTGCTGCTGCATGATCTTTGTGCGGAAATGAAATTTGGATTATGCGTAGTTCATGTGGAACATGGCATTCGCGGGGAGGAGAGCCTGAAAGACGCAGTGTTTGTGGAGAAAATCTGTGGCGAAATGCATATTCCCTGTAAAGTATGTCGCTGCCGGGCATTGGAGTATGCCGGGCAGCATAAGTTGACTGTAGAGGAGGCGGCGCGTAAGCTGCGCTATCAATTGTTTGATGAGACGGCAAAAGAGTTTGGCGCTAACAAGATTGCGGTTGCACATAATCAGAATGATTGCGCGGAGACGATGTTGTTCCATTTAGCGAGGGGCAGCGGGCTCTTGGGGCTGTGTGGAATACGTCCCGTGCGCGGGCAGATTATTCGTCCGCTTTTGTGCGTTGCCCGCGGGGAGATTGAGGAATATCTTGCCGGGAAAGGGCGGGACTTCTGCATTGACAGGACGAATGAGGAACTTCAATATACCAGAAACAAAATTCGCCGTCAGGTACTTCCTCTGCTTGTGCAAATCAATACAAATGCCGTTACGCATATGAACCAGGCGGCAGCATTTGTGGCGGAGGCGGCAGAGCTGATGGAGGTATTAAGCCGGCGGGCAGCCGAAAAATACATCTGTAGATATGATAATAAAATCAGCATATTGCGTGAATTGCTGACGGAGCCTCCGGCCGTCGTGCGGACGGTGTTGTACAGTGTCCTGACGGAAGCGGCGCAAAGCAGCAAAGATATCTCGGGAATTCATGTGCAGCAGCTGTGGGATTTATTTGCCCGGCAGAATGGAAAAGAGGCGGATCTGCCTTATGGACTGCGGGCGAGGCGGACATATGAAGGGATTCTTTTGCAGATGGGCGAAGAGGCCCAAAGGCAGCGGGGGACGATGCCGGTATCGTGGGAACTTCCGCCGGACGGAAGTTTGAGCATTTCTTCCTACGGCTATACAATTCACACGCGTATAATAGAAAAAGTGCCTCAAAATGAAGAAATTCCCAAAAAAATGTATACGAAATGGTTAGATTATGATAAAATAAAAAATACTACGCGATTGAGAACACGTCAGGAAGGGGATTATTTGGTAATCAATCGTGAGGGAAAACGGAAAAAGTTAAAGAAATACTTTATTGACGAGAAGATACCGGCGGACCAGCGGGAGCAGATTTTACTCCTGGCAGACGGGGCTCATATCTTATGGGTCATCGGTTATCGCATCAGTGAAGATGTAAAAGTGACAGAACATACCAAAAGAATTTTAGAGATACGTGTAGATGGAGGAGAAAAGAGTGAGTGAGGAGATCCGCGTCTTAATTTCGGAAGAGGAAATAGAAGAAAGAATTCGTGAGATGGGCAGACAAATCAGTGAATTTTACCAGGGAGAGCCGGTACACCTGGTGAGCGTTCTCAAGGGGGGCGTATTTTTCACCTGTGAGCTGGCAAAGCGCTTGAGCGTGCCGGTTTCGTTTGATTTTATGTCTGTTTCAAGCTATGGAGCCGGTACTAAGTCAAGCGGCGTGGTGAAAGTTATCAAAGATTTGGATGAAGCCATCGAGGGCAAGCATGTGCTGGTTGTGGAGGACATTGTAGATTCCGGGAGGACGTTGAGCTATCTGCTGGAAAATCTGAAAAGCAGAAAACCGAAAAGCCTGCGTCTGTGCACGCTGCTGGATAAACCGGAACGCCGGGTAACAGACGTGCATGTGGACTATACCGGGTTTGAAATACCGGATGAGTTTGTTGTGGGTTATGGACTTGATTATATGCAGCATTACCGCAATCTTCCCTATATCGGGGTTGTGGAATTGGATGCTTAGAAATAGAAAGGAGATAAGGAATAGGCGATGAATAATCAAAAACGTTATCGTGCATTTGCCGTATATATTGTAGTGATTGCCATTCTTGCGCTGCTTTGGGTTTTGCGGGATAATTCGTCAAATTTTAATCAGGGGTCTGTTTATACTTATGGACAGTTTGAACAGGATTTGGAGAATGGGAAAGTGCTGTCCGTCGTTATCACCCAGAATCGGGAGGTGCCAAGCGGCGAGGCGAGCGTGCTCGTGAAGGGGGGCGCCAAGAATGCGACCCATTCGCTGCATGTATCGGATGTCAATGCGTTGCAGGAGACTATGAAATCATATGATTTTAAAGAATTTGTCGTGCAGGAGATGCCGGAAGAGAATTGGCTGATATCCATACTTCCTACGTTGATTCTGTTTGGCGTACTGTTTGTCTTTTACATTATGATGACAAACCATGCGGCGGCGTCCTCCGGCGGCGGAGGCAAGATGATGAATTTTGGCAAGAGCCGGGCCAAGATGACGACAGATGAGAACCGAAAGATTAATTTTGGCAATGTTGCCGGGCTCAAGGAGGAAAAAGAAGAGCTGGAAGAGCTGGTCGATTTCCTGCAAGCGCCCAGAAAGTATACGAAGCTGGGGGCTAGAATTCCCAAAGGCGTTCTTTTGGTGGGACCGCCCGGAACCGGCAAGACGCTGCTTGCCAAAGCGGTGGCCGGCGAGGCGGGCGTTCCGTTCTTTAGTATTTCCGGTTCCGATTTTGTGGAAATGTTTGTCGGCGTGGGCGCTTCCCGTGTCCGTGATCTTTTTGAGGAGGCAAAGAAGAGTTCTCCCTGTATTGTGTTCATTGACGAGATTGATGCGGTGGCAAGACGGCGCGGAACCGGCATGGGCGGCGGCCATGACGAGCGTGAGCAGACTTTGAACCAGCTTTTGGTGGAGATGGATGGTTTTGGCGTCAACGAGGGGATTATAGTGATGGCGGCAACCAACCGTGTAGATATTTTGGATCCCGCAATCATGCGTCCAGGGCGGTTTGACCGTAAGGTGCATGTAGGCAGGCCGGATATTGGCGGCAGGGAAGAAATTCTGAATGTCCATGCCAAGAATAAGCCGCTGGGGGACGATGTGGATTTAAAACAAATTGCCCAGACGACCGCAGGGTTTACAGGGGCTGATTTGGAAAATCTTCTGAATGAGGCGGCAATTGTCGCAGCCAAGGAAGACCGTGCTTATATTATCCAGAGCGATATCCGCAAGTCCTTTGTGAAGGTGGGAATCGGTTCGGAGAAGAGGAGCCGGATTATTACGGAGAAGGAGAAGCGGATTACGGCATACCATGAGGCGGGCCATGCGATTCTCTTCCATGTGCTGCCGGATGTAGGGCCTGTGTATTCCGTGTCCATTATCCCTACCGGAGTAGGGGCGGCGGGGTATACGATGCCGCTGCCGGAACGTGATGAAATGTTCAATACCAAGGGCAGGATGTTGCAGGAAATCATCGTAGATCTCGGAGGCCGCGTAGCGGAAGAGATGATTTTTGATGATATTACTACAGGAGCATCTCAGGATATCAAACAGGCAACCGGCGTGGCAAAGGCAATGGTTACGAGGTATGGGATGTCTGAAAACATTGGACTGATCAATTATGACAACGATGACGACGAGGTATTCATCGGCAGGGATCTCGCACATGCGAGGGCTTACGGTGAGAATGTAGCTGGCATGATAGACCAGGAGATTAAGCGCATTATTGACGAGTGCTATCAGAAAACAAGAAGCATTCTGACGGAACACGAGAAGATTCTCCATAAATGCGCAGACCTTCTGTTAGAGAAAGAGAAAATCAGCAGAGATGAGTTTGAAGCGCTTTTTGAAGGATGATTTGTGAAATTTGCTATGGGATTTCCGCAGGGCTGGAAAAAGTGACTGTACAAAGTAGACAAAAACAATTTGCAATTTTTGTGAAGTTTGTGCACACTTATTGAGGGATTTATGGTACTATAATTATCGTAAAAACCCCCCAATACATTATATAATTTTTGCTACACCCCATAGTAAAAATACCTTCTCCTAAAAAGGCAGCTTATAGAGCTGCCTTTTTTACATCTTAGAAATATCTTGTTACTGTGAAGCGTTAGATGGGAAAGAGGTATCATAATATGAAAGAATATTCCATTTATGAATTGAGCCAAAGACAGCAATATATGATGCAGATGCGTCCAATCCTGCGTAAACATGCGATGTTTTCTGACGGGACCAAAGATTACCGGAATCCCCCGGAGCCGAATGTAAATGACGAGGTGACGATCCGTTTCCGCACGTCGAAAGACAATGTAGATACTGTCTGGCTGCGCAGCGGCGACAAACGGATTTCCATGAGGAAAGAGGAGACGGATAGTTGTTTTGATTATTATCAGGCGAAAGTGCAGCTTGGAGAGGAAGCATTTCGCTATTACTTTGAGGCGGTCACAGGCATGCTCCATTGTTTTTATGACAGAATGGGTGTGACGCCGGAAGTCCGGCATGAGTATGAGTTTGTGATTGTACCCGGTTTTTCTACGCCCAACTGGGCGAAGGGGGCGGTGATGTACCAAATCCTGGTTGATCGTTTCTATAATGGCGACCCATCCAATGATGTGCTCACCAATGAATATTATTATATTCAGGTATACAGCCAGCAGGTGAAGGATTGGAATAAACCCCCGGCTAATTTTGGCGTAGGCGAATTTTATGGGGGAGATTTGGCGGGCGTCATCCAGAAGCTGGATTATTTGCAGGATTTAGGGATTGAGGTCTTGTATTTCAATCCGCTGTTTGTCTCGCCGTCCAACCATAAATATGACATTCAGGATTATGACTATATAGACCCTCATTACGGAGTAATTGAGGAGGACGGCGGTGCGCTTCTTTCTGCGGGGGAGACAGATAATACGCAGGCTACCAGGTACATTAAGCGTGTTTCAGACCTCAAGAATCTGGAGGCAAGCAACGCCTTGTTTGCAAAGCTTGTGGAGGAGGCGCATAAGCGCGGGATGCGGGTGATTCTCGACGGCGTGTTCAACCATTGCGGTTCTTTCAATAAGTGGCTGGACAAAGAATTGATTTATGAACGGGAAGTCGGTTATGCGACTGGCGCCTATGTGTCGGCTGACAGTCCTTACCGGAGTTTCTTTCGATTTTATGATGAGAACCGTTGGCCTTATAATGGCAGTTATGACGGCTGGTGGGGGCATGATACGCTGCCCAAGCTGAATTATGAAGGTTCACAGGAATTATATGATTATATACTTGATATTGGAAGGAAATGGGTGTCCCCGCCCTATAATGCGGATGGCTGGCGTCTCGACGTGGCTGCTGACTTGGGGCATTCTGTGGAGTTTAATCACAAATTCTGGCAGGATTTCCGCAAGGCCGTCAAGGAGGCCAATCCAGAAGCAATTGTGCTGGCCGAGCATTATGGAGACCCCGTGGAGTGGCTGCGCGGCGACCAGTGGGACACCGTGATGAATTACGACGCTTTTATGGAACCTCTGACGTGGTTCCTTACCGGGATGGAGAAGCACAGCGACGGCTATCGCCAGGATATGCTGGGTAATTTCCAGAATTTTGAGGGAGCCATGAATTATTATATGACGCGGTTTATGACGCCGTCTTTGCAATGTGCAATGAATGAGTTGTCCAATCACGACCATTCACGTTTCCTGACCCGTACCAACCATAAAGTGGGCAGGGTAGACCATCTGGGGAGCGCGGCGGCGGGCGAGGATTTGAATAAGGGCGTCATGAAAGAAGCTGTCGTAGTGCAGATGACCTGGCCGGGCGCGCCTACGATTTATTATGGAGATGAGGCCGGAGCAGTAGGATTTACTGATCCCGATAACCGCAGAACTTATCCCTGGGGGAATGAGGATCAGGAGCTTTTACATTTCCACCGTGATATTATCCGCATCCATAAGCAGTATGAAGCGTTCCGCACCGGTTCTTTGAAGTTCCTGGGTGGAGACTATCAGGTCATGTGTTATGGGCGTTTTAACCGTGAGCAGCAGTTTGTGATTGTAATCAACAATGATTATGTGGAGCGTCATATGGAGTGGCGGGTCTGGCCGGCGGGCATGGAGCGTGAGACCAGGCTGGAGCGGATTATGATGACTACGCCGGAATCTTACACGATGGAGCCGGAAATCTATCGCGTGACGAACGGGCGTATCAAGATTGCCCTTCCGCCCAACTGTGCGGTGATTCTCAAAAACATTGGCAATGAGGAGAAGCTGGCGTTTTAAGTGACGTCAATTGTGGTGCAAAAGTAAAAAAATTAAATTTCTTCTTGCAAGTAGAGAGGACATGTGCTATAATCGAATACGGTCAGGGGCGAATGAAGTATTTGCCCTTGTATATGGATGGATTCCCGAGTGGCCAAAGGGGGCAGACTGTAAATCTGTTGGCACCGCCTTCGAAGGTTCGAATCCTTCTCCATCCATGATAAGATAATTTTAACGGCTGTTTCTTCCACAAGGAAGAGGCAGTCGTTTTTTCTATCATAGGAAACATGTATATGCGAGTGATATGGGAAGAGTGGCAGAATGCTCAAAATTGCTGGATTTTACATCGAAAATGCACACAATTTACCAGTATAAAAATGTATAATATAATATCATACACAAAATATGTTGAGGAGGGAAACAAAATGAAGAAAAAGATTTGTAACAATGTGACAACTGTTAGAAATGCATTTTTGTCCGTTTTGCTTTCTGCAAGCATGGTTGTAACCGGTGTTGGTGTGGCGGCGCCTACCGTCAGCCAGGCGGCGGATACAGCCGGGGAAGTGCATTGGGTGATGTCGCAGGAAGGGAAGTATATGCAGGATAAGGGGACGCTGACTACCACTGCATGGGATGCAAACAACCACAGTGAATTGTATATTGATGTGGACGAGAACATTACATACCAGGAGATGGCGCAGAATATCTGGGGCGGCTGCTTTAATGAGCGCGGATGGCATAAGCTGATGCAGCTGACGGAAGAGGAGCGTAACCATATCCTGGACTTGTTGTTTGACCCCAATGAGCCGGAAGGACTGCACCTGACAATGGCGCGGATGCCGATTGGTTCCAGCGATTTTGCGATGGATTTGTATTCCTTGAACGAGACGGAAAATGATTACGATATGGTGAATTTCTCTATAGAGCGTGATAAAGAAATGTTGATTCCTTATATCCGAGAGGCTTTAAAGCGTCAGCCGAACCTGAAAATCTGGGCGTCTCCCTGGTCGCCGCCAAGTTGGATGAAACAAGAGGGGGAAAATAATACGGCGCCGCATAAAAATCTGATTGGCGGCTGGTTCCATGGCACTGAGGAGAATTATAAGGCGTATGCCCTGTATTTCCGCAAATTTATCGAAGCGTATGACAAGGAAGGCATTGAAATTTATATGGTGTCTCCTCAAAACGAGCCGACAATGTGGACGCTGTATTCCTCCTGCCGTTGGACCGGCGAGTGTCTCCGCGATTTTCTCAAACATCTCGGGCCGCAGATGAAAGAACTGGGTGTGCAGATTTATCTGGGGACGTTTACAAATTCCGACGACAGTCTGATGGACCCAACGCTGAATGATGTGGAGGCGCGTAAATATATTTCCGGTATCAATTTTCAGTGGTGGTCTTACAATAAGGCGCGCTCTCTGTTCCATACCGGGTTCAACCAGGGCATGATGCAGTCGGAGACGATGTGTGGAAACGGCAACAATGATTGGCAGTACGCAGAGTATCAGTTTGACGTTATGTATATGTATTTTTCCTATGGAATTACCGCCTACAATATGTGGAATCTGGTACTGGAATGGGACGGTGTAAATCCCGGCGGATATAATACAGCGACGCCTCCGTGGCCGCAGAATGCGCCGATAACGGTAAATGAGACGACGAAGAAATATACAATCAATCCGCAGTACTATAACATCAAACATTATTCGGATGCCGTAAGAGCAAATGCCCGCAGGATTGAGAGCAGCGGTACTTATAACCAGGAGTACATCCCCAATACGGACGCGGATAAGGAAGCAGATTCCGTATATTCCGCAGAGCAGCGCGAAATCGCATTCCGCAATGCAGACGGAACAATTTCGCTGTTAGTGAAAAATGGGAGCAATAGCGCGAAGAAGGTTGACATCAACTTTAACGGACGCAAAGTAACGGCGGAACTTCCGGCACATTCCATCAACACGTTTACCACCCAGGGTACGCCTCTTTCCGGCAATGAGACCGATATGCGGCAGATACTTTCCCGGGATAAGATTGTATCTATCAAAAACGCTGAGACGAATAAAGCTCTCTGCATCAACGGCGGCGGCACAGCAACGCTTTCCAAGGTATTTGCCTGGGACTACAGCGGGCAGGCGAATCAGCAGTGGTACTTACAGCCCAGTAAAATCGGCGCGCAAGAAACCGTAAAGCTGATGAACGTCAAGAGCTTCCATCTGGCGGCAGTGGACGGCGGTTCTTCTAATGACGGCGCAGAATTGATTATCTGGCAGGATACCAAAGAGGATAATCAGAACTGGATTATGGAGAAGAGCGGCGAGTATGTGAAGTTTAAGAATGTAACCAGCGGCTTGTATCTGGCATTTTCCGCAGACGGCAAGGCCATACAGACGGCAGCAAGCGACTCTAAGCTTCAGCAGTGGAAAGTTGAGAAGGCTTACGCGTTAGAAGGGATGCCGGCCGTTACTTCCGTCAGCGTAACGCCCAATAATAAAGCCATGGCTGCGGGGGAGAGCCAGCAGTTTACAGCGGCAGTAACAGGAACGAATGGCGCGCCTGAGACCGTGGATTGGACGATAGATGGAAATAACAGCTATAGCACGGCAATCAGCAGAAATGGAGTGTTGAAAATAGCTGCTGATGAGACTTCAAAGAAGATTACAGTGCGGGCAACAGCCACTTTTGATAATACGAAGTCTGCCAAAGTAGTTGTGACAGCAGGGGCGGTTCCTCAGGTCACCTCTGTGAGCGTTACGCCCAAAACCGCCAGTGTGCAGGCAGGGAAGACGAAACAGTTCCAAGCGCAAACAAATGTGCAAAATGGCGCGCCTGGAACGGTGAAGTGGAGCGTCAGCGGCAATAAGAGCAGCCAGACAAAAGTTAGCGGCACGGGTCTGTTGACAGTGGCGGCAAATGAAACTTCGTCGAGATTGACGGTAAAAGCAGAATCTACGTTTGATAAGGCCAAGTATGGCGTGGCGGCAGTTACAGTGACGAAAGCGGCCAAACCGGTGCCGAAGAAGAATACGATCCATAAGGTGGGCGCACTGTATTACAAAGTTACCAAGTCGGCAGCTAAGAACGGTACGGTGACCGTGACGAAGCCGGGCAGGAAGACGTATACTTCCGTGACAATTCCGGCTACGGTCAAGATTAACGGATATTCTTTCAAAGTAACGGCAATTGGCAGTAAAGCATTTTATAAAAATAAAAAGCTGAAAAAAGTTACAGTGGGAAATTATGTCGCGAAGATCGGCGCGTCTGCATTTGCAGCAAATGGGAAGTTGACGGCCGTTTCGCTGGGAACGGGAATTACGACGATTGACAGCAAGGCTTTTTATAAGGACGCTAAATTAAAGACTGTGAATATCAAGTCTAAGAAACTCAAGACCGTGAAAAGGCAGGCGTTTAAGGGCATTGCAGGCAAGGCTAAAGTCAGCGTCCCCAAAAATAAGGCAAAGAGCTATAAGAAGATATTCAAGAAAGCGGGGCTTCCTGCGAAGGCAAGCGTAAAGTAGAATTTATTTATAGGAATTAGCAGCGGCTTCGGCAGGGCGTTTTCTGTCGGGGCCGCGATTTTTATAGATGTACAGTCTGTTGCGTCTCGTATGCCTGTAAGAAAGATTATGGCTCGTGTTCATCTAAATTTTTCTTGACACCGTATTTTTGAAATCGTATACTAGATATAGTGGCATCACTGCGCGAAAGCACACATTTTAATGGAGATATGCAGTTGCCCATAAAGCGTGTAAGGATGCAGGATTTAAGCGAATTTTGGCGGCCTTGCCGTGTGACAAAAAGAGGTGGGAACAATGGGAGAGGAAGTGTTGCAGGGAGAAATAATCCATAATATTGCAGATGCATCCCTGGAAATTATTCTCAGATTTGATGATGATGGGAAAATTTTCTATGGGAATGCCCTGGCACAGAAAGAGCTGGGTTATGGGAAGAATTGGGAGATGCTTGGCCTGGAGAAAGTGTTCCCGGCAGAGCTCCAACTGGAAAATAACAGTTTCCCATTGGAAGCGGCACGGAAGATGACCGAGGGCATGATGTACCGCAAGAATGGAACGTGTTTTCCGGTGAGGATGAAAGTCAAGGGCAGCGGCGGGCAGAACCTTCTGTTTGCCATCAATATTGCCAAGCGGGTTGAGACAGAACGTAAGCTTGTGCGTATGAAAGAAGAGATGGAAGAGACCATGAAAGTCCGCAATGAATTTGTGGCGAACGTGACGCATGAGCTGAGGACGCCGGTGAATGGAATACGCGGTCATGTAACCAATCTTTTGGAAAATGGGGTTACGGGGGAAGTGAAGAGCACGCTGGATATCATTATCCGCTGTTGTGACAATATGTCTGCCATCATTAATAATATTTTGGATTTTTCCAAGCTGGAAGCAGGGAAATTCGTCATAGAGCAGAAGGAATTCAACTTTTATAAAATGGTAAACCATACGGTGGAGACCAATATTCCGGCAATTAATGCCAAGGGCCTGCGCATCATGGTCAACATTGACAAGACAATTCCTGAATATCTGATTGGCGACGAGCTGCGGCTGACGCAGATTTTGAATAACTTTTTATCGAATGCGGTAAAATTTACCAGCGTAGGATATATTAATATAGAAGTTACGAAAACGGTGCAGTTTGATGACGAGATAGAGTTGTTTTTTGTGGTGTCCGACACCGGTATTGGCATTTCACCGGAAGAGAAGGATAAACTGTTTAAGAGCTTTTCCCAGGTAGACGCTTCTATCACCAGGAAATACGGCGGAACCGGGTTAGGGCTTGCAATCACAAAGCAGCTGATCGAACTGATGCAGGGCAGCGTCCATCTCGACAGTGAAAAGGGCAAAGGAAGCAGTTTTTCCTTTTCTGTGCGCCTTAATATGGCGCAGAAATCAAAAGAAGAACATACTGTCGGCGAGCAGTTTGAATTTATCAATCAGAATCAGGAAATGCCAGGATTTGACAACGTGGAGAAGTTCTTTCAATTTGGCACGCCGGAGAATGTGCAGGAAATCAGAGGCAAGATGGAGAAATTGATTTTGTGCATGGAGGTGGAAGCCTGGGATAAAGCGGAAAACTTTGCGCATAACATTAAGGAACTGCTGGAACAGGCGCCCAAAGACCTCAAAAGGGCCGCTTTCCGTTTGGAAATGAATGTGAGAAAGGGCGACCACGATAAGAGCGTGGAACAGTATGATAATTTGAGGGCAATGTTTGAGGAAGCTATTGGAGGGATTTAGAATGGAAAATATGGGCAAATCCGCAAAGATACCGCAGATTCTGATTGTAGATGATGTGGATACCAATCTGCTTATCCTGGAAAATATCATAGAGGGAATGGGTTATATTCCCAGATGTGCAGCCAGCGCCGCGGAGGCAGCGTCGCTGATTTCGGAGTGTCGGCCGCAGCTGATTCTTCTGGATGTGTTTATGCCGGAGATGGATGGATATGAATTCTGTGAGCGTTTGAAAGATAATCCGCTTACCCGGGATATTCCCGTCATATTTATTTCAGCGGCAGATTCCAGCGAGGACAAAGTCAGGGGATTTAGGCTGGGAGCCGTAGACTATATTGGCAAGCCTTTTGAAGTTGCAGAGGTCACGATGCGGGTCAATAACCATCTCAAATTGTATGAGATGCAGCAGGAGCTGGAAATGAGCAACCGCAGGCTCCACAGCGTAATCAGCAGCCAGGCCAGGCG
The DNA here is from genome assembly GCA_910588845.1 of uncultured Lachnospiraceae bacterium. Taxonomy (GTDB): domain Bacteria; phylum Bacillota; class Clostridia; order Lachnospirales; family Lachnospiraceae; genus Petralouisia. The sequence continues at coordinate 72,199 of CAJURU010000006.1, forward strand.
CATAGAGGATGAGCAGAAGAATATTCTTTATGCATTGGCTGCGCTCACGGAACAGCGTGATTCTGACACGGCAGACCACATGGAAAATGTGGCGTATAACTGCCGGATGCTGGCACAGAGCCTACAGTTCAGCCCGGAATTTGCCGAAGAAATATCAGAGGGCTTTATCAACACGATTGAGGTTGCATCGAGGCTCCATGATATCGGGAAGCTGCGCGTTCCAAGTGATGAAGATGAGGAGGTGGTGCAGGGAGCGCAGGAGGACAGACAGATTAGGCACCATGCGGAGCAGGGGGCGGAAATTTTAGAGAGGGTCTACCAGAATACGCCGGAAAACAGCTTTTTGCCTATGGCGATTGAGATTGCCCGTTACCACCATGCGTGCTGGGATGGAAGCGGTTACCCGGGAGGCATTTCAGGAAAGGACATTCCGCTTTCCGCGAGGATTGCTATTGTCGCTGACAATTACGATATCCTCGTTGGGGAAGAAGGGCGGGAAGGCACATGCAGCCCGCAGGAATGCATACAGATGATAAAAGATGGAAGCGGCGTATTTTTTGATCCGGATATTGTAAGCGTATTTGTGAAAATCAAGAATCGTTTACGGCACAGCTAGGCGGACATAAATCCGTATAAAACTAGGAAAAAACGCGATCAAGCGGCACTTGCCAAAATCTTACAAGAATTGACAAGCAAAGGGAAATATAGTATCATAAAACGAATACTAAATTGATCGGTAGAAATTTTAAAATGATAGGAGTAAGTCAAGATGATTACAGACAGCGAATTTCACCGGGTTGTGCATTATGTAAAGCAGACAACCGGAATCGATCTTAGTGAGAAGAGAGTCCTGATTAATGGAAGGCTGGAAAATTATATTTTAAGAAATGGCTATAATGGATTTGACGATTATATGGCCAAAGTGGAGCATGATCCGGCGGGCAAGGAAGCCAGGAATTTAATCAATGCCCTTACCACGAACCATACATATTTTATGCGTGAATTTGAGCATATGGAGTTCTTACGGCAGGAGGTATTGCCAAAGTTGAAAGTGAAAGAGGCGGCAAGAAAAGACCTGCGTATCTGGTCGGCAGCGTCCTCCACCGGAGAAGAGCCATATACGATCGCCATGGTGCTGCGAGACTTTTTCGGCCTGGAACATGGGTGGGATACGAAGGTTCTGGCGACGGACATTTCTACGAAAGTTTTACAGCATGCCCAGCGTGGGAAGTACCTCGCGGAGCAGATAGAGCCATTGCCTGAAAAATGGCGCAGGAAGTTTTTTGAAAAATTGAATGAGGAGGAGTATCAGGTTAAGCAGGAGCTGCGGGATGAAGTGATTTTCAGGCAGTTTAATTTGATGAACAGACTTCCCTTTAAGAGGCCGTTCCATGTGGTTTTCCTGCGGAATGTGATGATATATTTTGATGATGAGACGAAGTTGCAGCTGCTTCGTAAGATATATGATTTTATGGAGCCGGGAGGTTACTTGTTTATTGGGACGACAGAAGCTCTTAACAGAAAAGGGACAGCTTTTAAGTATGTCGAGCCATCAATTTATCAGAAATAGAGAGTAGGAGAATCAGATGAAGAAGATCAGGGTGTTAGTGGTGGATGATTCTGTGCTATTTCGCAATTTACTGGTACAGAGCTTGAGTGAAGATCCATACTTAGAGGTTGTGGCGCAGGCGGGGGACGCCTATGCAGCGCGGGACGCCATCTTAGAATACCGTCCGGATGTGATGACGCTGGACGTGGAGATGCCTAAGATGGACGGGATTCAGTTCCTGCGCAAATTGATGCCGCAATACCCTTTGCCAGTAGTGGTAATCAGCGCCTTGGACGCCAGGGTGTTTGATGCTATGGAAGCTGGGGCAGTGGATTTTGTATGTAAGCCCAGCACAGTAGAACGCTCGAAAGTGAGTGATTTCATACGCAAGGAGCTGGGGACGAAGATAAAGATTGCATCGACCGTCAGAGTAGGGAATTTAAAGCGTGTAGAGTCTAATCCCGTGCGCGGCGTGTCGGCAGTAAATAAAGACATGGTTATTGCCATAGGAGCCTCCACTGGGGGTACGGAGGCAATTTTCGAGGTAGTAAAGCAGTTTCGCACCGATATACCGGGCGTGGTGATTGTACAGCATATGCCCCCCGGATTTACGGAAATGTATGCGAACCGTTTGAACAATCAGTGCCAGGTGGCGGTAAAAGAAGCTGTCACGGGCGATAAGGTTCTGCCGGGACGTGTGCTGATTGCACCAGGAGATAAGCATATGCGCCTGGTGAAAGTGAACGGCGTTTACCAGGTAGAATGTAAGGCAGGGGAGAAAGTAAGCGGCCATTGCCCTTCTGTGGATGTTTTGTTTTCCTCAGTCGCTAAGACGGCGGGGAGAGACGCTCTGGGCGTAATACTTACCGGAATGGGAGGAGACGGAGCCAACGGTCTTTTGGAAATGCGCAAGGCAGGAGCCAAGACGATTGGACAGAATGAGGCCACTTGCGTGGTATATGGAATGCCCAAAGTTGCATATGATATTGGAGCAGTTCAATATCAGATGGAGCTTTCGAGTATAACTAATAAAATATACGGTTTACTAAAGACCAATTAGAGGAGGAAGGCAAATGCCTTCCGACGAGCTGGCAGGTGACGCGAAGCGGCGCGTGCCGATACCTTAGGAAGAGGAGGAAGGCAAATGCCTTCCGACGAGCTGGCAGGTGACGCGAAGCGGCGCGTGCCGATACCTTAGAAAGGAGAGAGATTCATGAAGATTTTATTGGCAGAAGATGATTTTGCGAGTCGTAAATTCATGTCAAATTATCTGGGAAAGTATGGAGACTGCGACATTACCGTTGACGGTGAAGAGGCAGTGGATGCATTTCTCATGGCGTTGGAGGATGGGGAACCGTATGACTTGATCTGCCTTGATGTGATGATGCCCGTTTTAGACGGTTATCAGGCATTGAAAGCAATCCGCGATATTGAAAAAGAACGCGGGATTCAGGGAAAAGACGGCGCCAAAATTATCATGACGACAGCGCTGAATGAACAGCGCAATGTCAATAAGGCCTTTGAGATGGGATGTACGGTTTATTCCGGTAAACCCATTGACTTAGACAAATTTGAGAAAATCTTAAAGAAATTGGAACTGATAAAATAAGCAGATTACATTGTAGAAGAAAGGAGGCGGGAAAATGGGAGAAGATTTCAATACAGACAGTATGCTGGATATGTTCCTGTATGAGAGTGAGCAGCTTTTAGAGACCCTGGACAGCACGGTACTGGAGAAGAAGGATGAGGAATGTTTCGATGAAGAGTCCATCAATGAGATTTTCCGCGTCATGCACACAATCAAAGGTTCTTCCGGTATCATGATGTATGAGAATATCACGAAAGTGTCCCATAAACTGGAAGATGTATTTTATTATCTGAGAGAATCTCATCCAGATAACGTTCCGCATCTGGAGTTGGTAGATCATGTGCTGGAGGTATCTGACTTTATCACTGGGGAGTTAGAAAAAATCAAGAGCGGCGATACGCCGGACGGTGATGAGAGTAAGCTTGTTGATGAAATTGACAAATTTCTGACCAAGGTGAAAACCGGAATTTCCCAGAAGGGTGAGGAGCTGCCCCCGGAAAATACCTATGTGGAGCCTGAACAGTTCTATATAGCGCCTACAGGAAGTGAAAGCAGTAAATATTACAAGGTCTCCATATATTGGCGTAGTGATACCCAGATGTGTAATATCCGTGCGTATACAGCAGTGTATGCATTGAAAGAAGTAGCGGAAGATATACAGTATATTCCGGACGATATTATCAGTAACGAGGCCAGCGGCGATGTAATCCTGGAAGATGGTTTCCATATGCTAGTACAGTGCCAGTGTTCACGGGATGAGGTGATAGCCGCAATTGGCGAGACGTCCGGCATGGAGCGTGTGGAGGTCAACGACTGCACGAAGCAGGAGTTTGAACTGGGCTTCCACGAGCCGGAAGATCATCCGATTATTATAGAGCTGGATGATAAGGAGAAAGCGCAGGAGAAGAAGCCGGAGAAGAAAGAACCGGCGCCCGGCGATTATGTTATCAAGAATAAGGAGGCTGGCAAGAGTAAGAAGTTGGCGAAAAACCAACCCAAGCAGCAGCCGAAACAGACGTATATCAGCGTGAATGTAGATAAGCTGGATTCTCTGATGGATATGATTGGCGAACTTGTAATTTCTGAGGCGACTGTGCTCCAGAACCCGGATTTGAAAGTGCCGGGACTGGAACTTTCAAATTTCCAGAAGTCAGCCAGCCAGCTCTCTAAAATTACTACAGAGCTGCAAGATGTAATTATGTCCATGCGTATGATGCCGCTGACGAATACGTTCCAGAAGATGAACCGTATCGTTTTCGACGTGTCCAGGAAGCTGGGCAAGGATATCGAGCTCGAGGTCATCGGAGAGAATACGGAAGTAGATAAGAATATTATCGAGCATATTTCCGACCCGCTGATGCATTTGGTGCGTAATTCTGTAGACCATGGGATCGAGTCTAAGGAAGAGCGTATTGCGGCCGGTAAGAATCCCAAAGGAAAGATTACCCTGGAAGCCAAAAATGAGGGCGGTAAAGTATATATTATCGTCAGGGACGACGGTAAAGGCCTTAACAAAGAGAAATTGTATGAGAAGGCAAGAAATAACGGCCTGATTGGCAACCGCGCCATGTCAGAGTTCACAGAGAAAGAAATTTACCAGTTTATCACGTTTGCCGGATTCTCCACAAAGGAGCAGGTAACAGAATACTCCGGGCGAGGCGTGGGCATGGATGTTGTAGTTAAGAATATCCAGGCCGTGGGCGGTAATCTGGAGATTGACAGCGTAGAGGGCGGCGGAAGCGAGATGACGATGAAAATCCCGCTGACGTTAGCGATTATCAACGGCATTGTCATGCAGGTTGGCAACTCTACGTTTGTTGTGGAGACGAATGATATTAAGGAGTTTGTCAGAGTTACCAAAGATATGCTGGTGAAGGAACCGGACGGAGAAGAGTACATAATGCTCCGTGAGGAATGTTACCCCTTTATCCGCCTGAACCGACGCTACCATCTGGACGATTCCATTGCAGAGATCGAAGAGGGTATCGTAGTGGTATTAGAGCATGAGAATAAAAATGTCTGTGTTTTCATCGACCAACTGATTGCAGAGCAGGAAATCGTTGTAAAACCGATTCCTTCTTATATCAAGAAAGTCCAGGGCTTGTCTGGATGTACGCAGCTTGGCGACGGAAGCATTGCATTGATTCTCGATATTGCAGGCTTGATTGCCGGAGAGGAGAAAAAGTAGGATATGTCAGAAGAATTGGATTTGATGGATGATTTGGACGGCAGGGAAGATACCCAAAAAGGCATGTTCATGACATTCCAGATTGCAGATGAATGTTACGGTATCGCCATAACGTATGTGCAGGAAATTGTGGGAATTCAGTCCATAACGGCAGTTCCGGAGACAGAAGACTATATCAGGGGACTGATTAATATCCGAGGAAAAATTATTCCGGTCATTGACGTCAGGGTAAGGCTCAAGCAGGAGCCCCGTGAGTATACGGATCGTACCTGCATTATCGTAATTGGTGTGAAGTCAACAGTCGTAGGGCTGATTGTAGATGAGATTGCGGGGGTCATCACTGTCAATGAAAAAGAGATTATTCTCCCGCCTTCTCTGTCGCAGTCTACGGCTGGGAACAGCAAGTATGTATTTGGGCTTTCAAGAGTAGACAACGAAGTTAAGTTGTTGCTGGACCCGGAGAAACTCATCCGGGACGAGGATGTAGAGGCGTTTGAAGATGCTGCCCCCGCAGGCGAAATTGCAGAGGCATAAAGGTAAAGGAGAAGAGAGAAAATGAAAAATATGAAGTTAAAGACACGTTTAATCGGCTGTTTTGCAATTGTAATATTTTTGACGGGGCTGGTTGCATTTGTCGGGATTAGTACATTAACCACAGTCAGGAAGAATAATGTTTCTGAATCTTATGTACAGAATGCAGAACTTTTCATGTGCGGCCTGGTAGCCGTAGCCATTATCATTACGCTTATTATGGCGGCTTCACTCCTGAAAGACATACAGAGGAATATGAAGATGTTGAGCGTTGCTGCAATGGAAATTGCAGACGGCAGGGTAGACGTCCAATTAGAAAAATACCGTGAGGATGAATTTGGTGAATTAGTTGATGATTTTAAGAAAATTGTGGATACTATTAAGTATCAGGCGGAGATTGCCAATCATCTTTCACAGGGTAATCTTGATGTAGACGTAAAAGTTAAGGGAAATCAGGATGTTTTGGGCAATGCATTTGACAGCATATTTAAGGAAAATAACCAAATGCTTTCTGGAATCCGTGATTCTTCCATTCAGCTCTCCATGGGTGCAGAGCAGGTGTCAGACGCAAGCCAGGCATTGGCGCAGGGTTCTACAGAGCAGGCGAGCGCAATCGAGGAAGTAACGGCTTCTATTACAGAAATTGCAGAGCGTACGAAGCGCAACGCAGAAGAAGCCAACCAGGCCAATGAATCTGTACATAGCATGAAGAATGAGGCTATGGAGAGCGATGGCCATATGAAAGACATGATTGGCGCGATGACGGAGATTAACGAATCTTCCGAGAACATTTCTAAGATTATTAAAGTAATTGACGATATTGCATTCCAGACGAATATTCTTGCCCTGAACGCAGCCGTTGAGGCGGCAAGAGCAGGCGTACATGGCAAAGGTTTTGCAGTTGTAGCTGAGGAGGTTAGAAACCTTGCCGGCAAGAGTGCATCCGCAGCCAGTGAGACGGCGGAGATGATTGAAGATTCTATCAAGAAGGTGGAACAAGGTTCCAAGCTGGCAGAGGGAACAGCGGCTTCCCTGTCAGAGATTCTTGGAGAGGTAGACAATATTGTATCTCTGATTAACAGCATTGCAGTGGCGTCTAACGACCAGGCTACGGCAGTCAGCCAGATTGACCAGGCGATCAGCCAGGTATCTCAGGTAGTGCAGACCAACTCTGCTACCAGTGAGGAATGTGCGGCGGCCAGCGAACAGTTGTCCAACCAGGCAATGTCCCTGCGTACGATGATTGGGCAGTATAAGCTCAAGGGAGGCAACAACTCCAATGTAGCGCCAATCCAGAATACATCGGTAGACAGGTCAGAGGAAAATGAGCGCATCATTTCCCTGGATGGTGAATTTGGTAAATACTAAGCATTAAGCACGAAGGAGTGTTTTGTGGCGTATCGTCGCGAAATGCTCCTTTTTTAAGGAGATACCATGAAACAGAGATTGAGCAGGGTGCAGACCATTGCCCTGGGATTTTTATTGATTATTGCAGTGGGGACAGCGCTTTTGATGCTTCCCATAGCTTCCAAGAGTGGTGAGTGCAGCGGGTTTCTCAATGCGTTTTTTACGGCGACCAGCAGTACTTGTGTGACCGGGCTGGTGGTGGTTGACACATATGCCAATTGGAGCCTTTTTGGACAGGCGGTTATTCTTGTACTCATTCAGATTGGCGGTCTGGGGTTTATTACGATTGGCGTATGTTTTTCTATTTTTCTCAAAAGGCGCATTGGCTTAAAGGAGCGCAATCTTATCCAGGAGAGTATGAATACCCTGCAAATTGGCGGCACAGTGCGTCTGGTCCTGAAAATTGTGCGTTATGCGTTGATTTTTGAAGGTGTCGGCGCGGCGCTTTTGATGATCCGTTTTATTCCCCAATTTGGCGTTGCGGAGGGAATCTGGTATGGCATATTCCATTCAATATCGGCATTCTGTAATGCCGGCTTTGATTTGATGGGAAAGAATGAGCCTTACAGTTCTCTGACCTTGTATTATGACGATGTGCTGGTAAACGTTGTGATTATGGCGCTGATTATTATTGGCGGCATTGGCTTCATTGTATGGGATGATATTTCCAATCACAAATGGAATATGAAAAAATATATGCTGCACACGAAGATTGTGTTGGCAATGTCTCTTTTTTTGATTATTGCGGGAAGCATCTGCTTCTACTTTTTTGAGTACCAGAACCTTTGCGGATTAGATGCAAAAGGCCAGTTTTTGGCGTCTGTCTTCGGTGCGGTGACGCCCCGTACAGCCGGGTTTAATACCATAGATACAGGCGCATATTCGGAGGCCGGCAGGATGCTGACCGTCGTGCTGATGTTTATCGGCGGAAGTCCCGGCTCTACGGCCGGCGGCATCAAGACGACGACCATGGTGGTAATTCTTCTATACGCATGGTCGACGCTGCGCAATCAGAGCGGGCTGAATATTTTTGGCAGAAGGATGGACGAGGACTGCATCAAGAAAGCGGCCACAGTATTTTCCATCAATCTTTTGCTTGCTGTGGGATGCACGCTGGCGATGTCAGGTATTGAGAAAGCAATCCCGCTATCGGATATTTTGATGGAGGTATTTTCCGCTATCGGTACAGTGGGGATTTCTACGGGAATCACGCGGGACGTTACAGCCGCCTCAAAATATATACTGATATTCCTCATGTATTGCGGAAGAATTGGCAGTATGTCTTTTGCGCTATCCTTTACAGAGAAACGGCAGAACGCTTCGGTCAAGCTGCCGATTGAACGAATCACGATTGGGTAGGCGGAAGGCAAATGCGAAGCATTTCTGGAATGCCTTCCGCCGAACTGGCAGGTGACGCAAAGCGTCGCGTGCCGCTACCATAGAAGGAAGGCAAATGCGAAGCATTTCTGGAATGCCTTCCGCCGAACTGGCAGGTGACGCAAAGCGTCGCGTGCCGCTACCATAGAAGGAAGGCAAATGCGGAGCATTTCTTTAATGCCTTCCGCCGAACTGGCAGGTGACGCAAAGCGTCGCGTGCCGCTGCCATAGAAGGAAGGCAAATGTTTTCTGATGAAATTAGGAGAAAAATAATGAAATCTATTTTAGTTATTGGAATTGGAAGATTTGGCAAGCATTTATGTATGGATTTGGTGAAGAATGGAAATGATGTTATGGCGGTGGATGAGCGGGAGGAAAACCTTGAGGATATCCTCTCAATTGTCACCAGCGCCAAGATTGCGGACTGTACGAGAGAGGAAGTGCTGCGCAGCTTTGGCGTCAGGAATTTTGACATTTGTTTTGTGTGTATCGGCACGAATTTCCAGAGCAGCCTTGAAATTACCAGCCAGCTCAAGGAGTTGGGCGCGCCTTATGTTATCAGTAAGGCTACCAGGGACATCCAGGCCAAATTCCTGCTCAGAAACGGTGCAGATGAAGTAGTCTACCCTGACCGGGACATTGCCAAGCGTATGGCTATGAAGGTCAGCGCCAATCATGTATACGATTATATGGAGGTGGGCGATTATTCCATCTATGAGATTCAGCCCTTAGAGGAATGGGTGGGTAAGTCGATCAAGGAGACAAATTTCAGGGCCAAGTATAATGTAAATATTCTGGGAATCAAGCAGGATGGAAAAAGTATGCTTCTTCCGAACGCAGATTATGTGTTTAAATCAGATGAGCACCTGATGATAATTGGTGAGAAAGTTGATATTAATAAGCTTGTTAAGAGGTTGTAAAGTGTAACAGTTCAGCCATAGCTAGTCATAATGGGCGAATGGCGTGGGCTGAACTGTGACTGTAAAGCAGAAGAGCGATGGCAACAGACTTGCCAAATGATTTGTAAGTTATCGGGAAAAATCCGGGCAGATGCCTGGAAGAAAAGAGGAAAATATATGCCGCAGTCAGATCCCAGGCCGGGAGAGAAATACTTGCATTTTAAGAATAAATTATATCAGATAATCGCCATTGCACAGCACGCGGAGACAGGCGAGAAGATGGTGGTTTACCAGGCGTTGTATGGGACGTTTCAGACCTATGTAATTCCGTGGTTTATGTTTGTCAGTCAGGTGGACAGGCAGAAGTATCCGCAGGTTGAACAGAAATACTGTTTCCAGTGGGTGGAATTCAAGAAAGAAGAGCGGGAGCAAACGTCAAAACCGCCGAAAAGAGAATCCGTGAAACAGCCGGCAGCCGTGCCGGAAACGTCTGAGAGAAAACCTGTAAAACAGGAGGAAGCTATAACAAAACCACCCAGGAAGGAACTGAGTACGGAGCAGAAAATGATGGCGTTTTTTGACGCGGATACGAGTGAGGAGAGGTATGATATTCTTCTCGATATGCGCGGAGAAGTTACAGACCGTATGATTAACAATATGGCGGTGGTACTGGATGTGGTCATTGAAGAAGGACCGTTGGATATACGCTATGAAGAGCTCAAAGCATGTTTGCGCACGAGACAGAGGTATGAGCGTAACAGATTAAAGTGACTTTTAACCGGGAGCTGCCGCGAAAGGTAGATAAACTTCGCGGCAGTTTTACAGGCGATGTGAAGTTTATCTACTCTTGGCGGCGGTTTGACGTGTGGTACGCTGCATATACTTCTGTTCCATTTCTTGCATTTCCTCGTCCGTGGGGATGTCCACAATCCCGACATAGGAATCGTAGATGTCGATTTTTGTGTCCGTTTCCCGACTTTTTTCTCACGCGCATGGACTACGATTTTGTCCGCAAGTGCGTTTAGGATTTCGGGCGTTATCTCGTCAATACGGGTATATTTCTTAGTGACGGCTATCAGCTTGGCGACTTTTGAAATTTTTTCAAAAATATTTTTCTTGCATTTGGTAACCAATTATTTTATGATATAAATAGGTAACCAATAATAGGAGGTTTGCAGATGGTAGAGAGAAATATAATCATGGGGAAAGCCGGGGGAACTGCCGGGAGAAATTCGGTCAACTATAAAATCAGCCTTCCGGCTGAAATGGTAAAGGAACTGGGGGTAACGCAGGAAGATAAAAGCGTATTAGTTTCTTTTTCTGATGGAAAAATAATCATAGAAAAGAAAGTAAATGCTTAATATTGGTAACCAATGTTAATGTAATAGGATTATCAGATGCGGCAAGTAAATCTGATAAAGAACGGAGGAAAGGATATGGTAGAGGCTATGACAGATAGGCAATATGACGGAATCTTGCAGATGATTGAAATGATAGTAGACGGGTGCAAGGACCTGGAGGAAGTAAAGAGAAAAATCGCAGAATTGCGTAGAGAAAAAAAAGAAAAGGAAAAAACCGAATAGCAAATAAGAGAGAGCGGAACTTGCCACCGCTCTTTTTATCTTTTGAAAATAATAGCAACAACTGAAATGGGAAAATGCACCTGATGGAAAAATAGTAAAAAGTGATGTGTCTGTTGCAAAGAACTTCGAGTTTGATACTTATCTGGTATCAGACAAATCGTTAGGTTTTGTTTGCTGTATTTGCGGAAAAGGAGGTTGCCCCTCCTTTTTTTCTGTGATAAAATGGAATTATATAGAAAAGAGTATTTTTCGCCCTGATTCCGGGGCAGGATAATCAAGGAATACCATAATAGTTGAGAAAGGATTTTTGTCATGTTACTACTTATTCAGAACGGAACGGTAATTAATCCGGCAGATAAGACGCAGACGGCGGCTGACGTGCTTGTGGAGGACGGAATTATCAAGAAGATTGCGCCCAAGCAGAAAGTAAAGGCGGATCGGGTGATAGACGCGTCGGGCTGTTATGTGATGCCGGGATTTATTGACATGCATGTGCATCTACGCGATCCGGGGCAGGAGCACAAGGAGACTGTGGAGACCGGCGCCAGGGCTGCGGCGCACGGTGGTTTTACCACAATTGTCGCCATGCCGAATACGAAACCGGTCGTGGACAATGCCGATGTGGTGAATTATGTCCATAACAAGGCGAGGGATATGCGCCTTGTCAACATTTTACAGACTGGCGCTGTCACAAAAGGGCAGAGAGGGGAAGAACTCTCCGACATTGAGGCGATGGTAGAGGCAGGAATCCCCGCGCTCAGTGAAGATGGTAAGACGGTAATGAATTCTCAGCTCTACCGGGAAGCGATGACGCTTGCGGTCAAATATGATATCCCCATGCTTGCACATTGCGAGGATGCCAATATGGTGAAAAACGGCGTGGTAAATGCGGATGAAACCATGCGCAAGATGAAATTTGCCGGGATTGCCAACGCCGTGGAGGATGTGATTGCAGCGCGCGACATCATGCTTGCCAAAGACACGGGAGCAGCGCTGCATTTGTGCCACTGTTCCACCAAAGACAGCGTGTGGATGGTAGAGATGGCGAAAAAGAAAGGCATCCACGTAACTGCGGAAGTCTGCCCGCACCATTTTATTCTTACCAGCAGCGATATACCGGGCGATGACGCCAATTTTAAGATGAATCCGCCGCTGAGAACGAAGGAAGATTTGCAAGCGCTGCGCGAGGGCTTGAAGGCGGACATTATTGACGTAATTGCTACGGACCATGCGCCGCATACGCCGATTGAGAAAGGCGTGGGTATCAAGAAAGCTCCTTTTGGCATCGTAGGTTTGGAGACGGCGGCAGCGTTGACAATGACAGAGCTGGTCGACAAGGGGTATCTCACAATTCTACAGATGGCGGAGAAAATGAGTTATAACCCGGCTAAAATCTTAGGTCTGGACAAGGGCGTTGTAGAAGAAGGAAAGACGGCGGATCTCGTAGTATTTAACCCCGGGAAGCAGTATGTGATTGAGCCAGAAAATTTCTGCTCCAAAGGGCGGAATACGCCTTTTGCCGGGAAGAAGGTAAAAGGAATGGTGATGGCGACGATTGTGGACGGCAGAGTGATATATGAGAGGACATGAACATGATTGACAAACTGATAGAGAAGATAGAGAAGACCCATGCGCCGATTGTCGTAGGATTAGATCCTATGATGAGTTATATTCCGGCCCATATTCAACAACAAGCATTTGCGGAATACGGCGAGACGATGGAGGGCGCTGCGGAGGCAATCTGGCAGTTCAACAAGGAGATTGTGGACAACACCTTTGATTTGATTCCGGCGGTAAAGCCACAGATTGCGATGTATGAGCAGTTCGGGATTCCCGGTCTGCAAGCGTTTAAAAAGACGGTGGACTACTGCCGCGAAAAGGGCTTAATTGTTATCGGCGATATTAAGCGCGGAGATATCGGTTCTACTTCTGCGGCTTATGCGGCGGGCCATTTAGGGACTGTCAAGGTGGGCGGCAAAACATATACGCCTTTTGGCGAGGATTTTGCGACCGTTAATCCTTATCTGGGAACGGACGGTGTGAAGCCTTTTGTGGACGTATGCAGGGAAGAGAAGAAAGGCTTGTTTATCTTAGTTAAGACGTCTAATCCCTCCAGCGGTGAATTTCAGGACAGGCTGATTGACGGCAGGCCGTTATATGAGCTGGTAGGCGAGAAAGTGGCGGAATGGGGCGCAGACTGTATGGGCAAGCGTTATAGTTACATTGGCGCCGTAGTAGGCGCGACTTACCCGGAAATGGGCAAAGTTCTGCGTAAAATTATGCCCAGGAGCTTTATTCTGGTGCCGGGTTACGGCGCACAGGGCGGCAAGGGCGCGGATTTGGTGCATTTCTTTAACGAAGACGGTTTGGGGGCGATTGTAAATTCTTCGAGAGGAATTATTGCCGCATACAAGCAGGAAGAGTATGCGAAATTCGGCGAAGAGCATTTTGCAGAGGCGTCCAGGGCGGCTGTGGAGGCAATGGCGAAAGATATTGAGGGCGCGTTAGCGGGCCGCAAATAAATATATTAAATAGTTTAACAGAGGACACGCAAATATTATTCGTTGTGTGAAGGATGGATAAGTAAGAAAATCAGGAGAAGAGTATGGCGGAAAAATTTAAGGAACAGGCAGTGATAATCCGTCAGGAAGAAATTTCCTACGGAATCTACAGTATGTGGCTGAAGACGGACAAAATTGCCGGCAATGCGAAGCCGGGACAGTTCATTTCAATCTATTGTCATGAGGGAAGCCGGCTTTTGCCGAGGCCTATCAGTATCTGTGAAATTGACAGGGCGGATCAGGCATTGCGCATCGTTTACCGTGTGCAGGGCAAAGGAACGGAAGAGTTTTCCAAGATGCGTACCGGAGGGAGTGTAGATATCGTAGGACCTTTGGGAAATGGATTTCCGCTGAAAGGCAAAAAGGCCTTTCTTATCGGAGGCGGAATCGGCATACCGCCGCTGTTACAGCTCGCAAAAGAATTAAAATGTGACAAACAGCTCGTCTTGGGCTACCAGGACTCCCTGTTTTTGCAGGAGGAATTTAAGCGGTTGTGCAACCCTTATGTGGCGACAGAGGACGGAAGTTACGGTACCGAGGGGAATGTTATGGATGCTATTCGCGAGAATGGCTTAGAGGCAGAAATTATTTATGCCTGCGGGCCCATGCCCATGCTCCGCGCGGTCAAGGCTTATGCGCAGGAGAGGAACATCGAGTGTTGGGTTTCCTTGGAAGAGCGTATGGCTTGCGGAATTGGCGCATGTCTTGGCTGCGTCTGCAATTCCAAGGAGAAGGATGCGCATACGAATGTAAACAACAAGCGAATCTGTAAGGAGGGACCGGTGTTTCGCGCAGAGGAGGTGGAATTCTGATGATTACAGAGGTAAATTTAGCGGGCGTAAAATTCAAAAACCCTGTTATGACAGCGTCGGGGACGTTCGGCTCCGGCAAAGAATTCTCAGAATTTGCAGATTTGAATAAATTGGGCGCTGTTGTCACCAAAGGCGTCGCCAATGAGCCCTGGGTGGGGAATCCCACACCGCGGGTGGCGGAGACTTATGGCGGGATGCTCAACGCAGTTGGGTTACAAAATCCCGGGATTGATCTGTTTGTGGAGCGGGACATCCCATATTTAGCCAAATTTGACACGCGGATTATTGTCAATGTCTGCGGCAGGACAACGGAAGACTATTGTGAAGTAGTACAGCGTCTGGCTTCCCAGCCAGTGGATATGTTGGAAATCAATATTTCCTGTCCCAATGTGGAGGAAGGCGGTATCGCCTTTGGACAGAGCGCCAAGTCGGTGGAGGCAATCACCAAGGAAGTAAAGAAGCACGCGAAACAGCCGGTTATCATGAAGTTGAGCCCCAATGTGACGGATATTGCCGAGATGGCAAAGGCGGCCGAGTCAGGAGGCGCCGACGCGCTGTCCCTGATCAATACAATTACCGGTATGAAGATAGATATTCACAAACGCAAGTTCACGCTTGCCAATAAGACAGGCGGATTGTCCGGCCCGGCGATTCATCCGGTGGCTGTGCGCATGGTTTACCAGGCGGCGCAGGCAGTGAAGATCCCAATTATCGGTATGGGCGGTATTATGACGGCGGAGGACGCCATTGAGATGATTCTGGCAGGCGCCAGCGCGGTATCTGTCGGCACGGCAAATTTCCGCAATCCGCAGGTGACGATGGAGATTGTGCAGGGAATCTGTGAATATATGGAAGAATATAATGTGGAAGATATCAATGAATTGGTGGGGGCAGTGGAATAGTGTAGATATTAGGTAATTGCGAAACTCTTATTATTTAAAATTTCATGTACAATTCGGAAAATTAAGAGTAAATATTTTAAGAGAATTGTATGAATTGTACATGAAATTTAATTAAGGTTAGAGTTTCGCAATTGCCTAAGTGTAAATAGCTAGAAAGGAGAAGTGTATGAAGAGATTCGTCTGTACCGTTTGCGGTCACATATACGAGGGGGAAAGCGCGCCAAAGGAGTGCCCGGTCTGCCATCAGCCGCAGGAGAAATTCAGGGAGGAACCTTTGGAGGGGGACAATGTAAGCACGCTGGATTTAGTCAGCGGAAAAGCCGAGGAACAGGAAGACGTCTCGGCCATGGAATTGAGCTATGACAAGGATTTCTACCGCAATGACGCGTCATGCCGATACATGGAAGAGATTCACCAGATGGCGGTGACTGGCAAAACGATCAGCGGCGCAATGGGAACGAAGATGGCCATGCCCTCCTGGGATGATATTTTGCTTTTAGGAGCGCAGCTGAATCCGCCGCCACTCGATGAGGACGAGCCGGTGAGCACGATGACCGTGATCGGCAAACATGCCAAGAAGCCGATGATTCTTGACAGCCCGGTGTACATCTCCCACATGTCCTTTGGCGCTTTGTCGAAGGAAATTAAGGTTGCATTGGCCAAAGGGTCGGCGATGGCAAAGACAGCCATGTGCAGCGGCGAGGGCGGTATTCTGCCCGAAGAGCGGGAAGCCTCCTATAAGTACATATTTGAATATATCCCCAATAAGTACAGCGTGACAGATGAAAATCTGCGCAGCGCTGACGCCATTGAAATCAAGATTGGGCAGGGGACGAAGCCCGGCATGGGCGGACATCTGCCGGGGGAGAAAGTGACTGCGGAGATTGCCGAACTGCGAGGGAAGAAGCAGGGCGAGGACGTGCAGAGCCCCAGCAAATTCCCGGAGCTCAATACCAAAGAGGATTTGAAAGATATGGTGCGTATGCTGCGCAGGCGTTCGGACGGAAGGCCGATTGGCATTAAAATTGCTGCCGGGCGCATTGAGCGGGATCTGGAATACTGTGTCTATGCCGAGCCGGATTTCATTACGATTGACGGCCGAGGCGGGGCGACCGGTTCAAGTCCCCTGTTTCTGCGTGAGGCGACTTCTGTTCCTACAGTCTATGCTTTATACCGCGCGCGGAAATATCTGGACGCGGTGCGCTCTGATATCTCGCTTGTGATTACCGGAGGATTTCGCGTGTCGGCCGATGTGGCCAAAGCGCTCGCTATGGGTGCGGACGCGGTGGCAGTGGCAAGCGCAGCCTTGATTGCGGCGGCCTGCCAACAGTACCGCATCTGCGGTTCCGGCAGCTGTCCGGTGGGTATCGCCACGCAAGACCCTAAGCTGCGGGAACGGCTGAAGGTGGAGCAGTCGGCGCAGCGGGTGGCAAATTACCTCAATGTGACACGCGAAGAGCTGAAGACGTTTGCGCGCATTACAGGCCATGCATGCGTGCATGATTTAAGCGTTGACGATTTGGTGACGATAAACAGGGAGATTTCAGAATTTACGAATATTCCCCACGCATAAAGAGGATTGATTGTGCGTCTTCTCTTTACGCTAAGTAAATAAAAGTAGTGTGGATTATTTGGTTTTGCTAAAAAACAAGTAATTTGCACTATTTTTTTTGTGTATAATAACCGCCTTTGTTTACTGAAAATGTTAATAACTATAGAATTTTCGATTAGAATTGATAAAAAACTTTGGTTTGTGGGGATAGATTTAGATATTATATACAATAAAATAATTTTATCTTCATAATTTTATGGAGTTCTTGAAGGAAATAGAGTCTTAAATGGTGAAAGCAGCGCTTGGTATTTTTGGCAGTTAAACTGAAAGATGATAAGTTTTCCTCCATGGATTTGTATAAAAAATGTAGAAAACTAAATATAATAAGCGTATTCTTGTGCAAATCCTATAGTTTTTGGGGATGAAAAAAATAATATATTATACTAAAGTTATACTATATCTATAAAAACAGGAAGGGTTGAGGGAGTTCAATTATGGAATTTCTACAATCTTTCTCCCCCAAAGAAAGGAGTAAAATTGTGAGGAAAGCAATGAGAAACGGATGGAAGCGTGTATGCGCCGTAGCTTTAGCGGCGGCGATGACAGTGACCATGCTTCCAGTCAGCGCACAAGCAGCCGGAAAAGAGGCGGACACACCGCAGTTAGAACCGATTGAGATTGTGGAGAACGGAGATTTTAGCGACGGAACATCCAAGGGATGGAAGGAATTTGAAGGAGGGAAGATTGAAGTTGTAAGCATGGATGACGGATACTGCCTGAAAGTGAAGGAGAGAACCGGCACTCAATCTTCAGCAGCATGTATCCTCAGCGGTAAGCTGAAAAAGGGGACGGCTTATCGCATAACAGGAAGGATTAAATATGATGGAGAAAATGCATCTCAGGCGTATAGAATGGTTGTCCAGAACGGTCCTAACTGGCAATACCGCCAAGGATTTTGGGGCAAAGAGGTTACGGTGCCTAAGGGGGAATGGAAAACATTTGAGATAACTGACTATGTGCCGGCTGATATTAAGAATGACAAGGGCGAAGTTTTTGAGTTTAGCACGACAGAAAACTATTTCTTTGTTGAGTCAACGAGTGGCACAGAGGACTATTACATAGACGACCTCTCCATTACTTATATGGGAATTCCGGGTGAGGAACCGGAAAAACCGGAAGAGCCGGAAGTTGAGTCCTTGCTCTCTAATGGTTCTTTTGAGATAGATCCCATTGATACAAGCTGGAAAGGCATGGGTTCTGCCAAGGTTGCGCGTACGGAAGACGTTGCGCATGAAGGAAATGCCAGCCTTAAAGTATCCGATTATTCAGCAGGCTGGGAAGGCGGACGTTATGAACTTTTGAGTCTTTGGAGAGATGGCAAGCTGGTTCCTGGAAAGAAGTATACCTTGACTGCCTGGGCTAAGACAGCCAGCGGCAGCGGCAATTTGACCGCAACCATTAAAGGGCAGATAGATGGCACGGATAAATACGCTGGTTTTGGCGGGCCTGTAGAAGTAAACAGCACCGAATGGACGAAAATTTCCGGTGAGATTAACCTGGCAGATTATGACAAAGATACCAATGTGCTGGAGATGTATTGGAGCTGGGGACAGGAAGTATCGGCCGGAGCGCCGGCAGAATTCTATCTTGATGATGTGACGCTGACAACGCCGTCAGAAAACATTGTCAGGAACGCTTCCTTTGAAAGGGGCTTAGAAGAATGGACAGGATATGAGCAGGGCGAGACGGATATCCTTGCAGCGGCAACCGATGAGTTTAATTCCGGCAGCCAGAGTGTAAAAGTAACAAACCGTACAAAATGTACGAACGGACCGGCACAGGATATGAGCAAAAAGCTGACGCCGGGCAGTTATTATACAGCTTCCGCATGGGTAAAATACAAAGACGGCCCAGATACAAAAGAATTCAACTTAACATTACATAGTGGAGCGGAGAGTTCTGTACTGGCAACAGGGACAGTGAAAAAGGGCGAGTGGACAAAGATTGAGGGAGACTGGGGCATGCCGTATGATATGGCTGCAACCTCTAATATCTTGGTTGTGGAGACGCCTACAGTAGCAACTCCGGACGCGGCCAATGATTTGATGGATTTTTATGTGGACGATGTGTCTATATTAAAATATAAAGATAACACACAGGCTTTGGCAAAGAAGTTTGGTTATGGAAACCCGATTACTACCAATGAATTCGGGGCAGACCCCTATGCGATTGAATACAATGGCAGAATATACGTTTATATGACGGCAGACGACTATGAGTTTTCGGATAAAGATAACCCATATTCCAACAACTTTGGTTACATTACTAGCTTGAGAGTTGTATCTTCTGCTGATTTGATGAACTGGACAGACCACGGCGAGATTGAAGTGGCAGGCCGCAATGGCGGAAAAGGCCCGGCAATGTGGGCAAGCCATTCCTGGGCGCCGGCAATCGCTTACAAACAAGTAAATGGAAAAGATAAGTTCTTCCTCTATTTTGCAAATGACGCCTCCGGTATTGGCGTACTCGAAGCAGATACCCCGTTGGGTCCCTGGAGAGATCCGATCGGCGCTGCCCTGATTACGAAAGCAACGCCTGGATGCGACAAGGTGGAATGGTGCTTTGACCCGGCGGTACTGGTAGATGACGACGGAGAAGCATACATATACTTTGGCGGCGGTATTCCTGCCGGGCAGTCGGATAACCCCAAGACGGCAAGAGTTGCCAAATTGGGCGCTGATATGATCAGCCTTGATGGAGCAGCAGTGGAAATTGACGCTCCCTGTATGTTTGAGGACAGCGGTATCTTTAAATTTAACGATAAATATTATTACTCCTATTGCTCTAACTTTATAAAGTCATCCAAACCGGGATATCCGAAAACGGGAACAATCTGCTACATGGTGAGCGATAACCCGATGGGGCCGTTTACGTATGAAGGAGAGATTTTCTCCAACCCGGAGGTTTGGTTTGGCGTAGGTGGAAATAACCATCATGCAACATTTGTCTTCAATAACAAGAGCTATTTCATTTACCATGCGCAGACGGTATCGAAAGCCTTGGGCGTAGAGCGTGGATATCGCTCCACGCATATTGATGAAATTAAACTGGATAAGGACGGTAAGATTCTGCCTATCTCAGGTACTTATGAGGGAATTCCGCAGTTGAAAGGAATGAACCCATATGAGAGAATCGAAGCCGAGACCATTGCATGGAACGCAGGCGTGAAAGCAGCTGATACCGGTCGTCCGGGCAACTTGTTTACAGATTACAACATGGTATTGACCGATCTTCAGGAGGGTGACTGGACTTCTGTGTCTCAGTTAGAATTTGGCAGCAAGGGTGCGGATAAGATTACCCTGGTCGCAGGCTCGAAAGACGGCGGTACAATTGAAGTCCGCGTAGGCTATCCAGAAGGAAAAGCGATTGGTACAATCGAAGTTCCGGCAACCGGAAGCAACCACACATATCAGCTGGTAACCGGAGATATCCAGAAAGTTACAGGGACACAGAATATTTTCCTTGTATTCCATGAGAAGAAAACAGGCGCTACAACAGAGGCTTACAAGGCGGAATTAAAGAATCTGTGGGATGCTGTAAAGGCAGCGGAATCAAGCCTTCCATTAAAAGAACAGTTGCAGCGGCAGGTTACCAAGGGCCATAACGTAAGTTCTGGATTTGCATGGAATGAAGAGGAACAAAAAGCTGCCCTGGACGCTAAAGTGAATGAAGCGCAGGCAGTGGTAAATAACGGCAGCGCTACAGACGAACAGCTTACGGCTGCGATAGCGACATTGAATACAGCAATTGATACAGCAGATCAGTATAAAGAAACGGAGAAGCTGTTAAAAGAAAAACTGAAATACAGAATTAAATATGCAGAGCAGCTGACAGAGCTTGCGTCTTTGCCTGTTGCACAGAAACCACAGCTGCAGACAGCCATTGACATGGCAAAGAAACTGCTCAAAGACGACAGTATCATGAACGTGGACTACTTCCAGTTCACAGAAGAAGGCGGCAAGGTTCCCAGCGAAGGCGATAAGACCGAGAAAGAACAGTTGGCCGAGAAGGTTACGGCAGCCAAGGATTTACTGGCGGATCTGGGCGCTGATAAGAAGGCGGCATTACAGTCGGTTATTGATGAAGTAGAGGCCGTATTGAATAATGCGAACGCCAGCGAAGCAGATATTAAGGCAGCGTTGGATAAGTTGACGAAAGCGCTCGAAAATGCTGAGAAGAATACAACGAAAGAAGAGCTGGGTTCACAGATTGTCGCAGCCAAGGCATTGTTGGATGGTCTCAGTGAGTCTAAGAAGGCGGCATTGCAGTCAGTCATTGATGAAGTAGAGGCCGTATTGAATAATGCAAATGCCAGCGAGGCAGAGATTCAGGCGGCGTTGGATAAACTGAACAAAGCGATCGAAGACGCCGGTAAACCGGGCGAGGATAAACCGGTTAAGGATCAGTTAGGCGAGAAGATAACGGCAGCCAAGGAAATGCTTGCAAATCTGAGCGCAGATAAGAAGGCGGCATTACAGTCAGTTATTGATGAAGTAGAAGCCGTATTGAATAATGCAAATGCCAGCGAGGCAGAGATTCAGGCGGCGTTGGATAAACTGAACAAAGCGATCGAAGACGCCGGTAAACCGGGCGAGGATAAACCGGTTAAGGATCAGTTAGGCGAGAAGATAACGGCAGCCAAGGAAATGCTTGCAAATCTGAGCGCAGATAAGAAAGCAGCGTTACAGTCCGTAATCAATGAGGTAGAGGCCGTATTGAACAATGCCAATGCCAGTGAAGCGGAGATTAAGGCAGCGCTGGATAAACTGAACAAAGCGATCGAAGACGCCGGCAAACCGGATGTTAAGCCGCCTGTGGCTCCTAAGGTAGGCGAGACATTTACGATGTCAAACGGCTTGAAATACAAGGTTACTGCTTACAGCAGCAAAGCAAAGAATGTGACCGTGACGGGAATCAGCAAGAAAGTCACCGGCATTACCGTTCCGGACACCGTAAAATACAAGAATGTATCTTTCAAGGTTACAGCGATTGGCAGCAGCGCATTTACAAAGCAGAGTACCTTAAAGAGCGCGACGATTGGCAAATATGTGACCAGCATTGGCGCCAAAGCGTTCTACAATGACAAGAAGCTGGCGAAAGTAACCTTCAAGGGAACGGCAGTGAAGACGATTGGCAAGGATGCCTTTAAGGGTATCAAGAAGGGCGCTTCCTTCGTTATGAGTAAGAAGACGTTCACTTATAAGAGCCTGAAGTATAAGGTTACCAAGTGTACGACATCTGCCAAAGAGGTGACGGTAACGGGAACCTCTAACAAGAACCTTGCATCCCTGAACATACCGGCAACAGTGAAGTATAACGGTATGTCCTTCAAGGTGGTGTCTATTGAAAAGAATGCGTTTAAGAGCAAGAAGAAATTAAAGAGCGCAACGATTGGCAAGAATGTCAAAAGCATTGGCGCGAGCGCTTTTGCGAAGGATGGCAGGCTGAATAAAATTACCATCAAGAGCACGGTTCTGAAGAAAGTAGGTTCCAAGGCTTTCTCAGGAATCAACAAAAAGGCTAAGATCAAAGTGCCTGCTAAGAAACTGAAAGCGTATAAGAAACTGCTCAAGAACAAAGGACAGAGTAAAACCGTAAAGATTACGAAATAATGAAGACCCCGCGATACCAGGAAGTTTTGGTATCGCGGGGCTTTTAAAGTTTACGGACTTTATTGACGATATTGGAAGCATATGGTATTATAACTAAGATTTTCTGGCTTTTGCAGCGAAGATGTGAGGAAAAAGCGGAGGATAGGCATATGGATCATGTAAAGGAACTTTTTGGACAGACCATCAAAGGCGCCTCGGTCGTTGAGGCCCGTGAGCAGTACGGTGGTATACAGAGCGTTCAGAATCTGGAGACGGTCGTCAATGAGGGTCTTCGTGCCGCCCTGCTGGAGGAGACTCCGGATCAGTCGCTGGAGGTGTTGCTGGAACACCTGGGAAAAGCGCTGAATGGGGAACGGATCTATATATTTGAACAGAACGGATCCGGCGGCGATGACAACACCTATGAGTGGACGGCGGATGGTGTGGAGCCGGAAAAGGAAAACCTTCAAAACGTTCCGCCCCAGGTGTGTGCCAGCTGGTATCGGAATTTTAGTATCGGCAGACATATTGTCATTAAAAACCTGGAAGATATTCGGGAGACGGAACCCCTTCAATATGAAAACCTGAAGCGGCAGGGCATTCATTCGCTGGTGGTGGTGCCTCTGTATGACAGTGAAAAGATTATTGGTTTTTACGGTGTGGACAATCCTCCGGTAAAGTCGCTGGAATACGCATCGAATATGCTCCAGACGGCGGCATACTTTATCGTGTCTTCTCTCAAACGGCGCAACTTAGTGCGTGAGCTTCAAAAGAGGAGTTATAATGTTCTCCATGCCCTTAGTGTGGATTATCTGGACATCTATCAAGTGAACTTCGACACAGGAGAATGCGACGTCTACCGGAACAGCGAGCGGATGGGGATGGATTGGCCCGTCTATTTAAAGGAGGGCTATCAGGCGGCTATGGAGCGGTATATTTCCGAGTATGTAGTTCCCCAGGATCAGGAGAGGCTGCGCACTGTCACGAAAAAAGACTATGTGCTCACGCAGCTTCGGACGAAGAAAAAGTTTTCTGTCCGATATCAGGTGAAAGACAGTTCCTTCGGACTGAAACACCTGGAGTTCCATTTTTCTGCTACCGATAAGACTAAGGAGGAGAACTGCGCGATTTTTGCACAGCGGGATGTCAACGCCGTGGTGGAACAGGAAGAGAAGTACAAGCTGGAGGCAAGGCAAAGCCTGGAGAACATTCTTGAAGGAGCCAGGACGGGCATTTGGAGGATAGAGCTGGAAGAGGGATGCCCGCCGAGGATGTATGCAGACCGTACCATGCGGATTCTCTTAGGCGTTTCGGATGAAATTGAGCGGGAAGACTGCTACCGGCACTGGTTTGCCCGTATTGAGCCGGACTATGTTGAGATGGTACAGGAAGCGGTGCAGGAAATACTGAAGACGGGGCGTGCCGAGGTGATTTACCCCTGGTATCATCCAACGTTGGGCAAAATCTATGTCCGCTGCGGCGGAGTGCCGGATAAAACATTTGAGAAACCGGGGGTCTCTTTGAACGGATATCATCAGGATATCACGGAGACCATGGTGACGAGGAAGAAACAGGAGCAGTCCATCCTGGAACTTTTGGAGCGGGTGAGACAGGCAAATGCAGCAAAAAGTGAATTTCTTTCCCATATGTCCCACGATCTTCGCACGCCTATTAATGGGATTTTGGGAATGCTGTCCATCCTGGAGAAAAGTCAGGATGACCGGAAGCGGCAGAAAGAGTGCTGGAAAAAGATACGTGTGTCCACGGAGCATCTGCTTTCCCTGGTGACCGATGTTCTGCAGGTAAGCAAGCTGGACAGCGGAAGACCGGCGGACGTGGAAGAACCGTATGATCTTTGCGCTTTGTTGGAAGAATGTATCATGATATTGTCCCCTTTGGCGGAGGAGCGTGGGATTCGTCTGGAACTGGAAATGTCTGACCTGCGGCATAACAGGGTGGTTGGAAATCCGCTGCACTTGAGGCAAATTATGATGAATGTCATTGACAATGCGCTCAAGTATAACAGATCCCATGGTTCGGTCTTTGTTCGGGCAGAGGAGACTGCCTTTGGGGATGGAATTGTAAGCTGCCGTTTTGTGGTCGAAGATACCGGGATTGGCATTGGGGAGGATTTTAAGGAGCATATTTTTGAACCCTTCACCCAGGAGCATCAGGACGCGAGGACCAACTACAACGGCGTTGGGCTTGGCATGTCTATTGTAAAGAAGCTGGTGGACCAGATGAAAGGGACTGTTGAGATCGACAGCCAGGTTGGCAAGGGGAGCGTGATTCAAATCACGCTGCCCATTCGTGTCGACGGGGCCTGGAACCACCAGCCTGTGGATGAGGAGCAGGATGAGCAGGGCGATGTTGCGGGAATGCGCGTTCTGCTGGTAGAGGACAATGAGATTAACTGCGAAATTGTAGAGTACATTCTCAAAGAGGCGGGCGTGGAGGTCGCGACTGCCAACAATGGAAAAGCCGCCGTAGATGCGTTCGCAGGATCTGCTGTGGAAACGTTTGACTGTATACTCATGGATTTGATGATGCCTGTCATGAGCGGATATGAGGCGGCGCGGGTGATTCGCGGCCTGGACCGGACAGACGCTAAGACCGTGCCTATCATAGCGTTGTCGGCAAATGCCTTTGAAGAGGACATCGCACTGGCAAAGGATGCCGGCATGAATGAGCATTTGGCGAAGCCGGTGGATAATCACAAAATGTTGCAGACCATGAGCCGGTTGCGGCGTTGTTAGGAGCCTGGAACAGATGGCCTCCTACGCTTGAACAATGTAAATGCTAAAAACTGTGGAAAGGGAAAAGTATGAAAAGTAAGACTTTGCCGCGTTCCTTAAAAATCAGCATAGCGGTAATCATTTGTTTAACGGTTTTCGTGTTTTTCTTCCTTGGAAGAACTATTCACAATATGAGTGAAAACACGATAGAGGACATAGGCACTGTTTATATGGAGGGAATGAATGAGCAGGTGTCTTTACACTTTGAGACTATTATTGAACTCCGCCTGACAATGGCGGAATCCATAGCGCGCATTGCGGTGGAGGAAGAAAATGCAAGTTATGGCTCAAAGGAGGAAATAGAATACGGTGCAAAGGCAAGACATTTTTTGTGCGCCGCCCTGTATTCTGCCGACGGAAGAAGTGAGATGATTTATGGCGATTCTGTGCAGCTCAACCACCCGGAGCCGTTTTTGGAGAGCTTGAGGAATGGAGAGCGCAAAGCAGCGTCCGCCACAGACAGCAACGGAGATGGGGTCATTTTGTTCGGCGTTCCCTGTGCATATCCCATGTCTGACGGGAGCGACAGCCTTGCCATTGTTGTTGGACTTTCTACCAAATATATGAGCGAGGTCCTCTTCCTTGATTCAGACAGTTCGCTGATGTACTCTTTTGTCATACGAGAGGATGGCAGCTATGTCGTTGGCAACGAGGGCGACGTCCACAAAAATTATTTTGACAGGCTTATTAGTATCTTTGATGGCGAGGGCAAGGAAGTAACTTCCCATATTGGGCAGATGATGGCGGCTATCAATGCGGGCGAGGAATATTCTGTTATCTTGAAAAACGGTGAATCGCGCTACCATCTGTATTGTACGAATCTCCCCTACTGCGAGTGGTATTTGGTGACGGTTCTTCCTTTTGAGGGGTTGGATTACGCGATTTCAGACATGGGCAGGCATTGGTTAATCATTGTTTATACCGCTTCCGCTGCGGTGATTGCCATGCTTCTCTACATATTTTTTAAGTATTTAAATTATTTCAGAGTACAGGTGGCGGAATTGAAGCGCATGAACACAGAAATAGACGCAGCGCGCAAAGATGCTGAACGGGCGAGAAAGGAAGCGGAATATGCCAATGCGGCTAAACAGGATTTTCTCTCCAGCATGAGCCACGATATACGCACTCCTATGAACGCCATTATCGGCATGACTTCATTGGCGATGAACAGCTCGCACAATCAGGAACAGGTTCAGGATTACCTGGGTAAGATTGCGCTGTCCGGTAAACATTTGCTGGGTCTGATTAATGACGTATTGGATATATCCAAGATTGAAAGCGGTAAAATGACGCTCAATATGGAACAGGTCTCGTTGCGGGAGGTGATGGACAGTATTGTCAATATTATACAGCCCCAGGTCAAGGCGAAAAATCAGCAGTTCGACGCGGTTGCATACGAAATACTTTCGGAAGAGGTTTGCTGTGACAGCGTGCGCTTGAATCAAGTATTGATTAACCTGCTGGGGAATGCGGTCAAATTTACGCCGGAACAGGGCTCCGTACAAGCGGCTGTATATCAGGAGGCGCTGCCGGAGGACGCCTCCTGTGTGCGCACCCATTTCTTAGTGAGCGATACAGGTATTGGGATGTCAGAAGAATACCAGAAGAAAATATTTGAGTCTTTCAGCAGGGAAGACAACACACGTGTACAGAAAACAGAGGGGTCCGGGCTGGGAATGGCGATTACCAAGTATATTGTGGACGTGATGGGCGGTACTATTTCTGTTCGCAGCGAACAGGGCAAGGGCAGTGAGTTCCATGTTGTTCTTGATCTGAAAAAAGCGGCGGAGCAGGAAAATGATACGGTGCTTCCCGGCTGGAATGTGCTGGTGGTGGATGACGATGAGCGCTTATGTAACAATACGGTCCATTCCTTAAAGTCAATAGGTATCTGCGCAGAATGGTGCCTGAGCGCCGAACGGGCAATGGAATTGATTGCAAAACGCCATCATCAAAACGACGGTTATCAGATAGTTCTTTTAGGCTGGAAACTGTCAGACATGAATGGGATTGAGGCTGCCCGGGCGATTCGAGCTGCTTATGGAGAGGACGGTCCGGCTCTGCTGCTCTCGTCCTGTGATTGGAGTGAGATTGAGGCGGAGGCAAAGGAAGCGGGAATTTGCAGAGTGATTTCCAGGCCGCTGTTTAAGTCCGCGTTGCTTGACGCACTGAATATGTTTACCGGCGCCGCCGGTGAAGAAGCTGCCGCTGACGAAAAAGAGCTTGCGCTGGAGCTTCGTGGGAAACACATCTTATTGGCGGAGGATAATGAGCTCAACTGGGAGGTTGCAAAGGAGATTCTTTCTGTTTTTGAAATGGAATTGGATTGGGCTGAAAATGGGCAGATTTGTGTAGCAAAATTTGAAGAATCCCCTGTCGGGTATTATGACGCAATTATTATGGATGTGCGCATGCCAATTATGGACGGCTATGAAGCGACCGCGACGATCCGGGGGATGAAGCGTGAGGACGCCAATATTCCTATTATTGCTATGACTGCCGATGCGTTTTCAGAAGATATTCAAAGGTGTTTAGAGTGCGGCATGAATGACCATTTGGCAAAACCGATTGACATTCAGGCGATTGAACGCAAGTTAAAAAAATATCTGCAATAAATAAAGTGCAAGGTCTTTTTTAGGAAGACTTTGCGCTTTTATTTCGATGGAGGGCTGTTCCTTGATTTTATCGATCATGCTATTTCGTTATTGCGCATGGGCGCTAGTTGAGATAAAATAAATAGCGGCAGCGTATAGCTGCCGTCAAAGAAGGAGGATCGCTATGGACGTATTCATCTGTGTGGACGATAACAATGGAATGCTGTTTAACGGCAGAAGGCAAAGCAGAGATGAAGCTGTTGTCAAGGACATCTTGGAGTTTGCGGGGAATGATAACATATGGATGAGCTCTTATTCGTCAAAACTCTTCCTCGCAAATCCTGATAGAATCCTAATAGAAGACAATTTGTTGAAAGACACTTTGAAATATGGATATTGTTTTTTAGAAAATGTTCCGCTAAAATCATATCAAGACAGGATAGATAATTTGATTGTTTATAGCTGGAACCGGGCGTATCCCGCAGATACATATCTGGATGTAGATTTAATTACAGATTGGGAAACGATTGATACAAAAGAGTTTGGAGGAAAATCACATGAGAAGATTACACGAAAGATTTACAGGCGCAAAATGTAGAAAAGCGGCGTTCCTGCTGCTATTTATTTTGACGATGGGGTTCTCCGTTTCCGCCTGCGGTGAAGCGTCCAGTGCAGATATAAGTTCTGAAGTGGAAATAGAGGAGCATGTGCAGGTACTGGAGCAGGATGAATCGCCTGCGGAACAACAGGAACAAGTATTGGAGAAGGGGGAGCCGTCCACAAAGGAACAGGCAAAAGAAGCTCTGTCTGTGGAGGAGATCGTTGCCAGTTATGAATCAGAGATCACGGAAGTCCCAGCATTTACAGGTAATGCATATACGATCATCAATGACAATAATCCCTGTTTCACAAAGTCCAATCTGCCAACAACATCTTTTGAATATTATTCAGAATTGGACGGCCTGGGACGCTGTGGGATTGCCTGCGCAAACATCGGGCAGGATATCATGCCGACGAAAGAGCGGGAAAGTATTGGGCAGATAAAACCCAGCGGATGGCAGACTGTCAAATATGATAACGTGGAAGGCAAATATCTGTACAATAGATGTCATTTGATTGGCTATCAGTTATCTGCGGAGAATGCCAACGAAAAGAATTTAATCACAGGGACAAGATACCTGAACGTTATGGGTATGCTGCCATTTGAAAATATGGTGGCCGACTATGTAAAAGAAACAGGGAACCATGTTTTATACAGGGTGAATCCATATTTCCAGGGTGATAATCTCTTAGCCAGCGGCGTTTTCATGGAAGGCTGGTCTGTGGAAGATGAAGGGGAGGGTATATGTTTTCATGTATTTGTATATAATGTGCAGCCTGGCATCGCCATAGATTATGCGAATGGCGACAGTCATTCAGAGGAGGACGTGCCGGCCGCCAGTGAGCCTGCGTCAGCAGAAGCGTCCAACGAAGCCTCCGCTGCGCAGGATAATAATCAACCTGACGCGCCGGTTGCGAAAGAGGTTACAGAACAGTCGGAGCCTGCGCCGGCCGGCACGGATTATATACTAAATACGAATACCCATAAATTTCATATTCCTGGTTGCGGCAGTGTAAAACAGATGTCTGAGGCCAATAAAAAGGCATACTCCGGTAACAGGGACGATGTGATTGCAATGGGCTATGATCCCTGTAAGAAATGTAATCCGTAGAATGTATCACAATGTTTTGTCTAAAAAATGTCTGAAAGGCTTTACACCTTGAATGTAGATAGTTATAATGAAGTACAAGCAATGGATTTTCGGAAAAGTGGGTGATGATATGCCAAACTGTGCAGAAATTACAGCAGTCATATCCCCAGAGGGTAAGATTTTATGGAAGATTAAGGAGAATCAGAATCTATGGAAAGCTACAAACAGGAATTTATAGAATTTATGGTAGACTGCCAGGTCTTGAAATTTGGTGAATTTGTATTAAAGAGCGGGAGAAAGTCCCCGTTTTTCATGAATGCGGGGGCATATGTGACAGGCGCGCAGCTGCGCAAATTAGGCGAGTATTACGCCAAGGCAATCCATGCGCACTATGGAGATGATTTTGACGTGCTTTTCGGGCCGGCTTATAAGGGAATTCCATTGAGTGTTGCCACTACAATCGCCTTCAGCGAGCTCTATGGCAAGGAAATCCGCTATTGTTCCAACCGCAAGGAAGCCAAAGACCATGGCGATACCGGAATCCTTTTGGGCAGCAAATTGCAGGACGGCGATAAAGTGGTGATTATCGAGGATGTGACGACTTCCGGCAAATCTATGGAAGAGACAGTGCCCATCATCCGTGCACAGGCGGACATCGAGATCGTGGGACTGATTGTGTCTTTAAATCGTATGGAACGTGGCAAAGGCGAAAAGAGCGCGCTGGAAGAGATTAAAGATTTATATGGATTTGAGACGAATGCGATTGTGACGATGGAAGATGTGACAGAATATTTGTATAATAAACCATATAAAGGAAATATATATATTAATGACGAAATGAAAGCGGCTATTGACAATTATTATGCCCAGTATGGAGTGAAATAGGAGACTGATATGAATGAAAAGACGTATAAGGCTATGACTGTCGCAGGGGGCGGGAATATTGCAATTGGCGTTGTCGTGCTTGTGTGCGGCGTTGTCTGCGGAGTTCTTGCGATTATAAATGGAGCTGCCATGTTGAGAAGGAAATCAGATATTATATTTTAAAGGAAGAAAAATTGAAAAACGATTACAGAAAAATACTCCGAATATGCAGCAAAGTCATGTTCGGAGTGTATATTATTTTCTTAACATACTTTTTATTTTTTGCAGAGAGTACCGGACGAACGTTTGAGAGCAGATCCTACCATTATAACCTGGAGCTGTTCAAAGAAATCGGACGTTTTATCAAATACTGCCATCAACTTGGCGCCAAGGCGGTGCTGTTGAATCTTGTGGGGAACGTTGTCGCATTCATTCCCTTTGGATTTTTTTTGCCGATTTTGCATGTGAAATGCAGGTCTTTTTTGTTCACTACATTTCTGAGTTTTGAATTCAGCCTGATGGTAGAGACGATACAGCTTGTGTCCAAAGTAGGCAGTTTTGATGTGGACGACCTGCTGCTCAATACGATTGGCGGGGCTTTGGGCTGTCTGACTTTTCTGTGTATGAATCGGATAAGGAGAACGTATGAGACGAAAGAGAAAAAACGCATATAAATTTGGAGACAAGAAACATTCCAGGCGAGGAAAAGTATCGCTGGTGTTGGCGGCGCTCTCGCTGTTGGCAGGTATCGGCATGATCGCATTTTCCATCCACAGCGGCGGCCATGCCAATGAATATATCGGATGTGCAGGGGTATTTACGCTGATGGTTTCTATTGTCTCCCTGATTGTTGGGCTGATGAGTCTTGGGGAGGATAGCTATAAGCTATTCCCAGTGTTGGGAAGCGTCTGTGCCGGTTTGGTGCTGGCGGGTTGGGTGGCAGTTTATGTGTTAGGGTTTTATACCTTGTGAAAAGGCCGACTGGCCATAATGGGGTGCCCGGAGGGTATACCTTGTGAAAAGGCCGACTGGCCAGAATGGGGTGCTGGAGGGTATACCTTGTGAAAAGGCCGGCTGGCCATAATGGGGCGCCCGGAGACACATGGAAAGAAATGAGGTTATATTTATGGGATATCAGGAATTTTGGCATTCCTATCGGGAAGAAGTCAGAGAACGTTTTCCCCTGGTTGAGGAACGCTTAAAACAAATCATGACAGAAGACACAGTGGCAAATCGCTGGCGGGAGTATTTTCAGAGTACTGCCGCTTTTTTGGGCAGGCTGTGCGCGCTTTATGAGGAAATAATTGGGGGAGATTATTTCAAGAAGAGCCTGAAGCAGCTGCAAACAGAAAACCATGCGCTTTATGAGGAAATTTTACCGCAAAATTATGCGAAGAGCTATGCGAATCCTGCATATGCCGCAGGGAAGTTGGGAGAAGCGTTTGGCAAGCTTCTGGGGATGCTTTATGCGGATTTACGCTCGCTGATTCCCTGCGTGTTTGAGGGGCGCAATTACGAACTGACGATTTTCGGGGAATTGTTTATTGAAATTTACAATTGTTTTGAGCTGGAAGAGCGCCCGAAGGAACAGGAAATCCAACAGATTATTTACTGGTTTTACCATGATTACAGTGAGATTTTTACAGAAATCAGCGTGCTTGCGCAGAGCAGCCCTGAGCTGGATTTCTATGTGCGCGTCATTATGGACAGCGATTTGACGGATTTGCGCTATCTGTACCGGTATGGCGCGTATATTTCGCCAAATGAAAGGAAGGTTTCTGAGTTTTTAAAGCGAATGCCGGAGCCGGAAATTCAGGCTATGGCGGACACTTACACAGAAGGGTATCGCATTGGCTTTGAAGTTACCGGCAAGGATTTGTCGAAAAAGAAGTTTGTGGATTTGCGCTATCCCATAGGGTTTGAGCGCATGATGCGCGCGGCGGTAACTAATTTCCGGGAAATGGGTCTTGCACCGGTAGTTTCAAGAATTGCCGAGACGTCTTTTTC
The DNA here is from genome assembly GCA_910588845.1 of uncultured Lachnospiraceae bacterium. Lineage (GTDB taxonomy): Bacteria > Bacillota > Clostridia > Lachnospirales > Lachnospiraceae > Petralouisia. The sequence continues at coordinate 104,750 of CAJURU010000006.1, forward strand.
AGGCAGAGGCAACGGAAGCCCTGCCGTGGCGGGTACTTCCCCTAACCGTCAATATGAGTACGACCATAAATTTGACCGGGCGGTTTATCTCGATAAGGCTTTTGTGGAGAGAAGGCTTGAGGGGCTGCGCACGGCGTATGAAGGAAGAGGAGAAACGGCTGCGCTCTATGCTGGCCCGGCGGTCGTGGAAACGTTTGGCGAGGAAGGGTTTACGCCTGCCGCTTGTTCTTCGGCCTGTCGGTTTGATGACAAACAACAGAAGCTAAACGTCTATCTGTCCAGTCAGTCTATGCAGATTACGAACCAATATATCCGGGGGGAAGAGCGCAGTTTTACGATTATTGCTTACCCAATCCCGGAGATTGGCGATAGGTTTGAAGAGATATTTGCCAGGACGGTAGAGGTCAATACGCTCGATTATAAGCTGTACCAAAAGATGCAGCAGAAGATTATTGACGTTCTGGATGAGGGGGCTTTTGTCCATGTCACCGGCAAGGGCGCGAACACAACAGATTTGACAGTGTCACTGCACACGCTGGAGAATCCGCAGAAGCAGACGAACTTTGAAAACTGCGTGGCGGACGTCAATATTCCGGTGGGCGAGGTCTTCACTTCTCCTGTGCTCAAGGGGACCAACGGGCGCCTTCATGTGACGCAGGTGTATTTGAACGGTATGAAATATCTTGATTTGGAATTGGAGTTTGCGGACGGCATGGTTGTAAATTATTCCTGCCGCAATTTTGAGGCGGAGGAGGAAAACCGCGCGTTTCTCAAAGAGAACCTGTTAAAACATCATGATACGCTTCCGTTGGGGGAATTTGCCATCGGCACCAACACTACGGCTTATCAGATGGGCAGAGATTATCAGATTCAAGATAAATTGCCGATTTTGATCGCGGAAAAGACGGGGCCTCATTTTGCAGTGGGCGATACTTGTTACAGTTGGGCGGAAGATACCGCGGTTTTTAACCCGGACGGCAAGGAGATTGTGGCCAGAGATAATGAGATATCTGCTCTCAGAAAAGAAGATACCCAGAAAGCTTATTTTAACTGCCACACGGACATCACAATTCCTTATGATGAGCTGGATCGGATTACCGTCATCCGGCGGGATGATAGCCGGACGGATGTAATCCGGGACGGCAGATTTGTTGTTCCGGGGACGGAGCTTTTGAATGAACCCTTATGTTAGCGTTTGTCTCAACGAATTGTAAATGTGTCGTCTAACAATAACCAGTTTGCGCGGAAGAGCTGCATGATTTGCCAATAGCTCATGCCGCGGAGCTGGTATTCTTTTACCAGGTTGAATTTGGCCGTTAGGCTGCGCGCGTCTTCAAACCACACTTCATGCGTCTGGTTGTTCTGCACATAATTGAAATATGGAGACTGCGCCGTCTCATCAAAGAGAATGGATGCCCCATTGGCAACGGCGATCTGTACGGCTTCCACGTTGCCGATGGTAACCGCCTTGGAGGCGCCTTTGACATAAGGCAGCGTCCAGTCATAGCCGTAGTTGGGGATGCCGAGGTGAATTTTTTCCGGCGGAATTTTTGTCAGCGCATATTCGACGACCTGGCGGACTTTGTTGATTGGCGCGACCGCCATTGCCGGGCCGTAGGTATATCCCCACTCGTAGGTCATCAGCAATACATAGTCGGCCGCTTCTCCCAACAAGCCATAATCTTTTCCCTCATAGAGAAGCCCGGTCTGCGTGTCGGAAGTTTTGGGCGCAAGCGCGACGGAGACCGGAAAGCCCAGTGCATTTACGGCGGTGCGCACTTCACGTACAAAATCGGCAAAAGCAAATTTGTCTTCGGGGAGGATATATTCAAAGTCAATGTCTACGCCCGCAAAGCCGCGTTCCTCGATCTGGGCGCTGAGATTTTCAATCAGTTGCTGCTTTGCCGCTTCATTGTTTACCATCCGGGAGATTAGATAGTTGCTGAATTGGCCGTCCGGCCCGAACGGCGTCAGCGTAAGAATGGGCGCAACGCCGAATTCCTTTGCCATGGCAATCATAAAGGCGTCGTCCAATAGCGGGGGAACAAGCGCGCCCTCAGGTGTAAAACCATAAGAAAAAATAAAGAGATCGGAGAGGAAAGGAAGCGTCTGTTCCAGTACCCAGCGGCTGATAAAAGGATAGGCGTAGCCCCCAACATAGGCAGGATAGCCGTCAGCGCCAAAGGTATCAGATAGAAGAAGGGCCTGCCCCACAGCCAGCGCATAAGGGTATACGAGCTGGTTGTCATAGATGATGGACTGTGCGGGAACATTTTGGGAAGCGGCAATTGCATCTACGCTGTCGCCGGGCTGAACTACATATATTCTCATAGAATAGTGGAATCCTTTTTTAATAAAATATGTATAAAGGAAGGGAAGCGTTACACAGATGCTGCCGGCGAGTGGAAAATATGCGAAAATTTAGCCTGCCTTTGTAGATTTTTGACCTAAAACATGATAAACTTTATAGTATTATGAAATATCAGGAAAGGGGATTCCAATGAAAAGCATCAAGACAAAAATTGTATTGGTAGTTTTAATGTGCTCGCTGATTTCTACTGTTATCTGCGGCAGTATCAGTATCGTAGAAAGTTCGAGGGCGGCGAAAGAAAATTCAGCGGACATAATGAAGCTTCTTTGCGAGAATCAGGGGCAGAAGCTCGACGGTATGATGCGGCAGGTGTCGCAGTCGGTAGATACGTTGTATGACCTGGCTGTTTCTGAACTTGACGATTTTCAGAAATTTAAAACGGATGCTGCGTACGTCGACGCATATTCACAGCGGCTTGCGCCTATGCTTTTGCAGACCGCAGTACATACACAGGGAGCCATGAGCGTATATATCCGTTACAATCCGCAGTTTACGGAGCCCACCAGCGGCCTGTTCTATACCAGAGATTCCGCAGATAGTGAATTCCAGGAGATAGAGCCGACGGATTTTTCTATGTATGAGCCCGATGATTTGGAACATGTGGGCTGGTACTACATTCCGGTGGGCAATGCGCAGCCTACTTGGATGGAGCCTTACCTGAACTCTAATATAAATGTGTATATGATTTCTTATGTTATTCCAATTTTTGTGGACGGGGAGTCAGTGGGCATTATCGGTATGGATATTGATTTCAGCGCGTTTACAAATGTGCTGGATTCATCCAGTATTTTTGAGAGCGGTTATGCGTTTCTTGCCAATGAGCAGGGGGATATTATGCACCACAAGGAGCTTGAGACTGGGAGCAGTCTGGCGGAGGCCGGGCTGGAAGCGGTTGCAGAAAGCCTGGCGCTGCCAGATCAGGAAATGGCGATTCGCCAGTATACCTGGCGGGGGGCGAACAAGAGCATGTGCTATATGACCCTGGTGAACGGCATGAGATTTATTTTGACGGCGCCCACGTCAGAGTTTGCAGCGCAGGCAAAGACTATGCGTATGCTGATTTTCCTGGGCGCGTTGATTGCAATGGCCGTGGCGGTAATAGTCGGATTCCTCATCAGTATTTCTCTGACAAAGCCGATACGCCAGATTAACAACATTGTGGGAGAGACGGCGAAGTTTAACTTTACCCATTATAAAGACAGTGAGAGCCTCTATAAGAAAAAAGACGAGACTGCAAACATGGCGCATTCGCTTCACGATATGCGGGACAATTTGCGGGGGATGGTAGAGAATATCCGGCAGGCGTATGTAGATATGGCGGATAGTATGGAACGGCTTTCTGAGACTACGGAGAAAGTTAATCACATGAGCGAGGATAATTCTGCGACTACACAGGAACTGGCGGCGGCTATGCAGGAGACGGCGGACACCATGGACACTGTAAACAGCACGATCGCAGAAATTCGCGGCAGGGCAGAGGAAATCCGCGGACGTTCCGATGCCGGAAAAAGCAATTCTGTGGAAATCCGCGGCAGGGCGGAGAAGTTGAAAGGAAGCACCAGAAGCGCCAGCGAGCGCACAAGGGAAATGTACGCCAGCGTGCAGGAGAAGACGAAAGAAGCTATGGAACAGGCCAGGGCGGTGTCCCATATCAACGAGCTGACGCAGGCGATTTTAGATATTTCTTCCCAGACAAACCTGCTGGCCCTCAATGCATCTATTGAGGCGGCGAGAGCAGGCGAGGCTGGAAGAGGTTTTGCTGTGGTAGCCGGTGAAATTGGAGCTTTGGCAGACCAGACCTCGGACGCAGTCGGCGATATCAATGGCATTATTGCGGAGGTCAACCAGGCAGTGGGCAACATGACGTCATGTCTTAATGAGAGTATGAACTTCCTTGAGGAGACAGTGCTCAAAGATTATGGAGATTTTATGGAGGTTGCCGAGCAGTATACGGTTGACGCGGCTGGAGTGGAAGAGAATATGGGTGATATCAACAGCCAGATAGAGACGCTTTTGACTGCCATTGTAAATATTGCAGACGCTGTGGAACATGTGAGCCAGACGACGATGGAGGCTGCGGAAGGTATCACTGAAATTGCCGGAAAGACGCAGGAAATGGCCGGGGTTGTAGGGACGAACAGCGACCTCATCGAGCATAACCAGAGCCATATTGAGAAGTTGAAAGAGATCGTAGCGCGCTTCCATATGCAGGAGTAAAAGCGGGCAGGGGCTTGCCCTGTGAGAAGCATATAAGCGACAAAATATGAGAACCCCCCGGGTACAGATTTTTGTAACCGGGGGGCTTTCTATGCATTTGTAAAAGATTATTCCAAGTCTTCGTCGACCAGAGCTGCGGTAATGATTGCCATAGAATATACTTCATCCGCGTTGCAGCCTCTCGACAAGTCGTTGATGGGAGAATTCAATCCCAGAAGAATGGGGCCGTATGCCTCAAAGTTACCCATACGCTGTGCAATCTTGTAACCAATATTTCCTGCATTGATATCCGGGAAAATAAATACGTTGGCATGTCCGGCAACTGGATCGTCCGGGCACTTGGTGCGCGCGACGCGCGGGGAAACGGCGGCGTCAAATTGCATTTCACCGGATATGGGGAGATTCGGGTTAAGCGCCTTTGCTTTGATAGCCGCATTGTGCATCTTGTCTACGTCTTCGCCCGCCCCGGAGCCGAGTGTAGAATAGCTGAGAAATGCAACCTTGGGGTCAATACCGAAAAGCTGTCCGCATTTGGCAGCCTCAATAGCAATCTCGGCAAGCTCGTCTTCGTTCGGTTTGATATTGATCGCGCAGTCCGCCATGGCAAGCACTTCGTTTTCACCGGTAGCAGAAGGACGTACCAGGATGAAACAGGATGACACAATGTTGTGTCCCGGTTTTGCTTTGATTAATTGCAGCGCCGGACGGATCGTGTCTGCCGTTGTGTAGGTAGCGCCGCCGAGAAGGGAGTCGGCATATCCCATTTTTACCAGCATCGTCCCGAAATAATTGCCTTGCAGCAGTATTTCCCGCGCTCTTTCCGGCTGTAGGTTCTTGCTTTTTCTGAGTTCGCAGAGCATTTCCACCATCTCGTCTATCTTTTCAAAATTCGCAGGGTCGATAATCTGCGCCCCGCGGATATTGTAGCCGTATTCCTCAGCAGCCTCTTCCACTTCCTCCTGGGTGCCGACCAGAAGCGGCGTCAGGAAATTAGAAGCCAGAAGCCGGGAAGCCGCTTCTAAGATACGGGGGTCGCTGCCCTCTGTGAAAACAATTCTTTTGGGGCTCTGTTTTAGTTTCTTAATCATTGCGCCAAAACCGTGCATGTTCCTGCTCATATTATAAATCCTCCTTATAATAGCTGATTCTATCAGTTATAAATTATTTTTGGTAATTCCCTAAATATAATGTACCACTTTTGAGATATTTTTCAACTGATTTTTACCAGATTCTTCCACCTTATATTCCAAAGAATTAAAGTGGGAAGCGAAAACGGTGGAGAAAATGGTGTTTTTGTACAGGATGGCAAGAGAGAGCGTCTTAGATTACTGGTAATAATGCGGAAAAAAAGCTCGAAAATGCATAAATTATTATCGAAATTGCATGTTAATCGCAATTTATATATGATAAAATGACTGTACATATCATATGAAAGAGAGGAGAAGCAGGATGAAGATGAAAAAGTTGAGAATCCACTGGAGGCTGCCTGGTTTTTTGAAAAAAGCAGCGGCCGGCTGCCTGGCGGCGGCAGTAAGCATTACCAGTTTGCCGGCAGACAATCCGGGAATTGTTTTTGCAGCGGGGACGCCTGCGGATCGACCGGATGATTCCATTGTCTATTTTGTAGATTGCGGAGATTATACGCCGAATACTGTGTGTGAGGGGGATCAGTTGGGAACGCACAACAGCGTGACGGACCAGGCGTATGGCGCGGACGCCCAAACAGGCTATCAGTGGGGGATTGTGGATGTTGATAAGGAGTATGAGGGGAACGGTGTGAAAAATCCGCAAATTCCAGACAATGGGGGCGTTTACACGGCGAATACCTGGGCGCGGGAATTAGGCGTGGATTTGACGAATAAAGCCGGTACAGATCGCTATTCTAAGAACTTTACGGAAAAGGGGCTTGCGGAACGTTTTATAGACTATGCTTTTGAACTGGAGGCTGGAGCTTATGAGGTAACGGTAGGGTGTGTGAATCCGTGGGGGGTCTCGAATACTCCTGTTGTCACGGCAAAATTGGAGGGGAAAAACCAGGACACAGTATTATCACGTGTTTCCGGCGTTTCGGGCATTCCTAACGGGGGAAGTGAAGAGGCAAAAGGGAACATTGCGGTGCCGTCAGGAGGCGATAAACTGACGGTGGACGTCCGTGGAACCGGAGAGGATAATGCATGTGTCAATGTGGCTTATATTATGATCAAAGAAGTCAGGGCGGATGTCGATTATGACATGGCGGCGCTTACTTTGCCCCAGAGTACCAAAAAGAACCTTACACTGCCCAAAATCGGCGAGACCGGGTCAGCCATTACATGGAGTTCTTCCATGCAGGAAGTTTTGTCGGATGACGGCAAGGTGTTGAAGCGTCCGTTATTTGGGGAAGCGGATGCCGAGGTGACGCTGACGGCAAGCGTGAGTAATGGAGAGACCACCAAGACAAGAAATTTCAAAGTGATTGTTCCGGCATTGGCGGAAGGGGAAGATCCTTCTTTGGCGCTGGATTTAAAGTTTGACAGCGACGACTTGTCCGACGCTTCTATATATGGGCGTGAGGTAGTGGCAAATGGAGCCGCGGCCTATGCAGATGGTGTGAAAGGAAGGGCAATTTCCCTGAACGGAAGCACATTTTTGAATTTAGGGAATGACGGTATGCTTTCCCCCGGCAAATTGAGCCTTTCTTTCTGGATTAACCCCAGCCAGAAGATGGAAGGGGAGCGCGCCATTACCTGGAATAAGACGCAGTGGTACAGTGACGGCTGGTATTTGATGTCGGAAAACGATACGACGCCATTGTCGTTGTCTGTGGGACCGGCGGCAAAAGAGCAACAGCCATATATGATTTCCGTATCGGGTGACAGGAGCAAGTTCTTCCCGGTCGGGGAATGGACGCATATTCTTGTGACGTATGACAGCGATACGAAAGAGGCAGTTATTTACCGCAATGGAATTCCCCAGAAGACGATGGTGAAATATCCGTTAAGCGCGACTTCTACCGGGGTCATCGGTCCATGTGAAGATGTGGATAAATCCATCGGATATAACGGTGCGGCTTATAAAGGAGCCTATTTGGAAGGTTCTCTCGATGAATACCGTTTGTACGATAAGGTTCTGGATCAGGAGCAGGCGATAGAAGTCTATGAGAAAAGCGGACGTTCCTTTGACAAACAGGCAGTGGCCCAGATGGACATTGATGCGCTGAGAATCCCGGATACCGTGACAGGCAGGCTTATCCTTGCGGGCAAAGGGGAATCCGGATCGGTAATTACCTGGAAGACTTCAGATGCTCATGTGATTTCCCTGGACGGTACGGTAACACGCCCGGAAATCGGCCAGCCGGACAAAACGGTTACGCTGACCGCAAAAGCAGTCTTTGCCGGCGGGGAAGCAGCGGAAAAATCATTTACCGTTACGGTAAAAGCAAAGGCAGAGAAGGGACAGGACGGAATCTTAGACTGCGGTATTGAAAATGTCGCGCTGGCAGACGGATATCTGATGAATGCCGCGCAGAAAGAAAATGATTACCTGTTGAGCATGAACGCTAAGAAGTTCCTGTATGAGTTCTACAAAGTGTCCGGCCTGACGCCGCCCACAGAGGAAGGTTATCAGGGCTGGGAGCGCAGCAACGGCACAAATTTCCGCGGCCATACGTTCGGGCATTACATGTCCGCGCTTTCCCAGGCGTATAAAGGGACGAAAGATGAGAGCGAGAAAGCCAAACTGTTGCAGGAGATCAGAGACGCCGTGGAAGGGCTCAAAGAATGCCAGGACGCCTATGCGGACATGAAACCGGCGAGCGCAGGCTATGTGTCGGCATTCCGTGAAAGTATTTTAGATAAGATAGATGGCAGCGGGGGCAGCGATGAAAATGTAATCGTACCCTGGTATAATCTTCACAAGGTTCTTGCCGGCCTGATTGATATTTATACTTTTGCCGATGACAAAGAGCTGGCAAAGGCTGCGTTGGGAATTGCGGAAAACTTTGGCGAGTATGTATTCAACCGCTGCAGCAAACTGGCAGATAACCAAGTTATGCTCCGCACGGAATACGGCGGCATGAACGAAGCCTTATATGAACTTTACGATATTACGGGAAATGCCCATTTTAAGGCAGCGGCAGAATATTTTGACGAGGTGGCGCTGTTTAACTCTCTGGCGGCGGGCCAGGACGTACTCAATGGCAAGCATGCCAACACGACGATTCCGAAATTGATTGGCGCGCTGAAACGTTATACGGTTATGATGGATAACGAGGACTACTATGATGCGCTTACAGAAGAGGAACAGGCAGATTTGGAGAGATATAAGACGGCGGCCGTGAATTTCTGGGATATCGTGGTAGAACACCACACCTATATCACAGGAGGAAACAGCCAGTCGGAACATTTCCATGAGGCAGATAAGCTATACTATGATGCAACGAAGAGTGATTACGACGGCTCAAGTACTTGCGAGACATGTAATACATATAACATGTTGAAATTGTCCAGGGAGCTTTATAAGCTGACGAAGGATAAAAAGTACATGGATTACTATGAGAATACTTATATTAACGCTATTCTCTCTTCACAGAACCCGGAGACCGGCACAACCATGTATTTTCAGCCGATGGCGCCCGGATATAATAAAGTATTTAACCGCCCGCACGATGAATTCTGGTGCTGTACCGGAACTGGTATGGAGAATTTCTCTAAGCTGGGCGACACCATGTACTTTACCGAGCAGTCGGATGTGTATGTCAATATGTATTTCAGCAGTACCTTTACTTTTGAGAAACAGAATTTAAAACTGACGCAGACAGCGAACATTCCGAACAAGGACGAGGTCACGGTATCTGTCGCCGCAATAGACGGCTCAAAGGTTGCAGCGGGTACGAATCTCAAATTCCGTATTCCCGATTGGGTTGCGGGGGAGGCGGCAATCCTTGTAAATGGTGAGAAACTTGCAGCTGCGGACAACAAAGAGAGCGGTTATGTAACCGTCGCAGACGTGAAGGCCGGGGACGTGATAAAGCTTATCTTTCCCATGGAAGTCAGGGCTTATACAACCCAGGACAACCGGGGATTTGCAGCGTTTCGCTATGGTCCGGTTGCCTTGAGCGCAGCGCTGGGAACCAACAATATAGAAGCTTCCAGCCCCAACGGTATCCTTGTGCGTGTGGGCACGAAGGACAGCGCTTGCCAGACTGTCATCACGGTCCAGAATATGACGGTGGAGGAATGGCTTGGCAAAGTGACGGAAAACCTGGTGAGGATCGAAGACAGCGAAGATGGGAAAGTGCAGTTTAAGTTAAAGAACACGGATTCCCCGGATTTGATTTACACGCCGCACTTTATGCGCTTCAAAGAGCGTTACGGGCTGTATATGACGTTTGAGGAACCTGGTTCGGAGGCGGCGCAGAAGCGTATCAGGGACAGGAAAGAGAGGCTCCGCGAGGAGGAGATGGCGATTGACACGCTCACAAACTTTGACGAGAACAATTCTGAATTTGCCAAGAACCTCAAGTATGAGAAGTCCACTACGGGCAGTTTCAACGGGCGCCTGTACCGTGATGCGCAGAAGGATGGCTGGTTCAGCTATGATATGCAGATTAATCCGGGGGCGGAGAAAAATTATCTCAAGTGTACCTGGTATTCCGGGGACAAAGGCAGGACCTTTGGAATTTATATCAATGGGGAAAAATTGCAGGATGTATCAATCAACGAGAATACCGGCGCCAACGTGTTTTACACAGACACAATTGAGATTCCTGAGAAGTACTGGCGTGAGCCGGAATATAAGAAGGATTCCACGGGAGCGTTTGTGCTGGATGAAGCCGGAAATAAAATTCCCGTTGTCAATGTGAAATTCCAGGGCAACGGCTCTGGCTATGTGGGCGGCTTGTATGGCATTATGATTGCGGACACCCTGGAATACAGCCACAATGCCAATTTGTCTGCGCTGAGTTTTGATAAGGGAAAACTTTCGCCGGCATACAGTGAAGAAGTTAAGAGCTATACGCTGAAGGTTCCCTCTATCACACAGGAGGTTTCCATGAAGGCCTCCCCCAATACGCCCAGCGGACTGATTTTTATCAACGATATCCTGGTGGACGACGCCATTGCCCAGCGCGTTAAATTGACGGGTCCCTCGACGCCATTCGCTTTTAAAGCCTACGCACAGGATCATGAGACGGTGGCAGAGTATACGGTTGCCATTGTAAAATCGACGGTGGATGTGTCGGAGCTGGCGGGCAAAATTGAGGAAGCTGAGGGCATAGAAAAAGGCAATTACACGGACGCCAGTTACGCAGCCTTCCTCAAAGCGCTAGAAGACGTGAAAAAGGTCATGAACGACCCGGATTCTACGAAGGAGCAGGTTTTGGCAGCCCAGAAGGCGTTAAGCACAGCGATTGCCAATCTGCAAGAAAAAGGAACGGGAGGAAACGTGGGGACGAAGACAGACTTTACTTCCCTGAAAAAGACGATCGCGCAGGCCAAGAAGTATAAGGCGGCCAACTACACGGCGGCTAGTTTTAAGGCATTAAAAACTGCTTTGGGCAATGCGCAGAAGGTTGCCGGGAACACGAAGGCAACGCAGTCTCAGGTGAACGCAGCCGACACGAAGCTGAAAGCCGCCATCAAGGGTCTTGTGAAGCTGAAAGTGGTTTCCACGAAGAAAGTGACGCTCGGAGCGAAAGAGACTTATTCTGTGGAGGCAAAGGGGTATACCTACAAAACCTCCAACAAGAAGGTTGCCACTGTCAGCAAAAAGGGCAAAGTGACTGCTAAGAAAACAGGAAAAGCCACTATTAAGGCTACGAATAAGAAAGGCAGAGTAAAAGTTTATAAGATTACAGTTAAGAAAGCGCCTAAGAAGATTGTAAAAGTCACGCCTTCTAAGAAGACGCTGAAAAAGGGCAAGACCGTGAAGCTGAAAGTGAAACTTCCCAGGGGTACGGCAGGCAAATGCACGTTCAAGTCGAGCAAGCCGAAAGTAGCGTCCGTCAATGCCAAGGGAGTGGTGAAAGCAAAGAAGAAAGGAACCGCTAAGATTACGGTCAGGACTTACAACAAAAAGAAAAAGGTTGTGACAATCAAAGTGAAATGAGAAAACAGGCAGAGAGCCACCGCGTTGGGGAACCGGCGCGGTGGTTTTCTGTACGGTACAGAAATGATATTGGGGAAATTTTATGGCCAGTCAGCAGCTGATTTATAAAATTTTATACTTTCTTTATTGTTTTTTGGCAGAAATGTTTTTATAATGAAGTCTGAAAACTATTCGTCAGCCGAAAGGAAAATGTACAGGAGGAAAAACAATGCTGTCTAAGTTCAGTGTCAAGAAACCCTACACCGTAATCGTGGGAATCGTGCTGGTAGTTATTTTGGGCGTGGTATCCCTGACGAAAATGAGCACGGATCTTCTGCCGAGTATGAACCTGCCATATGCGATTGTCGTGACCTCATATGCGGGGGCAAGCCCGGAACAGGTGGAGAGCGCGGTGACGCAGCCGATTGAGGCGGCTATGGCCAGTACCTCCAACATCAAGAATATCAGTTCTACTTCCTCGAACAATATGTCAATGGTGGCGCTGGAATTTGAACAGACCGCCAATATGGACTCTGTGACCGTGGAGATGCGCGAAAGCCTGGATCAGATCAGCGGTTATTGGCCGGACGAAGTGGGCAACCCGATTATCATGAAACTGAATCCGGATATGCTGCCGATCATGATTGCCGCTGTGGAAGCAGAGGATATGGACAATCTTGAAATCAGCGATTATACGGAAAAGGATTTGATCCCCGAGATCGAGAGCGTGGAGGGCGTCGCCTCCGTGTCCGGAACGGGATTGATTAAAGAGTCGGTACAGGTGACGTTGAGCCAGAAAAAGATTGATGAAATCAATGAGAAGGTGAGAGCGTCTCTGGATGCGAAATTTGCCGATGCCGAGAGCGAGATGACAGATGCTGAGGAGGAGATCAGCAGCGGCAAAGATGAATTGAGCAGCGGCCGGAATTCTATGGCCAACCAGATCAGCGATGCGCAAAACCAGCTCAACGATAAGAAGATTGAGCTTTTCCAGACAGAGACCGACTTAAATAATAAACTTGCAGAGTTAAAGGAGACAAAGAGCCAGACGGAGGCGGGAATTGCCTCATTGACAGAATTGCAGTCTCAGGTGCAGCAGCTTGTGGAGTCAAAAGCGAAGCTCACAGAAGCGATCGGGAAGATCAAGGCAATGTTGAATCATCCGTCCCAGACAGACCCCGCGCAGGTTAATCCATCCCAGACAGACCCCACGCAGGTCAATCCATCCCAGACAGACCCCACGCAGGCCAATCCATCCCAGACAGACCCTGCGCAGGGAAATATCCCGCAAATGGATCCAGCCCAGATGCAGGCCCAGCTTGAACAGGCGAAAGCCCAGCTTACGCAGTTAGAAGCGCAGCTTGCCCAGGTGGAAGAGGGCCTTTCCCAGATTAAATCACAGCTTGCAGCGCAGGAGGGAAGTACTCTCAAAGCCGACGCCTCGGACAAGAAATTAATTTCCTACATAGCGCAATCTATTACTAAGGCAGAGCGGGGGCTGGTGCAGATCAATGGAGGCATTGCCGCGATAGAGTCCGGCCTTGCCAGCGTGGCAGAGGGGAAGACGACGATCAATGATACGCTTGCCACCTTAAATAAGAGCCAGATTACGGGTTCCGTGGAGATGGGCAGCGCGTCTGCGCAGCTTGCCAGCGGTGAGGAGAAATTACAGCAGGCAAAAGACGAATTTGAAGATACGAAACAGGAAGCCTACGATGCATCCGATTTGAATAAAATACTTACCATGGAGACGCTTGAGAATATCCTTACGGCGCAGAATTTCTCCATGCCGGCCGGCTATATCACGGATGAGGGAGAGAGCTATATGGTGCGTGTTGGAGACGCTATAGACAGCGTGGACGCTTTAAAGGACATGGTGTTGATGGATCTTGGCATGGACGGCGTGGAGACGATTCATTTATCAGATGTGGCAGATATTGTCGTCAATGATAATTCTAAGGATTCCTATGCGCGCTTAAACGGCAGGCCCGGCGTCATGCTCTCCATTGAGAAACAGACCGGGTATTCTACCGGGGACGTGACGAAGCGTGTCTATAAGAAATTTGAGAGCCTGAAAAAAAATGATGAAAATTTACAGGTATCAGTTATGATGGATCAGGGAATTTATATAGATATGATTGTGGATTCTGTGCTCAACAATATGATTGTCGGCGCAATTCTCGCCATCATTATTTTATTGATTTTCCTCAAGGACATCAAGCCCACCCTGGTTATCGCCTGTTCTATTCCGGTTTCGGTTATTTTTGCCGTGGTGCTCATGTATTTCAGCGGCGTTACGCTGAATATGATATCTTTGTCCGGCCTGGCTTTGGGAATCGGTATGTTGGTCGATAATTCCATTGTGGTGATTGAGAATGTTTACCGTATGCGCGGCGAGGGATTGTCAGCCAGGAAAGCGGCTGTCGAAGGCGCCAAACAGGTAGGCGGCGCAATTACGGCGTCAACGCTGACGACGGTTTGCGTGTTTGCGCCGATTGTATTTGTCGAGGGTATTACACGTCAGCTCTTTGTGGACATGGGGCTCACGATTGCTTATACGCTGCTGGCAAGTCTCGTGATTGCCTTGACGTTTGTGCCGATGATGGGTTCAAGGATGCTCAGGAAGACCAAGGAAATCCGTCATCCCTGGTTTGACAAAATACAGGAAGTATATGGTACGGTTCTGGGCAAATTACTCAGAGTTAAGCTGCTGGTGCTGTTGGTGATGGTAGCGCTGCTCATTGCCAGCGTGTGGGGGTCTCTCTCCAAAGGAACGGAATTTATGCCGGATATGGAGAGCACGCAGATGACGGTTACCGTTACGCCGCCCGAGGATGCGGAATTTGCAGAAGCCTGTGAGCTGGCAGATGAAGTTACGGAGAAAGTCATGAGTATTTCCGATGTCGAGTCTGTGGGAGCCATGGCCGGCGGAGGCGGTATGGCGTCCGGGCTTATGGGCGGCAGCAGTGGAAATGATATCACGCTCTATATCCTGGTGAAAGAGGATAAAGAGCTTACGAATGACGAGATTGCCGAGGAAATCAAGAATCTGACGAAGGATTCAGAGGCACAGATTAGCGTCAGCACTTCCGAGATGGACATGGGAGCTATGGCCGGCGAGGGATTGACCGTACAGATCCGGGGACGTGATCTGGATAAATTACAGTCAATGGCCAAGGACGTTACAGAGATTGTCAGTAAGGTAGAGGGTACTACGGATGTGGCGTCTAACGCTGAGGAGACGGAGAAAGAGTTCCGCATTACCGTGGATAAGGAGAAAGCCGCCAGGTATGGCATGACCGTAGCGCAGATTTACCAGATTGTCGGCGAGCGGATGGCCGACGATACGTCGGACGATACGATTTCCACGGATATAAAAGATTATGAAATCTATTTAGAGAGCGTGGATCAAAGCGAGGCCACGATTGACAGCCTCAAGAATGCGACGTTTACCTATACCGATAAGGAGAGCGGTGACGAGGAAGAAATTAAGCTCTCGCAGGTGGCGGATTTTGAAGAGCTGGAGAGTTTGACTTCTATCTCGCGTGAAGGGCAGGAGCGTTATGTACAGGTGAGTGCGGCGATTGACAATGGTTACAATGTAGGCTTGGTCGGCGATAAGGTGCGTAAGGCGGTGCAGGATTATGAAGTGCCGGAGGGTTATTCTATAGAAATGACCGGTGAGGATGAAAGTATCAATGAGGCTATGGAGCAGCTGGTGCTGATGTTGATCCTTGCGCTGGCCTTTATCTACCTGATAATGGTAGCGCAGTTTCAATCCTTGCGCGCGCCCTTTATCATTCTCTTTACGGTGCCGCTGGCCATGACAGGCGGGTTTGGCGCGCTGCTGATTACCGGCAATGTCCTCAGCATCATTTCCATGATTGGCTTTATCATGCTGGTGGGCATCATTGTAAATAATGGTATTGTGATGGTGGAATATATCAATCAGCTCAGGAAGGAGGGCGTTGGCAAACGCGAGGCCATCATAACGGCGGGTAAGACGCGTCTGCGCCCCATCCTCATGACGGCGCTGACAACGATTTTTGCGATGTCCACGATGGCGTTTGGCTCCGATATGGGCTCCGATATGGGAAGACCGATGGCGATCGTCACAATTGGCGGTATGATTTACGGAACGCTGATGACGCTGGTGGTAGTGCCCTGCATTTATGACTTGTTCTACAGCAACAAGAGCATGGTGGAGGAAGAACTGTAACTATTTTACTGTTACAGTTCAGCCCGCGCCATTCGCAAAGATGCCTACGGCATTTTCTCGACGCTTCGCGTCTAACTTTGCTCATAAATTGGCGCTCCGCTCATCGCTAATATTATGTGTTCATTCATGCAAGCATGATTCACCCATAATATTGGCGATGGCTGAACTGTGACTATTACTATTATTTTACAAAAATATTACTTGACAATTTGTCGTTTTGCTTTTAATATGAAGAGATAAGTAACGAGCATACCGCGAAGATACGGGGGTTGGCGCACTATCATAATTTACAAGGTATAGATTCGTTCAAAAGGTTTACATTGCAAAGCAATGCAAACAATATGCACAAAAATTATCTTGGGAAGCTAACTTCCCAGAGTGATTTTTGTGCATTCTGTCTTTGCCGCATAAGCGGCAAGACCTTTTGAATGAGTAAATATATTAGTGCGACAGCCTCTATTTTAAATAAGGAGAAAATTACCATGAGCAAAGAACTGGCGAAAACATACGATCCCAAGGATATTGAGGACCGTCTTTACCAGAAATGGGAGGAGAATAAATATTTCCATGCTGAGGCAGACAGAAACAGAAAGCCGTTTACGATTGTGATGCCTCCACCCAATATTACCGGGCAGCTTCATATGGGGCATGCACTGGACAATACGATGCAGGATATTCTGATTCGCTATAAGCGTATGCAGGGTTATAATGCGTTGTGGCAGCCGGGCACGGACCATGCTTCTATTTCCACTGAGGTCAAGGTAATAGAATCGTTAAGGGAGCAGGGCATTGACAAGAATGACCTGGGACGGGACGGATTCTTAGAGAAAGTTTGGGAATGGAAGGAAGAGTACGGCGGGCGTATCATCCGCCAGCTCAAGAAGATGGGTTCTTCCGCAGATTGGGACAGGGAGCGTTTCACGATGGACGAGGGATGTTCCAGGGCGGTGCAGGATGTATTTATCAAATTGTATGAGAAAGGCTTGATTTATAAAGGTTCGCGGATTGTCAACTGGTGTCCGGTCTGTAAGACGTCCATCTCGGACGCAGAGGTGGAGCATGAGGAGCAGGACGGATTCTTCTGGCACATCAATTATCCAGTCAAGGGTGAGGAAGGAAGGTTTGTGGAGATTGCCACAACCAGGCCGGAGACGCTTTTAGGCGATACGGCGGTTGCTGTCAACCCGGAGGATGAGCGTTACAAAGACATCATCGGCAAGACGCTGGTTCTGCCTTTGGTGGGACGTGAGATTCCGGTCGTGGCGGATCATTATGTGGATAAAGAATTTGGCACGGGATGTGTGAAGATTACACCGGCGCATGACCCGAACGATTTCGAGGTCGGCAAACGCCACAATCTGCCAGAAATTAATGTATTGAACGATGACGCTACGATCAATGCCAACGGCGGCAAATATCAGGGCATGGATCGCTATGAAGCGAGAAAACGGATGGTGCAGGAGTTGGAAGAACAGGGGCTTCTGGTAAAGATAGTGCCTCATTCCCACAATGTGGGGACGCATGACCGTTGCAGCACTACGGTGGAGCCGATGGTGAAGCAGCAGTGGTTTGTGAAGATGGACGAGCTGATTAAACCAGCCGTGGAAGCAGTCAAAAACGGTGAGATTAAGCTGCTGCCGGAACGTATGGATAAGACATATTTTAATTGGACCGATAATATTAGGGATTGGTGTATTTCCAGGCAGCTCTGGTGGGGGCACCGGATTCCGGCTTATTACTGTGCAGACTGCGGGGAATTCGTAGTTGCCAGGGAGAATCCCGGCAAATGCCCGAAATGCGGCTGTGAGCATATGACGCAGGATGAGGACACTTTAGATACCTGGTTTTCCTCCGCGCTGTGGCCGTTCTCTACATTGGGATGGCCCGAGAAGACAGAAGACCTTGATTATTTCTATCCCAATGACGTTTTAGTGACGGGGTATGACATTATTTTCTTCTGGGTTATCCGCATGATTTTTTCCGGCTATGAGCAGATGGGGGAGGCGCCCTTCCACACCGTATTGTTCCATGGCCTGGTGCGCGATGCAAAGGGGCGTAAAATGAGTAAATCCCTTGGCAACGGTATAGATCCCCTGGAGGTTATTGATAAATATGGCGCGGATGCTTTGCGGCTGACGCTTATTACCGGTAATGCGCCGGGAAATGATATGCGCTTCTATTGGGAGCGCGTGGAGTCGGCAAGGAATTTTGCCAATAAAGTGTGGAATGCCTCCCGTTTCATCATGATGAATATTGTTGAGGGGGAGGTCGCAGAGCCCTCGCTGGAAGAGCTTAGGACGGGGGATAAGTGGATTCTTTCTAAGGTCAACACGCTGGCGAAAGACGTTACCGAGAATATGGATAAATTTGAGCTGGGTATTGCCGTACAGAAAGTTTATGATTTTATCTGGGATGAATTCTGCGACTGGTACATTGAGATTGCCAAAGCCAGGATGTCCAGGAAAGAGGAAGATCCGGAATCGGCAAAAGCCGCCATGTGGACGCTGAAGACGGTGCTGATAGAGGCATTGAAGCTGCTTCATCCCTATATGCCGTTTATCA
Organism: uncultured Lachnospiraceae bacterium; assembly: GCA_910588845.1. Classification (GTDB taxonomy): domain Bacteria; phylum Bacillota; class Clostridia; order Lachnospirales; family Lachnospiraceae; genus Petralouisia. The sequence goes on from CAJURU010000006.1 coordinate 123,184, forward strand.
CAGAAGAGATTTTCTGCACGCTGCAGGATAAAGAGCCTACGATTATGCTGTCCGAGTGGCCGAAATACCGTGAGGATTACCATTTTCCGGCTGCCGAGGAGGCGGTAGAACATGTGAAAGACCTCGTGAAAGGAATCCGCAATGTGAAAACGGAGATGGAGGTGCCGCCCAGCAGGAAGGCGAAAGTATTTATTGTCACCGAGGATGCAGGGCTTCGCGAGACGTTTGAGAACATGCAGAGCGCCTATAGACTGCTTGCCGGCGTAAGCGAAGTTAAGGTGCAGGCAGATAAGTTAGGTATCGGCGAGGACGCCGTATCTGTTGTGATTCCGGGCGCGGTGGTTTACCTTCCGCTCGAGGATCTTGTGGACCTTGAAAAAGAAAAGGAACGCCTTTTAAAAGAGAAGGAGAAGCTGGCCGGCGAACTTACACGTTCAAAGGGTATGCTTTCCAACGAGAAATTCTTAAACCGTGCGCCGAAGGCAAAGGTTCAGGAAGAACGGGACAAACTTGCCAAGTATGAACAAATGATGGCGCAGGTGGAAGAACGTTTGAGCCAGATGAAGTAGAACAATGGAGATTGCTTAACATGAATAGACGACGGCGCGGGCATATGAATGTCTCAGCCAGAGGAAGCAGATAAATCTAAGGAGGAAACCGGAAATGGACAAAGATATGCATAATAAGCCCAGGAAAGGAAAGACCAGCAGGAAGAAGCGCCAGAAGCGCAAGATTATCTTAGCGATCATTGTTATTTTGCTGGCGTTCATTTTGATTCCTGTTGCATTTTTCGTCAGCAAATACGATAAGATGCCTAAGGTTGTCATCAACGACAAAGACGTTAAGATTAATGAGCTGACCCCGGAAACAGAGAAGGCAATGGAAGGCTATAAGAATATTGCGCTGTTTGGCCTGGATAACCGCTCTATGGGCAGCCTGGAGAGGGGGAACAGCGATACGATTATTGTAGTCAGTATCAATCAGAAAAGCGGGGAAATCAAGATGGCTTCCGTTTATCGCGATACTTACCTGGATATTGACGAGAATAAGTTCCGCAAGGCAAATGCGGCGTATGCTAACGGCGGCCCCAAACAGGCAATCGACATGCTCAATAAGAATTTAGACCTGAACATCACGGATTATGTCAGCGTGGATTTCAGCGCGTTGGTGGAAGCAGTAGACCTTTTGGGCGGAATTGAACTTGATAAACTGGAAGCGGACGAGGCCAAATGGCTCAACGCTTATGTGACAGACACAGTGAAAAATACCGGGTATGACGAATATGTGTCTCCCGTTTCAGCAGGCGAGAATGTGCACTTAAACGGTATACAGGCTACCGCCTATGCACGAATCCGTTATGTCGGCCTTGATTATGGGCGTACCGAGCGTCAGCGGACCGTGATTACCAAGATGTTTGAGAAGGCAAAGCAATGTGATTTGGTGACTTTGAACAAGATGATGGATGAGATGCTTCCGCAGATTTCCACGAGTTTGAGCCCAACGGAAATGATTGGCCTTGCTTCCGGCGTCGCCAAGTATCATATGGGTGAGAATACCGGCTTCCCGTTCGACAAGGAATCACATGATGTGGGAAGCATGGGGGACATGGTAATTCCGCTGGATTTAGAGCAGAATGTAATTCAGCTGCATAAGTTTTTATATGCAAATGAAGCGTACACGCCCTCCCAGACAGTGAAAGATTTGAGCGCGACCATCCATGCGAATACAGGGTATTAAAATTCGGTTGACAAGGGCTTCGCTTCAAGCGTATGATGTTGTTGAAAGGTATTAATTGCCATAGTCATATGTTTATAAGAGAAGAGGAGAATTTTAATGAGAGAAGCATGGAAGAATTTTAAGTTATGCGTCCTGGCAGCAGCATGCGTGCTGCTGTTGGGCGTGGGAGTGAGCACAGAGGCGTCTGAACCCGCGCCTGCACAGGTTCAGAAATTAGAACAGATAGGAGGGAATATCAGTTCTGTCAAAATTAGCTGGAATGCGGTGATTGAGGACAATATCCGTTATAAGGTTGAATTGTCTGAAACTATCGGATTTTCCAGTATGCGCTCAGAGATTGCCAAAGGACCGGAAACGACCTTTGCCGGTCTTTCGGCAGGCAAAGATTATTACGTGCGAGTGTCTGCATTTAATTACAAAACTAATGTTTATGGCAAGCCGTCCAAAACATTAAAGGTAGTGACTGCGCCGGAAGGAAGCAGTACGCAGGATTTCAGGCAGACAGATGCAGGAACGGCAAGCATTACGCTCAAATGGAATAAGAATCAGAGAGCGAATGCATACCAGCTTGAATATTATAAATCAGGTGACGGCAATAACAGAAAGATAATTAGGCTTGAGGACGTGCGGACTTATACGGTTAAGAGACTTGCAAGAGAGACGGAATACACCTTCAGATTATATCCGGTGAGGAAAAGCGCAAGCGGTTACCGAGCTGTAAGCGGGACATATAGCGCCATTTATGGCCGCCCAGTGCCAGGCAAGGTAACAGGCCTTACAGCTGTTTTCAGCAGTCCAAGCGATACAAAATTGAATTTGTCATGGAACAAACGCGAACATGCAGATTGTTATCAATATCAGATTTATACGGCGTCCAGGAAGAAAGATAAGAAGCTGCTAACCGGGAAGATAGGCATTAATGGGAGCAGTCAGAGCCTTTCTGACAATAAATTGCAAAAGGCGCAATTTCTCAAAGTGAGGATACGCGGAGGTGTGAATCTAAGTAGCGGTACGAAATATGGTGTATGGTCTGGCTGGCTGTATTTTTCTAAGCAGCCGGAGATAAGTATTAAGAATGTGAGAGGCGGTCAGAAGCTGAACTGGAAAAAAGTCCCTGGTGCGGATAGTTATACCGTGAAGATTTCCCAGGAGAAAAGGTCTGGTTATAAAAAGGTTCAAACGGTGTCGAGGACATCTATAACAGTGGCAAAATGCGGGAAGTCTGCTTTAAGGTCCGGTAAGACATATTATTACACGGTAGTGGCAAATAAGAAAGCAGGAAAGAAAACGTACCATGGAAGCAAAACACATTGCTATAGTTTGGTTTACAGATAACATAGCAGTGATGGGAAGGGTGTAAGGCCGGACAGATGAGAGGTAAGCCGGAACAGTTTATAGAGTCGATGGGCAAGGCAAATTTGACCGACAGGGCAAGATATTGTTTTCTGGAAGTCTTTTTGGGATGCGTACATTTTCTTTTGGCAGGGGTTGGCATGTTGTTTGGGATGGAGCTACGGTTTTTCTACATACAACCTGGTCATGATTCCTGTGATGCTTGCTATGGTGTATTTAATGGAGCATGGCTGGAATTCCAGCAAATATTCGATATTATGTACATTGATTAACTGTGTTTCCACATTGCTCTTTTGCTGGCTTCTCTATAGAGGGAATCCTGTCTATTATTATCCTGTGCCCACAGATCTGAGTGTTTCTTTCTTTAATAACATTATGGGATTTCTGCTGCTTTCCAGTTTTAGCGTTCTGTTTATCCTGGAACTGTCGGCAAACCGCAAAAAGCTACAGGCGAGGAATCAGGAGTTGGCGCAGCTGGCGAACTATGATGAGCTGACGAAGCTGAGAAACCGCAGGAGTATTCTCAGTAAATGGAAGGGCCTTAGCCGTCGTGATTACTGCGTAGTAATGGGAGATGTCGACGATTTTAAGAAGATTAATGATACATATGGACATGAGCAGGGAGACGAGGTCTTGAAGTTGATTGCCGACAGTATGTCCGGGGCAGTAGATGCGATTGATTATGTCAGCCGTTGGGGCGGGGAAGAATTTCTGATGATTGTTTTTGGCAATATCGCCTATGCCCTCAAAGTTGTGGACAGAATTCAGCAGCAACTGCGGACAGCAGATATGCGGGCGGATGGACAGAAACTGACGGTGACAATGACGTTTGGCGTCTGTGAGTGTTCGGAGGTTTCTGGCGTAGACATTGATGAGATTATCCGTCGTGCAGGTCAAAGGCTCTACCTTGGGAAGACGAGCGGCAAGAACTGTATCAAAATTCGTGATGAATAATGTCTGTATCTGGGTTTCACTTCGAGTCCCATAACGTATGTAAAATGTAAAATATATCTTAAAAAGGTTATTGCAAAAGATGGTTTCATACAATATATGGTGTGTGTTTCGGACAGCCATGGCACATATATTGTATGCGGATTGTTTTTGGCAATAACCTCTTTTTTCCAGTTATTTCTGTAGGTTGTTTTTCAAAAAAAAGTGTGATAGAATTAACGCGAATTATGAAAACCAATGTTGAAATGGAGTGAGAAAAGTGGGATCGTTTAGAAAATGGTTAGCAGCTTTCCTGACGGTATGCATGGCCGTAACATCTGTAGGGATCAATGTACGGGCGCAGAATATACCGGAAGATATGGCAGAGGCATCGCAGGAATTCAGCGCTGTTGCTGAGGAGTATGCGGAGGAAAGCGAGAAGGGACAAGAAGAGGATAACAGGAAGCAGGCAGAAAGCGAGAAGGGACAAGAAGAGGATAGCGGGAAGCAGGCAGAAGCAGGAACATTGAACTTTCTTATGATGGACAGCGCGTCTGTTCAGACGCCCGGCGTGCAGAATATCGCAGTCAGTCTTGGGCAGGAGAGTATGATTTTGGAAGGGGCAGAGCTTACATATCGCAGAGTTTCTGACGGGAGCGAGTTTGCAGTGGAGGCGGCAGAGTTTGCAGGTAATATGGTAAAATTTGCCATTTCTTATACAGACAAATCGCAGGCCGGCGTTTATGAGCTTACCGGCGTACGTTATCAGGCGCAGGGTAAGTCTTATGAAGTTTTTTTTGACGATTTGGGTATGGAGGTAAACTTTGGCGTCAACCAGGAGAATGATACGGAACCGGATGAAATGTTGCTTGATGAGGAAATTTTGCAGGAATTAGAAGCGAACGTCGTGACGATGGATGAAAACGGCAACACTGTCTCAGAGCAGTCTATGGAGGACGTTTTACAGGGGGCGCAGTCTGCCAATGCGAGGACGCGCGCTGGCCGGGCGTTTGTCAACGAAATAGAGAAGATGGTGATTGTGCTGGACCCGGGACATGACAGTACGCATGCAGGCGCCCGGGGGAATGGCTGCAAGGAAGAGGAACTGGTGCTTAAGATCGCGCAGTACTGTAAGACGGAGCTGCAAAAATATTCCGGCGTCAGCGTCTTTATGACAAGAAGCAGTAATACTTGTCCCAATGGCGGTTATAAGGTGGATTCCGGGACTTGTAATGCGAGAAGAGTGGAATTTGCAGTGTCTAAAAAGGCGGATGTATATGTGAGTTTTCATTTGAATTCCAATGCGAGCACAGCGCCTATGGGCGTGGGGGTTTATTATCCCAATAACAATTACCGTCCTCAGATTGGACAGGAGGGCAAGGGACTTGCCGCCAGTATCTATAAAAAACTGAGCGCGCTGGGACTTTCAACCTGGGCAGGCGGGATTTTGATCCGTAACTCAGAAACCAATACGCTTTATCCCGACGGTTCCCTGGCTGATTATCTGGGAGTAATACGAAGGAGTAAAGAAGCTGGAATCCCGGCAGTGCTCATAGAACATGCATTTTTAAGCAATGCCTCTGATGTCAGCCAATTTCTCAACTCAAACGCTAAGTTGAAAAAGCTTGGCATTGCAGATGCGCAGGGAATTGCCAGTTTTTACGGCCTGTCTGTCAAGGGGACAGTCCCGATGATTGACTGGATACAGTCCAGGAACAGCAAAACATTGCGTGTCAACTGGGAAGGGGCTGCAAACGCCGTCTCCTATGAGGTATACAGAAGTACTTCGGCGAAGGGGAAATATACAAAACTTGCTGAGGTTAATCAGTGCAGATATGATGATAAGACAGCAAATACAGGGACAACGTACTACTATAAAGTCCGCGCTGTATTTTCGGACGGCACGAAATCTTCTTATTCTAAAGTGTATTCGGCTGCCGCTCTGGCAAAGCCGGAAATCACCAGTGTCGTTTCCAAAGCCGTCGGCAAACTCAAACTTACCTGGGGACCTGTCAATGGGGCGTCACTGTTTGAAATCTGGCGGTGCGATCAGCGCGATGGCAAGTATCAGAAAATTGGCGCCACGAAAGATACGTCTTTTATAGACAAGGATATCGAGACACAGAAGGAATACTTCTATAAAGTACGCGCCCGCGGCGGGGATAAAAACGGCTGCGGCGGCTGCTCTGATATTTCTTCGGGATGGGCTGTTATGAAGACGTCTATCCGCAATGTCAGTTCCGCGGACAGCACATCGCTGCGCATCCGCTGGAAGAAAGTGGACAATGCGTATGCTTACCGGATTCAAAGAAGTACTTCCAAAAAGGGGAAATATAAGACGATAGCTAATGTCAAAGGCAATAAAACATCGTATGTGGATAAGGGAGTGAAAGCGAAAAAGAAATATTATTATAAAGTGCAGGTATTAAACCGTGTGGATGGCAAAAATGGTTACAGCGGCTATTGCAGCGCGGTGGCAGGCAGCACCATTACCGGTACGTCTCTCATTTATGTAAAATCCATGAGCAGCTCGGGAATGGAATTGAAATGGAAGAAACATGACGACGCCTATGCGTACAGTATCAAGCGCAGTACAAAAAAGAACGGAGTTTTTGAGAAGATTGCGGAGATTCGCGACCGCAATATCACACAGTATCAGGACAAGAATATTGTCAGCGGAAAACGCTACCATTATGTGGTGGAAGTGATTGTCAGCAAAAAGAAGGTCAAAGGTTACAGCGGAAATTCCAAGTCCAAATCGGCGGTCAATCTGCGTAAGGTCAACATTGTCTCCATAAAGTCAACGAACAAAGGAAATGTGCTGGCCTGGGACAAAGTGGCAGGCGCCAACTGTTATGAAATTATGCGCAGTACCAAAGAAAGCGGCGGATTTACGGAGATTGCCAAAGTTCAGGGAGCGGATGTTACGAGTTTTACAGATCAGACTGCGGCCAAGGGTCAGAAGTATTATTACAGAATCCGTGCAGTCCGCGAAGGGAAATATCCGGGCTACGGCAGCTATGGAAAAGTAGCAGAAAGCGGGGGAAGTAAAGCAAGACGTAAATAGATGGAGGAAAAAAGGATATGAAGGGAATAAAAGTGAGGATTGCAGCATGGCTGCTTGCGGCAGTTATTCTCGCGGCGGATTTTGGCGGGAATGGGTTCGCAGTGTTTGCCGCGCAGGAGGCGGTGACGGCGGACGATGCCCGGCAGCAGGAGTTGTCTGAGATGGAACAGGCTTTTCTGGCGATGCTGCAAGAATATGAGATGTACGGCACGCTTGTGGGATCAGAGATTGCCGTTTATCAGCAGCCGTCTGTAACGGCGCCTGTTGTGCAGAGACTTTCCAGCGGTTATCAGGTAAGGTTTTTGGGAGCAGCGGCGGGAACAGAAGGCCTCTGGTATCAAGTGGCATTCGGTGTGAGTGACCGTGAATATACAGGATTTATTCAGGAAAATGTTGTGGTGACACAGGACGAAAGGCTGCTGGAATGGAAGCAGCAGTATGTTGGAAGCAGCAAGTCAAGGAGTGCGGCAGGGACCAATGCTGTCGCAATGGGCAATACGGATTTGTCGGCATTTCCGTCCAGTTACCGTTCCTATATCAAGAAACTGATTGCCGCCCATCCCAATTGGACATTTGTGCCGATGAATACGGGGCTCAAGTGGTCAGATGTCATTGAAAATGAGATGAAGGACGCCGTCAATTTGGTGGATATCAATTCGCCGGCGACCTGGAAATCTACGGCGGAAAAAGATTACAATATGTCTACCGGGGCGTGGGTGATCAAAAACGGCACGACCTGGGTGCAGGCTTCGGAGTCTGTTGTAAAATACTATATCGACCCGCGCAATTCACTCAACGAGGAATCCGTCTTCCAGTTTGAGCAATTGACGTATAACCAGTCCTACCATACCGAAGCGGGCGTGGAGAAGATTTTGAGCGGCACGTTTATGAGCAATAAGAAATTAGAGGACGGCTCCGGCGGCAATATTACTTATGCACGGGCCTTTCTGAAGATTGGCAAAGAGCTCAAAGTCAGCCCCTATTTTCTTGCCAGCCGCGTCCGGCAGGAGCAGGGGGTAAATGGAACCTCTGCGTTGATTTCCGGTACTTACCCCGGATATAAAGGATATTATAATTATTTTAATATTCAGGCGACGGGTATTGGGGAACAAGTAATTATCAGCGGCCTGCAAGAGGCGAAGAAAGCCAAATGGACCACAAGGTATGCGGCGCTTTACGGCGGCGCGGCCAAGACTGCGGAGAATTATATTTCCAAAGGACAGGACACATTTTATTTACAAAAATTTGATGTTGACGCTTCTTACAACGGTCTTTACTGGCACCAATATATGCAGAATCTTCTGGCGGCAAATAATGAGAGCAAGAGTGTCAGGAACAGTTACACTTCCATGGGCGTGATCAACAATAGCTTTGTTTTCAAGGTGCCTGTATATTTGAATATGCCCTCTAAGGCATGTCCTTACCCGGGCGAGAAGTTGAGCAAGCCTTCTTTGACTGCCGAGAAGACGGAGACCGGCACCGTCAAACTTTCCTGGAGTGAAATTGGAGGCGCGGCGGGCTATGCGCTGTACCGCAAGGAAGGTAAAGATGGTAAATATGTGAGGATTAAGAAATTAAACGGTTTGATGAAGCTCTCTTACCATGATAAAACGGTGGTTCCGGGAGTTTCCTACGAATATAAAGTGCGCGCCTACCTCAAGCTAAGTTCCGGCTATCAGCGTTCCGCTTATTCGGCTGTAAAGTCTGTGGACTTCGCAGTGCCGTCTACGGATTGGAATAAGTTTGCAGTCAGTAATTATACGACGGTGCAGCTTTCCTGGAAGAAAGCGAACGTCACAGGCTATCGCATTTACAGAAAGACCGATTCTGGTAAATATACTTGTATTAAGAATGTGGCAGACAATCGTACCGTGAGTTATAAAGACACGAAAGTAGCGCCCGGGCACACGTATACTTACCGCATTCGCTGTTATCAGACGGTGAACGGCAAAAAGTATTATTCTCCTTACACCAGTGTTATGAAAGCAGATTTAAAGATATCTGCGCCCAGGCTGAAAAGCGCGTCTGTGACGAGCAGCGCTAAGATTAAGCTTACCTGGCAGAAGGATACGCAGGCAACCGGTTATTATATCTACCGTTCCACGACCCCCAAAGGCGGCTATAAAAAAGTAAAGACCATCACCAAGAATACGTCTTCCAGATGGACGGACAACAGCGTCGAAAAGGGAAAAACTTATTATTATAAAATGAAATCATATGCCAGCGGTTCCGAGGGAAAGGGGACGTCCGCTTATTCGCGGGTGTTGACGGTACAGGCGAAGACGAAATCCCCTGCAATTGCGCAGGTCTCTTCGTCTGCCGCCGGAATTACGATTAAATGGCTCAAGGATGCGAAGGCAGACGGCTATCAGATCAGCCGTGCCGCGGATATTAACGGCAAATATACAGTTTTGAAAAATGTCACGGGTAATTCTACCGTGACATTTACGGATAAAAAGGTAACTCTTGGACAAACCTACTATTATAAAGTCAGAACGTACCGTAAAAGCAAGACGAAGACGAAATATTCTTCATGGTCTGCCGCTGCCGGCGGCCAGCCCAAACTGACGGAGACGCAGCTGATAGAGGTTTCCAGCGTTAAGTCTAAAAGTGTAAAGCTGAAATGGCAGAAGGTTGTGGGGGCGGGAGGCTATAAATTGTACCGCAAAGCCGGTACAAATGGCAAATATAAAGAGGTGCGCAGCGCTTCAGGCTCTGCGAATGTCAGCGTGACAGATAGTGGACTGAAATCGAAGACAACGTATTATTATAAAATGCGCGCTTACAAAAAAGTAAACGGAAAGTTGCGTTACTCCGCTTATTCGGGCGAGTGGTGCGTTAAGACTGTATAAAGGAAGAAGAAAATGAAGATTACGCCGTATCGACTGAAAAAAGGAATCCGTTATCTGAGACATTATGGACTTCATGCCTTTGTCAATCGCCTTCGCGATAAGATGGAGCCTGAGGATGTGCCTTACGGCCCCTGGTTTGAAAAATACAGGGCGGGGAGTGAAAGACTTGCCAAACAGTCTGCAAGGGAGAAGCAGTTTTCTTACCGGCCGTTGATTAGTATCGTTGTTCCCTGCTATCAGACGCCGGAAAAATACCTGACGGAGATGATGGATTCTGTTCGCGCCCAATCTTATGGCAACTGGCAGCTTTGTCTTGCCGACGCTACGCCAACAGACGATGTGGAACAGGCGGCGCGGGCCTATTGCCAGACATACCAGGAGCCGAGAATCCGTTACCGCCGTCTGCAAGAAAATAAGGGTATTGCGGGCAACACGAACGAGGGTATTGCACTGTCAGAAGGGGAGTGGATAGCCTTGTTAGACCACGACGACCTGCTTGCGCCGGAAGCGTTATATGAGATGGTTCTTCTGATGAACCGGGAACCGGAAACAGGAGTGATTTATTCAGATGAGGATCAGGTTGAGGAGACAAAACAGGGGCTTGTACACCAAAAGCCGCATTTTAAACCGGATTTCAGCCCGGATCTCTTGCGTTCTAACAATTACATCACACATTTTCTCTGCGTAAAGCGAGAAATTGTGGAGCAGATCGGCGGGATGCGCGAGGAGTTTGACGGCGCGCAGGATTACGATTTTATCCTGCGCTGTACTGAGCTTACCGCCAAGGTCGGGCATGTAGCGCGCATTCTTTACCATTGGCGTGTGCACAGTAATTCCACGGCGGACAATCCTTTGAGTAAAATGTATGCGTACGATGCGGGGCAGCGGTCATTGCAGGAACACTTAGAGAGGGTGAAGCAGCCCGGGGAAGTCAGCCAGCTTCCACATTTTGGCTTCTACCGTGTAAAATATCCGGTTGCCGGCGCTCCGCTTGTCTCCATTCTGATACCCAACAAAGATCAGGTTCCAACGCTGGCGCGCTGTATTGCGTCATTGCAGAAATCAACCTGGCAGAATTATGAAATTATAATCATAGAAAATAACAGCCGGCAGGAGGAGACGTTTCAGTATTACCGGGAGCTCTGCGGAGTAAGCCGGCAGGCGGGAATGGGCAGTAAGGCGCAAGGCGCGGCTACAGATATCCGGGAAGCGGCAAGAAGAGAGGCATCCCCCGTTCAGTCTGCGCCCGGTATCTACTGCGAGGGCAAGTTATCCGGCGGCCAGCATGTGACTGTAACCGTCTGGGAAGGGATATTTAACTATTCTGCCATCAATAATTTCGGCGCGGAGTATGCCAGGGGCGAGTATTATGTGCTGCTCAACAATGATATAGAGATCATTACCGAGGGCTGGCTGGAGGAAATGCTGGGCAACTGTCAGCGGCCGGAGGTCGGCGTTGTCGGCGCAAGGCTGTATTACCCGGACAATACTTACCAACATGCCGGCATTGTCGTGGGAATTGATGGGATCGCCGCCAATATGTTTCCCGGGCTGCGCCGCGGACAGGAAGGATATTATCACAAAGCGGCAATCCAGTTGAATTACAGCGCCGTCACAGCAGCGTGCCTGATGGTGTCGAGGGAAGTCTTTGAGAAAGTCCATGGACTGGAAGAACAGCTCCTGGTGGCGTTTAATGATGTAGATTTCTGTCTGCGTGTCCGGCGCGAGGGATATCTGGTCGTCTATGATCCCTATGTGGAGGCGTACCATTACGAATCCAAGTCCCGGGGCAAGGAGGACACAAAAGAGAAAGTGCGCCGGTTTGGTGAGGAGATAGAGTTTTTCCGTACCAGGTGGATTGATTTGTTGAAGACTGGGGATCCATATTATAATCCTAATTTCTCATTAAAGAAATGTAATTACAAGTTAAAGCCATAAAGGCGGCGACTGGAAAACATGTTTTCCGATACTTGCCCTTTTTTCGATTCAATGATACAATGTTTAAGTTAAATAATTAATTTGGATGTAGGAAGAGACATATGATGAAAGTTTTTATATGCCCAAAATGTGGGAGTATCACAACAGTATCGCGGAGAAAAGAAATATTTTGCCATAAATGCGGGGGGACGCAGATGCTGCCCTCTAAGCTTAGTTTTGCTAAATATACGGAGATGGACGAGCAGCAGAGAAGAGACTATTCTGAGAGCTGGCTGTACATACGGAACCACACTTCTGTATGAAACTCTGCTATCTATGAATACTTTCTGAGGAACAGATTATGTATAAAAAACAGAAAAAGAGCTGGGTAAAACATCTGGATTTCTTAATTCTGGACTTGCTTTGCCTGGAAGTTACGTTTTACCTTTCCTGTGTAATCAGGTTGGGAAATCTTCATAATGATCCGGGAATGAGTGAATACTACAACCGTCTGGCAATTGTACTGCTTTTGATTGACGGATGTATTGTATTTCTCACTGAAGCCTACACCGGCATTCTGCGCAGAAACAGGCTGCAAGAACTGAAAGCTGTAATTTTTCATTGCAGCACGGTGTTTGCGGTCGCTACCGTCTATGTCTGGGGAACGAAGCAGTCGGAAATTTATTCGCGGCAGGTAATTCTGGTATTCTGGGCGCTGTCGATTGTCGCAGAGTATTTTTCCCGCTGCCTGTGGAAGATTTACATCCGCCAGCGTATGATTCGCAAAGAGCGTTACTCTAAGATGGTTGTGGTGACGGAAGAGCGCTATGCCGAGCAGTGTGTTTCTGATTTCCAGCATAACCGCTATAAGGAGTTTGAAGTGGTCGGCGTAGTAGTGGTCGATGTGGACAGGATAGGCCAGGAAATCTGCGGAGTGCCCGTTGTGGCTACGGCGGACAGTTTTTTGGAATATGTGCGTCTCAATGTGGTGGATGAAGTATTTATCAACGGCAATACCAGAGAGAGCAGCGAGGCATTGGCAAATGAGCTTATAGAGCTGGGCCTGACCGTACATTTTAATCTTGTGCGCGAATCGCGCCTGATGCCGAACAAGCTTGTGGAGCATTGCGGCAAATATTTGGTATTGACGACCAGCATGAAAATTGCCACGAACCGCCAGCTTTTTTTGAAACGGTGCCTGGATATATTAGGCAGCCTGGCAGGACTTTTATTGACGGGAATTGCTTTTGTCATATTTGCGCCGATGATTAAGAGACAATCGCCGGGGCCGGTATTTTATGAGCAGACCAGGATCGGCAAAAATGGCAGGCGTTTTAGATTTTATAAATTCCGCACGATGGTTGTGGGCGCAGATCATATGAAGAAAGACCTTATGGACCAAAATGAGATGGAAGGCCTGATGTTTAAGATGGAGGAAGACCCCAGGATTTTTGGCGTAGGTAAATTTATGCGCAAATACTCGATTGATGAGCTGCCGCAGTTCTGGAATGTACTCAAAGGCGATATGAGCCTGGTGGGTACGAGGCCGCCCACGGAAGATGAATTTGAACAGTATGAGCTCCATCATAAGGCCAGATTGGGCATACGCCCGGGGCTGACCGGTATGTGGCAGGTCAGCGGCAGGAGCGACATCAAAGATTTTGAGGAAATCGTTGCGCTTGACACCCAATATATCTCAAATTGGACCCTGGGGATGGATTTGAGAATACTTTTGCGGACTGTGGTCGTGGTGCTGACAGGAAAAGGTTCATTATGATAGATATTTCAATTACGATTGTTGCTTATAATAATGAGGCGGATGTGAGGGATGCCGTGCGTTCGATGATGGAACACACGAACGGCAGGATGTCCAAAAAGATCTATATTGTAGATAATAGCACAGAGGCAAATCAGCTGTCTTCACTGGCAGAGGAATATGAGGACGTGGTTTATCAAAGGCCGGGAGGGAATTTAGGGTTCGGCGGCGGGCACAATTATGTGCTGCCTGAGCTGGATTCTCAGTACCACGCCATTGTCAACCCCGATATTCTTCTGACGGAAGACAGTTTTTCTGTTTTACTGTCTTTTCTGAAACAATCCAAAGCAGGCATGGCCGTGCCGAAACTTCTGGATGAACAAGGGAAGATGCAGGCAGTATACCGTAGGGATTTAACCGTTTTTGATATGGCGGTCCGTATGTTTTTCTCCTCTCATTTTTATAAGAGACAATATTACCATACGATGCAGGATATGGATTATGGGAAGCCGTTTCCCGTTCCCTTTGCCCAGGGCAGTTTTCTCGTCATTCGCACAGAGCTGTTTCGGGAGTTGGGAGGATTTGACGAACGTTATTTCATGTATATGGAAGATGCGGACCTTTGTAAGCGGGTGAACAATGTAAGCAGCCTGTGGTATTGCCCGGGAACCGCCGTCATCCATAAATGGGAACGCGGCTCCCATAAGGATATGCGGCTGTTGAGGATGCACATATCATCCATGTTTCGATATTTCTGCAAGTGGGGGTGGAAGCTGTGGTAACAAAAGAGATAAGGCAAGAGCCGGGATTTGAGGCGGCAGATATTCGTATTTCCGTTGTGCTTCCCTCCTACAATGGGGAAGCTTTTATCGGACAGCAGCTGGAGTCTATTTTGGGGCAGCTGGGAGAGCAGGATGAACTGGTTGTTTCCGACGATGGGTCCGTGGACGGCACAGTGCCCATTGTAAAAGAATATCAGCGTACAGATGGCAGAATTTGTCTGCTGAAAGGACCTGGACAGGGAATAAAGAGGAACATTGGATATGCGCTCAGACATGCCAAAGGGCGTTACATTTTCCTTGCCGATCAGGACGATATTTGGCTGGAACACAAGGTGAGCCGTGTCTTGCAGGCCTTTGAGGAACAGAGGGCGTCCGTGGTTGTCCATGACGCCCGGGTATTTGCCGGCGAGGACGCCGCCCATATTCAGATGGAATCATTTTATGCATTCCGGGGTTCCGGCGCCGGCGTCATCAAAAATATCATTAAGAACAGCTATATCGGCTGCTGCATGGCTTTTCGCCGCGATTTGCTGGAGGTGGTTCTGCCGATTCCAGAGCAAATTGAGATGCATGACCAGTGGATTGGTATTTTGGGGGATTATTTTGCAGGAAAGTCATGTTTTCTGCCAGATGTATTGCTGTTATACCGCAGGCATGGCTCCAATAATTCCGCTATGGAGCATTATGGACTGGGCAGGATGCTGCGCAACCGGCTTGTGTTTCTGTGGTGTTTTGGCGGGAGGGTTTGGAGCAAACGTCGAAGAAAAGGGGCCTTTGGCGAAATGTAATCTTTTTTAGGAAAGTGGTTTGACAGGGGAATTTAATGAAAATTAAGAAATAGGCGGTTGATAAATAGGGGGAAATATTATAAGATAAATCGGTAAGCGTTTCGACAGGAAACGAAGGCGCTGTATGGTTTTTCATTGACGTAATGCAGTGCGAAAAACATAAAAATAGGCAAGGTGAGGATATGGCAAAGAAAACAAGCGGCCGTGGAATGAGTCCGGCGGCGAGAAAAGCGATGAGGGCAAAGCGGCGCAGGAGAAAAATTATCCTGGTAATTATAGAGCTTTTGATTCTTGGCGGCGCATTGGCGTGGATTTGGACAAATGCAAAGATGGACAAGATTAATACGGATAAGAATTTTAAGGCTAAAGATGTGGAGAACGAAGAGTTGTCGGAGGAGACAAAGGATGTGTTGAGCAAATACACCACGATTGCGCTGTTTGGCTTGGACAACCGTGAGAATAATTCATACAACAGCGGTAATTCCGACGTGATTATGCTGGCGAGAATTGATGATAAGACGAAGGAAGTCCGCCTGGTGTCCGTATATCGCGATACATTCTTAAAAATGGCGGATTTGGATAATCCAGAAGCATACAGCAAGGCCAATGCCGCGTATGCGGTAGGAGGACCCGAGCAGGCCGTGCGTATGTTGAACACGAACCTGGACCTTGATATCGTGGAATATGTATCGTTTGACTTTAACGCCGTGGCGGAAGCGGTAGATATCCTGGGCGGTGTGGAGATTGAGATTACGGAAGAAGAGTGCGTGCATCTGAATAATTACTGTATTGAGACGTCAAAGGTAACTGGCAAGAGTTATGACCAGCTTCCGGGAGCGGGTACATATAACCTGAACGGCGTACAGGCCGTTTCTTACGGAAGAATCCGTTATACTGCTGGAGATGACTTCAAGCGGACGGAACGCCAGCGCCTGGTTGTGAATAAAATGGTAGAAAAAGCGTTAAAATCAGATGTAGGGACAATCAACGATTTGATTGACGCTGTCTTCCCCCAAATCAAGACCAGTTTAGGTAAAATGGAGTTGATAGATATGGCGCTGGACGCGTTTCATTATAAGCTTGGAGAGAGCAGGGGATTTCCGTTTGACTTGCGAAACGAGGTGGTTTCCATCTCTTATCAGAAGTCAAATGCTGACTGTGTAGTGCCCAAAGATTTGGCTTCCAATGTGAAACAGCTCCACGATTTCTTGTATGGGTCCACGAGCTATACGGTGACAGACAGCGTACAGGGAATCAGTGATGAAATTATCTACCGTACCGGGGTGGCGGCGGACAGCGGTGAATAGCGGGAGGAATCAATGATATGTGCGGAATAGTAGGTTATATCGGAAACTCACAGGCAGCGCCCATCTTGTTGGACGGCTTGTCAAAACTGGAATATAGAGGTTATGATTCGGCGGGAATTGCAGTCTATGACGGAGAAGAAATCCATGCGAAGAAAGCCTGCGGGCGTCTGAAAGTTCTCAGTGAGCTGACGCATGACGGCGCAACTATGCCGGGAACTGCCGGAATTGGGCATACGCGCTGGGCAACGCATGGCGCGCCCACAGGCAGCAATGCGCATCCCCATTTTAATCAGGATGAAAGTATTGCGGTTGTGCACAATGGGATTATTGAGAATTATCAGAAATTGAAAAAATACCTGGAAGGCAAAGGCTTCCAATTTGTGTCGGACACTGATACGGAGGTCGTTGCGCATCTTTTAGATTACTATTATAAGGGCGACCCGATGGAAGCCATTCTGAGGGTTATGAACCGTGTAGAGGGGTCTTATGCCCTGGGTATCATGTTTAAGGCGCATCCCGGCTTGCTATATGCGGTGCGCAAGGACAGCCCCCTGATTGTGGGGCACGGCGCGGACGGAAATTTGATTGCTTCCGATGTGCCGGCTGTGCTCAAGTACACGCGTAATGTGTATTTTATCCAGAATGAGGAAATTGCCGTGTTATCCGGGGAATCTATTTCCTTCTATAATGTGGATGGCGAGGAGATTGTCAAGGAACCCTCTGCAATTGATTGGGATATCAACGCTGCGGAAAAGGGCGGTTACGAGCACTTCATGTTAAAGGAAATGTATGAGCAGCCGCAGACCGTGAGAGATACCCTGAGTCCGAGGATTAAGGACGGCATGGTGGATATCGAGGAACTTGGCATGTCAGATGAGGAAATCCGTGGAATCGGCAGGCTGCATATCATTGCCTGCGGTTCTGCATACCACACAGGTATGACGGCAAAATATATATTTGAGGGCATGGCGCGCATTCCTGTAGATGTGGACCTTGCCTCGGAGTTTCGTTACCGCAACCCGATCCTTGCAGAAAATGATCTCGTAATTATTATCAGCCAGTCCGGAGAGACGGCAGATTCGCTGGCGGCCTTGCGGGAGGCAAAGAGCAGGGGCATCAAGACGCTCGGCATTGTCAATGTGGTGGGCAGTTCCATCGCCCGGGAGGCCGATAAGGTGATGTACACCTGGGCGGGACCGGAGATTGCCGTAGCGACCACCAAGGCGTACAGCGCGCAGCTCATAGCAGAGTATCTCCTTGCCATTAAATTTGCCTGGGTGCGGGGAGAGATCACAGAGAGGGAGGTTGCCTCTTACCTCAAGGATTTACAGAAGCTGCCCGAGCAGATCGAGATGCTTCTCAGCAATAAAGGAAAAATCCAGCATTTTGCCAATCGTTACATTTCGGCAAAAGATGTGTTTTTTGTGGGACGCGGCATTGACTATGCGATCTCCCTTGAGGGTTCCTTAAAATTAAAAGAGATTTCCTACATTCATTCTGAAGCCTATGCGGCCGGCGAGTTGAAGCATGGAACGATTTCGTTGATCGAGGAAGGCACCCTGGTAGCCTCGGTTTTGACGCAGGAAGAATTGTATAAGAAGACGATCAGCAATATTGCAGAACTGAAAAGCCGCGGAGCTTTTGTGCTTGCTGTGACGAACACCGGCAATACGGAGATTGAGAAGGCGGCAGATTATGTAATCTATATTCCGCAGACCAACCGCTGGTTTACAAATTCTCTGGCGATTATTCCCTTGCAGCTCTTTAGTTACTATGTGTCCGTGGGCAAGGGGTGTGATGTGGATAAGCCGCGGAATTTGGCGAAATCCGTAACGGTTGAGTGATCAGCGAAACGGATTTTGTGGATTGAAAACCTCGCCCTGTCAGCGGACAGGGGTGAAAAAAGCCATAGGCACAGCGCTAGGCGACCGTGTCTGCGGCTCTTTTTATCTTATAGGAAAGACCTTGCCACGCAAAAGCATGAAGGCGTCCTTTTTAAATGTATCAAGCAAAAATGTCTGTCCGGGAAAACACTTTTTTTTAAAATATTAGACACAGTTTTATCACAAATATTCCGTAAACTGCTTATTAGAAACAAAGGAGAGCATTAGACGAGAAAGGAGATATCTGTTATGGAAGGCAATAACAATAATTATAACGGCAATCATAATTTGGGAAATGGTATGGACAACATGCAAAGCAGCCATATGGAAAACGAGATAAAAAATACAAGTGAAAATAGTTTTACTGCCAGCACAGAAAATACGAGTGCAGAAACCGCCTCAAGCAGTACAGGCGCCCAGGGTTCCATTTATTCGTACAGTTATGTTAATCAGGAAAATCAGGAGCGCAACCCGAATTACTATGAGAGAAAAGAGGAAGATAACATCAACGCCCAGAGGGGTTATACAGCCGGAACTTATGAAAACGCGCCCGGAAGCAATCATATGGGAAGCCAGGAAAACGCCCATGGGAGCAACGCTATGGGAGGCTGGCAGAACGCTGCTGGAAGTAATGATACGTCAGGCTGGCAAAATGTTGCTGGAAACAATGCTATGGGAGGCTGGCAGAACGCTGCTGGAAGTAATGATGCAGCGGGAAACGCAGGACAGGGAGCGTTCCAAGGCCAGGGCGCCGCAGCCAAACGTGATAAATTCTATAAAAAAGAAAAGAAACAGAAAACGCCGGGAACCAAGAAGCAGCATGGTTTTGGCATGACGGTAGTAAAATGCGCATCGCTTGCGTTAGTGTTTGGGCTGGTATCAAGTACTGTATTTTATGGAACAGGTTTTGCGTTCCGCAAGACCATGGGCGTGGATAAGGTTACACAGGAGGCTACAGAGGAGACGGCAGGCAAGTCGTCAGATAAGACGGGCGGCAGCCTTTCGGCTACGAATGTGAGTACCGCGACAACGGTGACGGATGTTTCTGATATTGCGGAAAACGTAATGCCGTCTATCGTGTCCATCACGAACATGGGACAGCAGCAGATGGACTTTTTTGGAAGAGCTTACACGCAGGATACCTCGAGTGCAGGCAGCGGAATTATCATGGGGCAGACAGATGAGGAAATTTATATAGCCACCAATAACCATGTAGTCGCTAATTCCACCCAGCTCATGGTAAACTTTATCGACGACCAGCAGGTGCAGGCGGAGATTAAGGGCACGGACGCCAGCACGGACCTTGCTGTAATTTCTGTTAAGACGAAAGACATTCCAAGCGATACCATGGAAAAAATTAAAGTTGCAACCGTGGGAACATCAGAAGATATCAAGGTAGGACAGAGCGTAGTGGCAATTGGAAACGCTTTGGGCTATGGGCAGGCAGTGACGACAGGCGTAATCAGCGCTGTGGACAGGGAAGTGACAATTCAGGATGAGACGACAGGCGCTGCAATTACCAATAACCTGCTTCAGACGGATGCGGCAATCAATCCTGGAAACAGTGGCGGCGCACTGCTGAATATGAACGGTGAGGTTATAGGTATCAATTCTGTGAAATATGCAGATACCCAGGTGGAAGGCATGGGGTACGCTATCCCCATCTCCGCAGCAGAGCCTATTATCAACAATATGATTTCCAGGGAGATCGTTGATGAATCGAAGTCCGCATATCTGGGTGTGTCTGGACAGGATATGTCTTCTGAGCTGGCAAGAAGTTTTGGTATGCCGGAAGGTATCTATATCACGATGGTGACAGAAAACAGTGCGGCAGACCAGGCGGGAATCCATAAAGGCGATGTGATCACGAAATTTGACGGCAGGAAGCTATCATCTATGGAAGGCTTGGCGGATGCTATGCAGTACTATGAGGCAGGCAGCCAGGTAGAGGTAACTTTACAGAGGAATGAAAACGGTGAATGGAGAGAAGAGACGATCACGGTTACACTTGGTAAGAAGAACCAATAATAATTATATAGCAGAAAATTATCTTTTAATATCATGGAAAATATGATAATATAAAAGCAAACTGAGACGCCAATCCGCAAATGTCAGGATTGGCGTCCTGCGTATACGGAGGTTTTTTCATGAGAAAGAAAAAGATTGTAATAGCGTTAGGCCATGATGCTTTGGGAACAACGCTCCCGGAACAGAAAATTGCCACCAAGAAAGCGGCCAAGGCGGTGGTCGATTATATAAACGATGATTATCAAGTGGTGATTTCTCACAGTAACGGCCCGCAGGTAGGGATGATTCACACAGCGATGGCGGAATTTTGCCGCATATATCCGGAGTATACCGCAACTCCTATGTCCGTCTGTTCCGCGATGAGCCAGGGATATATCGGTTACGACCTTCAGAATGCCATCCGTACGGAACTTTTGAACCGGGGAATCTACAAACCTGTCTCTACAATACTTACACAGGTGACCGTGGATCCTTATGACGATGCTTTTTACCATCCGTCCAAGGTGATCGGGCGTGTGATGACAGAGACGGAGGCTGAGGCAGAAGAGAAGAAAGGCAACCATGTGGTGAAGGCGGAGGAAGGCTATCGCAGGATTGTGGCGGCGCCCAAGCCGGTGGATGTAGTAGAGATTGACGCTATCCGTGCGCTCCTTGATGCAGATCAGATTGTGATTGCCTGCGGAGGCGGCGGCATTCCGGTGCTGGCGCAGAATAATAAACTCCAGGGAGCCAGTGCGGTGATTGAGAAGGATTCGGCAGCGGGGAGGCTGGCGGAGTTGATTGAGGCGGACCGCCTGGTAATTCTCACAGGCGTGGAGAAAGTATGTCTGAATTTTGGCCGGGAAAATGAGCAGCCGTTGGAGGAGATGACGGTAGCACAGGCCAGGCAGTATATGGAGGAGGGGCAGTTTGAGGAGGGAACTATGCTGCCTAAGATTGAGGCTGCGCTTGCGTTTATCGGTAATTCCGCCGTGCGCAGCGCTTTGATTACCAAACTGAACATATCTGAGGAAGACAGTGTGGAGGTAACGGGCACTGTGATTCATAAATAATAAGTATGCTCATCAAATTAGATTACATTTAGAGTATCGTAATTACCTGCGAAAATGAAAATTGAAGGGAGAACAGGAATGAAGAATCTGAGGAAAACAAAAATTATCTGTACGTTGGGACCGGCGACTGACCGGGATGACGTGCTGCGGCAGTTGATGATAGAGGGTATGAACGTTGCCCGTTTCAATTTTTCTCATGGGAGCCATGAAGAGCAGGGAGAACGCCTGAAAAAAGTGCAGGAGCTCAGGGAGGAGTTAAATCTTCCCATTGCTACTTTGCTGGACACCAAGGGACCGGAAATACGCTTGCGTGAACTGGAGGGCGGCAAGGCGGAATTGGCGGCGGGCCAGAAGTTTGTGCTGACAACCGAGGAGATGATGGGAAACGCACAAAAGGTTTCCATTACATATAAGGATCTTGTGAAGGATGTGCAGCCGGGATCGCGAATTCTCATTGATGACGGCCTGATTGCGCTTGACGTGGAAGAAGTGGATGATACGGAAATTTCTTGCCGTGTCATAAACGGCGGTATGATTGCCAACAAGAAGGGCGTCAATGTGCCGGACGTGGAATTGTCCATGCCTTATATCAGCGAGAAGGATTACCAAGACATCGTATTTGGCATAGAAAATGATTTTGACTTTATTGCGGCCTCTTTTGTGCGCACGGCAGATGACGTCATGCAGATTCGCAAAATCTTTGCGGAGAAAAACTGCCGCAATGTCAATATTATTTCCAAGATAGAGAATATGCAGGGCGTGCAGAATATTGATGAAATTATCCAGGTGTCAGACGGCATTATGGTGGCGAGAGGCGATATGGGCGTGGAAATTCCCTTAGAGGACGTGCCTTCCATTCAAAAAATGATCATCAAGAAGGTAGTCAATGCCGGTAAACAGGTGATTACGGCGACGCAGATGCTTGATTCTATGATGAAGAATCCAAGGCCGACCAGAGCTGAGGCCACGGATGTGGCGAATGCCATCTACGATGGGACGAGCGCGATTATGCTTTCCGGGGAGACAGCAGCAGGTATGTATCCGGTAGAATCGGTGAAGACTATGGTTAAGATTGCCGTTCGCACGGAGCAGGATATTAACTACACAGCACGCTTTAAACAGCGGGAGGCGGAGGCTCCTGATATCACCAACGCTATCTCCCATGCCACCTGTACGACGGCGATGGACTTGGATGCGGCGGCCATCATTACGGTCACCTGGTCCGGGGAGACGGCGCGCATGATTTCCAAATACCGTCCTTGCTGCAATATTATCGGCGGCAGCATTAACCAGAAAGTTTGCCGTCAGTTAAATCTTTCCTGGGGCGTGACGCCGTTGGAAGTCAAACAGAAGGAAGATACCGATGAACTGTTTTCACATGCCGTAGAGATGGCAGAGCAGGCCGGCCTAGTTTCTGTGGGTGATATCACAGTCATCACAGCCGGGGTTCCCTTGAGCGTCCCGGGCAATACAAACTTATTAAAAGTACATGTTGTAACCGGAAAAGAATAAGTGAGAAAGGGAAGTGAATGAAGAAATATAATTTTACTTTAATTTTTGTTATACTGTTTTTCCTGTTGCTGGGCGGCTGTGCCGGAAAGGAGAATGCGCCCAAGCAGAAGGAGCCGATTACGACAGAGAAATATGAGGATAGCGAGAAAAGGGATAACGCACAGAAAAGGACCGAAGAAGAGAGGACTGCCGGGAATGACAGCCCGGAGGATGGGAACGATAAGAAAGATGAGGCGCAGACAGAGGACACAGATTTAGAGAAAGAAAGCGCAGCGCCATCCTTAAACGCTGGCACGGTAACGTATGCGCAGGAAGAAGTTGTGACGACAACGTCCGTCAATGTGAGAAAATATCCCTCCACAGACAGCGAGGTTTATGAGACTGTGCCCCGCAGGAGCAATTTTACGAGGACGGCGGATGACGGAACCTGGAGCGCAGTACAGATAGGTGATAAGGAGTATTATATTGCATCGGAATTTCTGATGCTGGCGTCGGAAGTGACAGACAATGGTTATCTGGTGGTGATAGATGCTGGACACCAGGCGCAGGGCAACAGCGAGCAGGAGCCAATTGGACCGGGTGCATCCGAGTCAAAGCCTAAGGTTGCCAGCGGTACAACCGGCTGTGCCACCGGGCTGAAAGAATATGAGCTTACGCTTCAAGTATCTTTAAAATTACAGGAAGAGCTGGAAGCCAGAGGTTATCAGGTGATGATGGTGCGCACCAGCCATGATGTGAATATCAGCAATAGCGAGCGGGCGGCGGTTGCCAACAATGCAGGAGCGGACGCATTTATCCGCGTTCACGCCAACGGTTCCGACGACAGCGGGCAAAACGGTGCGCTGACGATTTGTCCGACTTCGGCTAACCCCTACATGGGAAATCTCTACAGTCAATGCCGCAAGTTGTCTGAATGTGTGCTGGATGGGGTGGTGAATGCTACCGGAGCCAATAAGCAGAGCATTTGGGAGACGGACAGCATGAGCGGCATTAACTGGTGTACGGTTCCGGTGACGATTATTGAGATGGGGTTTATGACGAATCCCACGGAAGACGCCAACATGGCGGACGATGGCTACCAGCAGAAAATTTCCACCGGGATAGCCGATGGGCTGGACGCTTATTTTGGGATTTAGGAGAGCGGAATGAAACGAAAATTAATCATTGAAGACTTTGGCAAAATCAAACAGGCTGAGATAGATATTTCTCCACTGACCTTATTTGTAGGGGACAATAAGGGGCTGTCGCGCTAATATATTTACTCGTCCAAAAGGTCTTGCCGCTTATACGGCAAAGACAGAATGCAAACCTTTTGAACGAATCACAACTTGTAATTTATGTTAGCGCGCCCCCCTTTTTGTGCAAGACCCTTTGGTAATAAAATATCACTTATTAAAAAAAATGGGGAGACTCGGACCAGAGAGCATATTGCATTCTATTTCTGCATATGCTATAATGCCTGTAGGCAAAGCGAAAGTAGTGTCCTTTGACACAAATTAAAACCCCCGGAATGGCCGTTCCGGGGGTTTTTGGTGGTTAGTTGTCATGATCGTTACTATCTAACCATTTGATGATGTAGTGGCAAACTTCACCACCCACGACAGTAACCAAAAGCGAAAGTAGTAGATCCATTTTGACACCCCCTTTCCGTTGCCGGATTGGGTATGACAACATAGGGATTGTACCATATTCCCATCGCCTATGCAAAGCAAAAACGCTCCTGTGTTAAATTGCACTACGGATTCATATCAGTCCTGGAAATTCCCGAGGCAGACATGTCAAAGAATGGGGGATGAGAAACGGATTTCCGTCTCAATGTTCGTATATATTCTTTATCTTCTCTCGGCACTTTCAGCGATTCCGTAATTTTCTGTAAAGCTTTATTGTGGGTAAAGCCGTCCAGATGATTTTCCTTTAAGAATGGCAGCGTTCTCTCCGGAAATTCCCGGTAACAGATAGAAACTGCCCACGCCTGTGCCATCTGCACATAATACAATGGCAAATCTACGCTGTCTATTGCTTCCAATACCCGCTCAAGATATTCGTCATTTACATAATAATTTAGCATCTGTACCAGCACGAAACGGACGTCATATTCCTGGGAGCTGTGCAGATATTCCAATAGAAAATTCCAGAAAGGCTCCGGCTGTGTTTTTGCCAGTTTGAGTGTGGAACACGTGCTGTCGCAGACGGACCAGTTGTCTATTTTGGGAAGAAATGCGCGCAAAAAAGGCTCTTTCACCTGTAAATCTCCTTTGGCATAACCGAGAACCATGCCCTGAAGCATGATTTCCTCATAGCTGTCATCGCAGGCTGATTGCAGGTATGTTTGCCAGTCTCCTTTGGCGAGCTGCTTTGCCATTTTCCGCAAGGCGGGCAGGCGCACGCCCAGAATATGCGTTACGCCAGGCAGCAGGCTGGCCGTAAATTTTTGAAATTGCGGTTCTCTTTGTAGTTCAAGTTGTTCTTTGATCCATGAATTCATAAGAGGTATCCTTTCGTACAACATATATACTATAGTATAGCGTATTTGTCCGGTTGTCAAAGCGGGAATTGTTTTATTCTGCTGGATGTGGTAAAATATCGGTGGATATTTTACGCGCCGTAGTGCGCATAGGTTACCATGTTTGGCAATATGATTTTAATTTCAAAATAGAAAGAGGTGACACGATGGTTGAATTAGACCAGTTCAAGACGACCTTGAACACATACAAAGAACCGTTAGTGGAAGTGAGGGATTCACTTTAACTTAGCAAATAAAGAGCAGCGTGTCCAGGAATTAGAGCGGGAGATGGAAGCGCCCGATTTTTGGGATGACACGGAAGTTTCCCAGGCGAAAATGAAAGAACTCAAGAGCCTCAAGGATGATATCGAGACGTATCATCATCTGGAAGGGCAGTACGATGATATCGAGACGCTTCTGGAAATGGGTTATGAGGAGAACGACGCTTCGCTTATCCCGGAAATTGAGGAGGCGCTCTCAGAGTTTGAACAGACGTTTGACAATATCCGTATTAAGACGCTTTTGTCTGGTGAATATGATGGAGAAAACGCCATCATTTCTCTTCATGCAGGAGCCGGGGGAACGGAGTCTTGTGACTGGAACAGTATGTTGTATCGCATGTACAAACGCTGGGCAGATGATAAAGGCTTTGCGGTAGAGGTGTTAGATTCTCTTGACGGCGAGGAGGCTGGAATTAAGTCGATTACTTTTGAGGTGCGTGGAGAGAATGCATATGGTTATCTGAAGTCAGAAAAAGGCGTGCACCGTCTGGTGCGGATTTCACCGTTTAATGCGGCCGGCAAGCGGCAGACTTCCTTTGCGTCCTGCGACGTGATGCCGGATATTGAAAAAGACCTCGATATTGAAGTCAAAGACGACGAGCTGCGCATTGACACTTACCGTTCCAGCGGAGCCGGCGGACAGCACATTAACAAGACGTCTTCGGCAATCCGCATTACGCACCTTCCCACAGGCATCGTGGTGCAGTGCCAGAATGAACGCTCCCAACACATGAATAAGGATAAGGCGATGCAGATGTTAAAGGCCAAGCTCTATCTCTTAAAGCAGGAGGAAAATGAGAAAAAGGCGGCGGACATCCGCGGGGAGGTCACGGAGATTGGCTGGGGCAACCAGATTCGCTCCTATGTTATGCAGCCGTATACCATGGTGAAGGATCACCGCACCAATGCGGAGACCGGTAACGTGGATAGCGTGATGGATGGAAATCTTGATTTGTTTATCAATGCATACTTGAAATGGAAGAGCTTGTCTAATACAACGAATATGGAATAATCAATATATTCACTTAAATTTTGTTGTACCAGTGTCAATAGGTATATGATAGTTGGAGGGTAATTATGGGAATAATAAAGGCGGCCATACAGTCAGTCTCCGGCGGACTGGCAGATCAATGGCTGGAAGTGATTGAGCCGGACGATATGGGGGAACGCACGGTATTTACCAGCGGAATCCTCACACGCAGAGGGCAGAATAAGAAGGGCAGCGACGGTACTGTCAGCAATGGTTCCGTGATCCATGTGTATGACAATCAGTTTATGATGCTGGTGGATGGGGGCAGAATTGTTGATTATACGGCGGAGCCGGGGTATTTTAAGGTAGATAATTCTGCGCTGCCTTCCTTATTTAATGGAGAATTAAAAGATACGATTCGTGAATCCTTTAGCCGCATCAAATTTGGCGGGGAGACGCCGGCAAGACAGAAAGTGTTTTACATTAATTTGCAGGAAATTAAGGGCATTAAATTTGGCACCAGAAATCCCATCAATTATTTTGATAATTTCTACAATGCAGAATTGTTTCTGCGCACGCATGGAACGTATTCCATTAAGATTACAGACCCTGTTAAGTTTTATTCAGAAGCCATTCCCCGAAATGTGGCAAAGGTGCAGATTGAGGATATCAACGAACAGTATATGGCGGAGTTCCTTGAGGCTTTGCAGTCGGCGATTAACCAGATGTCTGCGGACGGCATCCGCATTTCTTACGTGCCTTCTAAGGGACGCGAATTAGGCAAATATATGGCGGATACCTTGGATGAGGATTGGCGGCAGATGCGCGGCATGGAAATTCAGGCCGTGGGCATTGCCAGCGTTTCTTATGATGAGAAATCGACAGAATTGATAAATATGCGCAATGAGGGCGCAATGTTGAGCGACCCGACAGTACGCGAGGGTTATATGCAGGGACACGTGGCGCGTGGGCTGGAAGCCGCAGGCTCTAACGCAGCAGGTGCAATGTCTGGATTTATGGGCATGGGTATGGGCATGAACGCTATGGGTTCCGCCATGGGCGCGGCGTCCGCCGCCAATATGCAGCAAATGCAGATGCAGCAAAATGCAGCCATGCAGCAGCAAAATACAGCGACGCAAAACAATGCAAATATGGCGACGCCAAAACCTGGGAATGCAGCGATGCCAGGCAGCGTTCCTGCGGCTGCGCAGCAGGGGCAAAGCACTTCCCAGGGCTGGACTTGCGCCTGCGGTGCAGCCAATAGCGGAAAGTTTTGCTCAGAGTGCGGCAATCCCAAACCTCAGGAGCCGGAGACATGGACATGTGGCTGCGGTCAGGTAAACAGCGGCAAGTTCTGCTCGGAGTGCGGCAAACCCAAGCCGGAAAACAGTGGAGAATGGACATGTGGCTGCGGTCAGGTAAACAGCGGCAAGTTCTGTTCTCAGTGCGGGAAACCAAGGCAATAAATAGTAGTAGGTATAAAAGGAGATAAGCGATGGCAGTAATCAGTTATAAATGTCCGAATTGCGATGGTGAACTGGTCTTCCATCCGGCGACGCAGAAGTACAAGTGCGAATACTGTGCTTCTGCGTTTTCGCAGGAAGAGCTTGCGCAGTTGAAGCCCGCGACGGAGGAAGAGCAAAGAGTGTCTGAATCGCCGCAGGAAGAACAGACGGAGCGTGGGCAAAAGGAAAATGGGAGATATGGAAATCGGGAAGCTGGAGAACAACAAAGTCAGGAGGAAGGCGTGATGTACCACTGCCCGAGCTGCGGCGCGCAGATTGTGACAGACCAGACGACGGCAGCCGCTTTCTGTTACTATTGCCATAATCCAGTCGTGCTATCCGGACGTGTTTCCGGGGAGTTTTTGCCGCACAAAATTATTCCCTTTACAATTGATAAGCAGCAGGCGACCGAGAAATTTCTCGAATATGCACACAGCAAGAAATTTGTGCCCAAGGCGTTTTTTAACAAACAGCAGATTGAGAAAATTTCCGGGGTATATTTCCCATATTGGATGGCTGATATGGATATGAGAGGCTCGTTGCAGGCGGAAGGAAAGAACCTTCGCGTATGGCGCAGCGGGGATACGGAATATACGGAGACGAAAATTTACCATGTAGAACGCAGGGGAAATATCCATCTGGAAGACATTACAAAGAACGCGCTGAAGAAAAACAGCCTCAAGCTGGCGGAAGGCGTGCTGCCCTATGATGTGAGCAAAGTAAAAGGGTTCCATATGGGCTATTTATCTGGATTTTTGGCAGAGAAGCGTGATTTAGGCCGCAGTGATTTGCAGGCGGAAGTCGTGGAGGACGCCAAAGAGTTTGCCGAGAGGCTTTTGCGGGAAACGGCAGGCGGTTACGGCCATTTAAGTGTGAATAGCTGCCAGCTTCAAACGCAGCAGGAGCATTGGGATTACATTATGCTTCCGGTATGGACGGTTACATATAAGGGGCGCGATGGAAAAATGTACTATTATTCCATGAACGGGCAGAACGGAAAAGTCTACGGCGAGCTGCCGGTCGATGGAGCAAAAGTCTGGATTTTGGGGATTGTCATATTTATGGTGGTATTCCTGTTGGGACTGCTGGGAGGATGGATGCTATGAAAATGATAAAGAGATGCTTGACAATGGCTTTATTGCTGTGTATGATAATTTTTTGCATGACGCCTGTACAGGCAGAAGAAAGTGCGCAGCAGGCAGCGGAAAATATGCAGCTTACAGACCAGGCGGGTTTGTTGTCGGAAACGGAAGCAGAAGAGATTAATCATCGGTTAGCAGAACTGGAGGAGCGCACGGGCTGGGAGTTTATGGCGCTGACGACAGACGACGCCGGCGGCGAGGATGCGACGTCGTATGCAGAAAGCTGGTTTGACAAATATACGGGCAAAGATGACGGCGTGATCTGTGCGATTGATATGGATAACCGCGAAATTGTGGTGCGCGCTTTCGGAGAAGCAATGTACTATATCACCGATAACCGCACGGAGAGGATTCTTGACGCCGGATATGAGGAGATTTCTGAGGAAAAGCATGCCGCCACATTGCAGGCGATGTTAGGGGAAGTGGAGGACGCTTATCAAACGGAAAATGCGGACAGAAATTATCTCTATGATGAAGATACAGGGGAAGTGATTCGGCATCCCCGCAAGAAATCCATTACGTTGTCAGAAATCCTCATTGCCCTGGGACTGGCGATTGTTGCCGGGGGAGCGACAGTTTTTGGTATTTTTGGCAGATACCGCCTGAAGTTTGGCGGCTACAAATATCCCATAGAGAAGAATGGGCGCGTCAGCTTGACGACGAAGGAAGACAGACTTGTCAATTCTTTTGTCACAAGGCGGCAGATTCCCAAGCAGACGAGCAGCGGAGGGGGCGGCGGCAGCCGAAGCGCCGTTCATACCGGTTCCGGCGGGCGCAGATCCAGCGGCGGCAGCCGGAAATTTTAGGGTTTTACAGAATGGTGCGGTTGCAGGAAACGATGTTCGCATGGCAAAAGTACTTGCAATTGAGGGACAAATATGCTAATATCTTTGCAGTGAACACAAATGTATTTCACAGGCAAACATACTGGAGGCGTCATGGAGGACAAGACGAAATATTTTGTTTTAAAGAAGAAAGCCGTTCCAGAGGTATTACTGAAAGTCGTGGAAGCAAAGAAGCTCATAGAATCCGGGCGTGCCGAATCCGTACAGGAGGCAACCGATTCCGTGGGAATCAGCCGAAGTTCTTTTTATAAGTATAAGGATGATATTTTCCCATTCCACGACAATGCCAAGGGAAAAACCATCACAATGGTGATACAGATGGATGATGAACCGGGGCTTTTGTCCCTGGTGTTACAGATTGTGGCAGATTTCCATGCGAATATTCTCACAATCCATCAGAGTATTCCGGTCAACGGAATTGCCTCTCTTACGCTGAGCGTAGACGTACTGCCAGACACGAAGAATGTGTCCTACATGGTAGAGAGCATCGAGCAGCAGGAGGGCGTACATTATTTAAAAATATTAGCCAGGGAGTGACATTATGATTAAGATAGCAATTTTAGGTTACGGAACGATTGGTTCCGGCGTGGTAGAAGTTTTAAATACCAACAGTGAGAGCATCGCCAAGCGCGCAGGTGATGGAATTGAAGTAAAATACATATTGGATTTGCGCGATTTTCCGGGAGATCCTATGGAGGACAAGGTCATACACGATTATGATGTGATTGCCAATGACCCGGAGGTTGAAGTGGTCGTGGAAGCAATGGGAGGCGTGGAACCGGCGTATACGTTTGTGAAACGTGCATTGCTTGCGGGTAAGAATGTTACAACTTCTAACAAGGCGCTGGTGGCAAAGCATGGGGCAGAATTGATTGCCATTGCCAAGGAGCAGAACATCAATTTCTTGTTTGAAGCCAGCGTAGGCGGCGGCATTCCGATTATCCGTCCCTTGAATTCTTCTCTGACCGCAGATGAGATCGAGGAAATTACAGGAATTTTAAATGGAACTACGAATTATATTCTCAGTAAGATGACCTTTGAGGGGCTCGAATTTGCGGATGTGCTCAAAGATGCACAGTCCCGAGGTTATGCGGAGGCAGATCCCACAGCGGACGTGGAGGGGTACGACGCTTGTAGGAAGATTGCCATTTTGACGTCCCTTGTATGTGGGCAGCAGGTAGATTTTGAGGATATTTATACGGAGGGAATCTCTAAGATTACCGCCGATGATATCAAGTACGCCAAAGCGATGGGGCTTGTCATTAAGCTTCTTGCCACCAGCAGAAAGACGAAGGAAGGTTACTGCGCGATGGTTGCGCCGTTCATGCTTTCACAGCAGCATCCTTTGTACAGTGTCAATGATGTGTTCAACGCCATTTTCGTGCATGGCAATGTCTTAGGCGACGCGATGTTCTATGGCAGCGGCGCAGGCAAGCTGCCGACTGCGAGTGCGGTAGTTGCCGATATTGTAGATATCGCCAAGCATTTGCACAAAAATATTCTCATATCCTGGAGTTCTAAGAAGATGGACTTGGTGGACAAAGGCAGGAGCGAGAGCCGTTTCTTTGTGCGCAGCGCGGAGGATAAGGAGAAGGTGCAGTCCCTGTTCGGTGAAGTTGAATTTGTGGAGGCGCCTCAGATAAGCGGCGAAGTTGGTTTCCTGACCGGGAAAATGAGCGAGGAAGAATTTGAAAAGAAAGCAGACGGATTAAATGTGATTCAGAGAATCCGTGTAGTATAGAGCGATAAGAATGTCTCAGAAGCCATGCTGCTTTTGAGGCATTCTGTCTGGAAAGGTGGAAGGAAAAGAATGAAATATGTGATTGTGCTGGGCGACGGCATGGCAGACCGCCCGATAGACGAACTGGGAGGCATGACCCCCTTAGAATTTGCCCAAACCCCGCAGATGGACGCGCTTGCGGCGGCTGGGGAGATTGGTATGGTGCACACCATCCCGGAGGGCATGTCGCCGGGAAGCGATACGGCAAATCTCTCCGTATTAGGGTATGATCCCAAGATTTATTATTCTGGGCGTTCTCCCTTGGAGGCATTGAGTATCGGAGTGGATATGAAGCCTACGGATGTCTCTTTGCGCTGTAATATTGTAACGCTCTCAGAAAAGGAAGAGAATTTCGAGGATAAGAAGATTTTAGATCACAGTTCCGGCGAGATTTCTACGGAGGAAGCGGCCATTCTGATTGACGCTGTCAAAAAGGAACTGGAGACAGATATTTATAAATTTTATGTGGGCACTAGCTACCGCCATCTGTTGATTTGGCAGCAGGGGCAGGTTGTGGATTTGACGCCGCCTCATGATGTACTGGGACAGACTGTTGGACAGTATCTGCCAGAGGACGCTGTACTCAAGGAGATGATGAAAAAGAGTTACGACATTTTGGTGAATCATCCCATCAATGTAGAGCGGAAAAAGAAAGGCCAGAATCCCGCCAACGCTTGCTGGTTTTGGGGGGCGGGTACAAGGCCGTCTTTGTCTTCGTTCCAGGAAAAAACAGGCTTAAAAGGCGCCATGATATCGGCGGTCGACCTTTTAAAAGGAATCGCGGTGGGCGCCTCCATGAAAAATATTTCCGTGGAAGGAGCCAATGGCGGGCTGAATACCAACTATGAAGGCAAAGCACAGGCAGCGGTAGATGCGCTGACAAAAGAGGATTGTGATTTTGTCTATGTGCACTTAGAAGCCCCGGATGAGATGGGACATCAGGGCAGCGTGGAACGGAAGGTACAGGCGATTGAGAATTTAGATGCGCGTGTGATTGCACCGATTAAGGCGGGACTGGAACAGGCGGGCGCAGAGTTCCGTATGCTTGTGATGCCCGATCATCCCACGCCAATTTCCCTGCGCACGCATACCGGCGACAGCGTTCCCTATTTGCTCTACGATAGCACGAAAGTGCAGCAGAATTCCTGGAAATATAATGAGCGGGAAGCAGAACAATCCGGGCACAGCGTGGCCAGAGGCTGCGAGATGATGGATTACCTGATTGGAAAATAGAAAGTAATCGTGGACGTTGATTTGCTGCTGAATAGTTACGAAAGTTAAGCAATCACAGGGTAATCCCTTGCAGCAAGTCAACGTTCCATACCATGAGCAGTATATTTTTTACAATAAAATTTATTATGACAATCCCCAGCGCCGCCCAGATATATACATCGCGGTATTTCATGCCAATCTTAATCTTGTGCTTGGAAATCCGCTCAATGCTCTGGCTGATTAAGAACCATCCTGCGGTAATGGCGGTGCATGGGACCAAGGGGTGGCAGATAAACGAGGTCACAATGTGCCCGTGCAGCAGCGCGGACACCGCCCTGGTGCCGCCGCAGCCTGGGCAATAAAGCCCGGTAACGCTATGGAAAATGCAAGGCGGCATAATCATTTTGAATGGCAGAGGCATAATCTGGTACATAAGCACGAGAATGCCAGATACAAAGACGAGCGCCCATCCGATATAAAATAATGCGGTTTCTTCTTTACTGCGGTTTCTCAATATATCATCTCCAAGTGATAAGTAAATTATAAAGCTATAGTATCATATCAGGTGACTGGCGGCAAGTCGTCTGTTTTTTTATTCTATTAGGAAAGACTTTGTCACGTTGAAGCTTGAGTGGACAATCCTAATAGGATAAAAATAATATGCGTACTCGCACAAAAGGTAAATATTGCTTCGCAAATGTGCTCGGCGCGTCAAAGTGTGCAAGTCTATTCTACCAAGAATGGGGAGAGGGGGATGAAGTAGGCTTAAACACTTTTTTATTTGTCAAAAAGAAGATTATGTGCTACACTAAAATATAGTTTAGGGAAGGGGATGGAAGCATGGCAGGTTTTATGGTAGGAATCAACACATCTTATAATGGTATACATCCGGCCGAGAAACAGATGGATGCGCCAGGCAGTCCACAGAACAACAAAGAGGCAGAGGAAGCCGGGAAGATTTCTAAGGGAGAAAGAGAACCCAGAGAAGAGCGTTTGCCGTGGGCGGATAAGACGCAGAAGGAAGAGAAGGGGACGCAAGACGGTTTTAGACGCAAAGAGCCGGGCGAAGAGTGCCAGACTTGTAAGAACCGCAAATATAAGGACGGTTCAGATGAGAATGTGTCCTTTAAGGCGGCGGCGCATATTTCTCCGGAGGCAGCGGCCGGAAGAGTGCGCGCCCATGAAGGAGAACATGTGGCAAATGCTTACAGTAAGGCGGCGCAGAAGGGCGGAGAAGTACTGTCAGTTTCCGTGCGTATTGAGACGGCGGTTTGCCCGGAATGCGGAAAGAATTATGTGTCCGGCGGTACGACCTCAACCAAGATCAGATATCCGGCGGACTCTGAGAAGGCGAAGGAGAAGAGCTCGCCGACAGATGACAAAGGCGCAAGCGTGGAAGGTTCCTCGGCGAATCCTGCGGGAGCGAATAGAAGCCGGTCAGGAGCCAACCCTTATACTGTAAATCAGAGGCAGAACGTGAATCCCTATGCGGCAAGTCAAAGGCAGAATCAGGCAAATGCAGTGCGGGGCATGGGTTTTAATTATGCGACCAAGCCCTTAGAAGAATTTGAAATGGAGCGTTATTAAATATGAAACATACATCGGCAGAGTTAAAACGGTTAGCAAGGGAACAGTTAAATGGGCGCTGGGGGCTTGCCATTGGAGCCAACCTGTTAGAGCAGATGATAATATCAGGTTTATTGACGCCATTCTATTTTCTGCTTATCATTACCGGCAGCGGAACGGTGCAGTATATTACATATATGGTGGCGGCGATCATTATTTCAGCAGTCTCTATGGTATTACAGTGTGGAATTTTGAGAATGTATTTCGGATTTGCCAGGAATCAGGAAGTCAGCGTAGGTATGATTTTTGGGGAATTTACCAGAAGGCCGGACCGTTATATCTTGGGGTATATCCTGATATTTGTTGTTGAGATAGTATGCATGCTGCCGGGGGCTATCTGTCTGGTAGTGGGGATTGTTGCTGACACGGTGCTGGCAATCATGATAGGAGGAGCCTTGTATATTATCGGTTTTGTGGTTGTGATTTATGTATCGCTTCGCCTGTCGCAGATATTTTATCTGCTGGTTGAGCACGGTGATATGTCTGTTATTGAAGCGTTCCGCACCAGTTCGCAGATGATGGAAGGTAATATGGGCAGGTTTTTCTATATTTATGTGAGTTTTATCGGCTGGTCGCTGCTGGGGCTTCTTTCTTGTGGCATAGGTATGTTGTGGGTGACGCCCTATATGATGCAGACGAACGTGAATTTCTATCGGGATTTGATTGGGGAATTGGATGTGAATGAGGAAGTTGGTAAAGACAACGAGTGGGATAACCAGTTGTTTACTCCATGAGTTCATATGGAATGTGTGCCAGGTATAAGGGTAGGTAACGAAGCCGTGTTATAATGTATAAACGAGTAATCAATTGAAGTGTATATTTTTTATCCTGAATTGCAAAGCGAGATTCCCGCCCAAGGGGGAAAGTACAATACAAATAGAATAACAGAAGCCGGAGAAAGTGGCAATACAAAGACAGATGGAACAAAATCCACCTGTCTTTTCTGTTATGGTAGAAAGAGCCGGCGGGGAAAGGCTTGGAAGGGACAGGACTACCATCACCAAGGAAGTGAGGAACTATTCGGTGGAGCAGGATACCGGTTACAGTGATTTGAATGCCGCTTGCAAAAGGTGAAATTCGGGTACAAAACGGGAAGGTCGGTTTGCAATCGGCCATAACAAATTTTACCAGAAAAAATACAAATTATCCCATACCCACCAAAGCAAAATTCTTATCTGCTATAATAGCGTAGGTAGCGAATGGATAAAATGCTCGAAATACAGGCTTTTTAAAATGATAGTTGATGGGAGAATGAATATGACAGGAGTATAGAAGCTCTGTGCCAGGACAGAGGGATCATTTCAGACGAAAGGTGAGGAAAAATGGTTTTACAAAAAAGAATGGCGCTTTTAACACTTGCCCTTTTAGGGATACTTTGCCTTGGGGGATGTGGAAGGGAAGAAAATGAAAAAATCACTTTCATAGAACAGCTCAACAATCCGGCCTATACGATTGGTGTTCCGGAAGGCGGGGCAGGCATGTATATGGCGGAAAAATATCTGCCGGAGGCGGAGCATAAAACATTTTCAGGCAACTCTTCGGGGTATCTTGCCATTTCCCAGGGAAAACTGGACGGGTTTGTTTATGACCGGGTAATGATGGAATTTGCTATTGCCAGCGGTCTTGAGAATGTGGAGATTTTAGAGGAAAACCTGGGAGAAAGTATGGATGTGGCTGTGGGGATTTCACCCAAAAGCCAGGTTGAAAATTTAAAGGATAAAGTGAACCAGTTTCTGTCGGAAGCAAGAGCCGAGGGGACGCTGGATGATATGTATAACCGCTGGGTAAGCAGGGCGGAGGGAACCATGCCAAAAATACAGGCGCCACAGACGCCGGACTGTAAGCTTAAGGTGGGAACCACAGGGATGGTTCAGCCTTTCAGCTACTATGAGGGGACGACTCTTACCGGATATGATGTGGAGCTGATTTACCGTTTTGGAGCGTGGCTGAATGCGGAAGTGGAAATTAAAATTTACGACTATGACGGAATTATTGCCGCGGCGGAAGCCGGCGACATTGACTGTATTATGGCGAATTTAAATGCCACCGAGGAAAGGCGCAGGCATATCGAATTTTCCGATTGTGTTTATCCTTCGGTGACTGCCGTTATGGTAAGGTCGGAACAGAAAGGCAGCACGGAGAAAAAATACGGGACGCTTTCGGATTTTGCCGGAGCAAGGTTTGCATCATTAAGCGGAGGGGTTTACGATAAACTTTTACAGGAAGTAATTGCGGATGCAAAAGACTTTTCCTACTACAATTCTGTTCCCGATATTGTTGCGGCTCTTAAAGCAGATCGTGTGGATGCGGGGGCGTTGGATGAACCGCTGGCACAGCTTGCGGCAGCAAAAAATGAAGGTCTGAAAATTTTTGAAGAACCTGTCGTGCGGGATAAATATGGATATGCCCTTCCCAAGGGAAGTCCTCTGCGGGAACAGTTTAATGAAGTTATTGCAAAGTTTAAAGAGGACGGAACAATCGCATCCTTAAAGGAAAAATGGCTTGGGGCGGATGAGAGCATAAAGGTATTAATGGAGCAGGAC
This sequence comes from uncultured Lachnospiraceae bacterium, assembly GCA_910588845.1. GTDB lineage: Bacteria > Bacillota > Clostridia > Lachnospirales > Lachnospiraceae > Petralouisia. Next base: position 160,555 of record CAJURU010000006.1, read on the forward strand.
TGGCCGGGGGCTAAGGGAACCATCCGCTACTACTATGATGGCGCCCATGAGCCTATGACTTATCTTGGAAGCAGCGGCGAACCTTTAGGGCTTGAGATAGATCTGCTGCTTCTGATTGCACGTGAACTGGATATGAAGGTGGAGATGACAACATGTGAATTTGCTTCGCTGATAACCGCCCTTGAAAGCGGGAAGGCGGATGTGGTCAGCGGAAGCCTTTCCATCACGGAAGAAAGAGCGAAGCGGGTAGACTTTGCAGATACTCATTACGACTCAGCTATGGTGCTTCTGGTGCGTGATTTGGATGGGGAATTGCAGGGAAAAGGTTTCTGGGCAAATCTTGAGGACAGCTTTCAAAGCACTTTTGTAGTGGAAGGGCGCTGGCGGCTGATTTTGCGGGGGCTTGGCGTCACCATACTGATTTCTGTCTTTTCAGGATTTTTTGGTCTGTGCCTTGGCTTTGGGATATGTATGCTGCGCCGGATCAATTGTAAGCCAACTCAGTGGTTCGGGGCGGTCTTTGTTCGTTTGATTCAGGGAACCCCTATCGTAGTCTTTCTGATGATTTTGTACTATGGAATTTTTGGTTCGGCGGATATTTCTGAAATTCTGGTTGCAGTTATTGGATTCTCCATTAATTTTGCGGCATATTCATCGGAGATGATGCGGACAGGAATAGAAACTGTGGATAAGGGGCAAAGCGAGGCAGCCCTTGCTATGGGCTATACGAAAGGTCAGACATTTTTTAAGATTGTATTGCCCCAGGCGGCGAGAAATTTTATTCCTGTGTTGAAAGGCGAATTTATTTCTATGGTAAAAATGACTTCAGTAGTAGGATATATTGCGGTACAGGATCTGACAAAAGTATCCGATATTATACGCTCACGTACTATGGAGGCGTTCTTTCCACTGATAATGACAGCAGTAATTTATTTTGTTATTGCCAATATGATGACGGCAGCTCTCTCATTTGCAGAGAGGAAGGTTGCACCGAAACGGAAGAAACGCAGCTTAAAGGGGGTGTGCATGTTATGACAGAAAAGCATGAAAGCCGGGACGTTCGTGCCGGGGCAAGTATGAACACGAGCATAATATCTATCCGGCATCTGTGTAAGGAATATTTAAACGTAACCCCTTTGAAGGATGTAAGCGTGGAGATTAAAAAAGGAGAGGTGATTTCCATTATAGGCCCGTCAGGCACAGGAAAGTCAACGCTGCTTCGATGTATTAATCTTCTGGAGACGCCTACAAAGGGCGAGATTGTGGTAGACGGTGTGGTAACAACGGACAAGAAATGTAAGGTAAATCTGGTGAGGCAGAAGATGGGAATGGTATTTCAGTCCTTCAACCTGTTTGCACACAAGACGATTATAGAAAATATCATGATGGGGCAGGTCGATCTTCTTGGCAGAAGCCGGCAGGAGGCATATGATAGAGGGATGGAACTGCTGCGTAACATAGGGCTTGCAGACAAGGCTTTTTCTTATCCGGATGAACTTTCGGGGGGACAGAAGCAGCGTGCGGCTATTGCAAGGACGGTGGCTATGGAGCCGGAAATTATTCTTTTTGACGAGCCGACTTCCGCCCTGGATCCCACTATGGTGGGGGAAGTTCTTTCGGTTATCCGTGGGCTGGCAAGGCAGGGAATGACCATGATGATCGTGACGCATGAAATGAAGTTTGCCCGGGATGTATCCACCAGGATATTTTATATGGATCAGGGCGAAATCTATGAGGACGGAACGCCGGAACAGATTTTTGAGCATCCAAAGAGGGAGAGAACCCGGATATTTATCCGGCAGCTTAAGGTGCTCCATGTGGAAAAAATCTCACGTGACTTTGATTTTCCGGCCTTTATGACACGTCTTGAGGAGTTCGGGCGTAAGCAGCAGTTTTCACAGAGACAGATTTACGCCATGCAGCTTGTTGTGGAGGAAGCGCTGATGCAAAAACTTCTGCCTGCGGCAGGGGAAGCGGAGGAAAGGGATATTTCTCTGGATGTGGAATACAGCGAGAGGGAAAATCTGGCGCAGATGCGATTTTCCTATCATGGGCCTTCCTTTCATCCTTTTGGGGACGAAGAAGATTTGTCCGGCAGGATGATAAAAGGAATGTCCAAAGGGATGGAGCATAAGTTTGTGGATGGAATGAATCAATTTATTATAAGTATATAGATTAAAAAATAAGAGAAAAAATTATGGAAAAGATGAAATTAAATAATGAAAATATTGCGCAGGCAAGCAGTCTTGCAGAAAAGACGTTTGGAGAATGGGGCGTTGACGCCAGAAATATTATCCAAATCCGGCTTGCAGTGGAGGAAACGCTGTTAAAGTACCAGGAGGCTTTCGGTGAGGAGGCAGTATTTGCACAAAAATATATCAAACGTCTTAATCGTATCCGTCTGGAACTTTTCCTGCCAGGGGAAAGGGTTGATCCCTTTGATGCAGAGGAGGAAGAACAGAGCCAGGTACTGCGGGGACTGCTTGCCAATATGGGGGTTGCACCCGCGTGGCAGTACAAAAACGGAGAGAATCTTATTTTATTTACTCCCAAAAAGAAGAAACGTTCTCAGATGGCTTCACTGGCGCTGTCCGTAATACTGGCTTTTTTGTGCGGCGGTGTGTGTAGTTTCCTGCCGGAGAGTGTCAGGACTTTTCTTGCAAATGAACTTATCAGCCCGGTATTTGACCGTTTTATGGGACTTTTATCAGCCATTGCAGGTCCTATGGTGTTTCTTTCAATTGTATGGGGAATATACAGCATTGGGGATATGGCGGCTATGGGCAGAATCGGAAAGAGGATGGTTGGACGCTTTATGCTGATGACGATTCTTCTGACACTGCCCGTATGTGTGGTGGCCATGCCGTTTTTTTCCCTTAAAACCGGAGACGGGGGGAAGTTTGATTTTTCTGAATTGTTTCAAATGGTTCTGGATATCGTACCAGGCAACTTTTTTACGCCCTTTACAGAAGGGAATCCTATGCAGATTATTTTTGTGGCAGTTTTAATCGGAATCGCAATGCTGATTCTGGGAAACAAAGCTACGATTGCCGCGGCCTTTGTGGAACAGTCCAATTATATTATACAGCTTATTATGGAGGCAGTCAGTTCTTTTGTTCCCGTGTTTGTGTTCGGCAGTATTTTAAATATGATACTGGGTAACAACTTTTCAGTATTTCTTCCTGCATATAAGGTGATTCTGGTAATGCTTGTGGGAGATGCTGTTCTTCTGGCAGTGTATCTTGTGCTGGTATGTACAAGGAGGAAGGTGCAGCTTAGGGTGTTGCTGAAAAAGATGACGCCTACTTTTCTGATTGCATTAACTACGGCATCTTCTTCTGCCGCATTTGGGGTAAATATGGAGTGCTGTGAGAAAGACCTTGGGATTGACAGAAGGATCGTTAATTTTGGTATCCCTTTGGGGCAGGTTATCTTTATGCCGGGGGTTTCCGTTATGTTTCTGGCGGTGGGATTTTGTATGTCTGAAATCTATGGCGTGACGATTTCTCCGGCGTGGCTGGCTACTGCCGGTTTCATTGCTATTGTGCTTGCGGTGGCGGCGCCTCCTATCCCCGGCGGTGCGCTGACCTGTTATACGATTTTGTTTGTCCAGCTTAAGATTCCCACGGAGGCTGTAGCGGTCACGATTGCTCTCAATGTAATTCTGGAATTTATTACTACAGCGGTGAACTTGTTCTGTCTGCAAGCGGAACTTGTGGAACTGTCTGCCGGTCTTGATATGCTGGATGTGAGAAAACTGAGAGAGAAGAAAAATATATCAAATGGCTGAGAGAACCTGAACTGTCAGCAGAAGAAAGGGATGAAGAAAAATGGAAAACGCATCAATGCTGGAATTTCATGCGGACGATATTATTTTGAAAGAAGGCAAAACTTATGAGGAAATGTATAAAATTATATCTGGTTCTGTAGCAGTTTATATCCGGTATGGGGAAAAGGAGGAACATTTGATTGGGATTTATTCCAAGTCCAAGTGTTTCGGCGAAACCAATGTGCTTTCCAGCCAGCCAAGCATTTATACGGTAGTTGCCTATGGAGAGGTGTGTCTGATGCGTATTACAAAGGATTCTCTGGAAGAATTTATCAGAAGAAATCCCAGAAATGCAATTGATATCATGCAGAATATGGTACATACTAATATGCTGATGCAGAAAAATATCGATCTACTGCTTGATGATATTTATGAAAAGCAGGATATCAATAAGAGAAGAACAGAAGAGATGAAAGACAAGATTAGACAGTACCGCATGAACGGATTTAATCTTTTAGGAGTTTAAAATGCAAGATTACACCCTGACAAATCATGATATAGATGCGGCGTGTCATGAAGTAGAGACATTTTGTGAACGCGCCAATGGGGGAAAAAAGGGACATTCTCCGCACACGACTGGCTGTGGAAGAGATACTGCTGAGATATCAGGATGCTTTTGGCACAAAGGGGACTTTTCAATTTCAGTGCAGAAAGCGGATAAACCGTCTGTATGCCAATTTTTCTATTCCGGGAGAAAGAAACGATGAGGTCCATACGGATGGCGGTGAAGAAAGCGCTATCCTAAAAGGCATCCTTTCAGGTATGGGAGAAATTCCTTTTTTGCGGTATGGTAAGCAGTTTTCTACCGGAAAAAACTGTTAATTTTCTTTCAGAGGAAATGATTACGCCTGTTTTTGACACATTTATGGGGCTGTTGAGCGCTGTTGCAGGGCCCCTGATATTTTTATCGGTGGCAGGCGGTATTTATAATATCGGGGATATTGCAACGCTGGGAAAAGTCGGAAAGCGGATGATCGGCAGGTTTTTATGGATGACGCTGATTTTTACGACAGTATTCGGCATTGCCATCCTGCCTTTATTTCCTCTTGCAGGCAGCGGCGGCAGTTCCTTTCGGCTTTCGGAACTTCTGGAAATGGTTCTTGGAATCGTACCGGACAATTTTTTTACTCCTTTTTTGGAGGGAAATCCTTTACAGATTATTTTTCTTGCAGCCCTTACAGGGATGGCAATGCTGATTCTGGGGAACAGGGCTGGGATTGTTTCGCTATTTTTAGAACAGGCAAATGTCATTATATTACACCACTTTACAACTTTTCCATAAAAAAATGTCATACAGGACTTTCTGAT